>CAZVWH010000027.1:0-18641 GCA_964631175.1 uncultured Pirellulales bacterium | reverse complement strand
TCTATCTGAGAAAAACAAACCAGAAGAAAAACAAGTTCAAGAGCCTGCCTAAAATGGTCTTTCGTTTAGCGGTTGCGCTACTCGTTTCGTTAAACGTCATACGTAAAACGTAACCGTGATCCGCCCAAGGCGGACGCAACCGTTCTCCGTAAGCACCGTCTTAGCTGAACGAATTCAAGGAGGTAGCAATGAAGCCTAAACTCGTAGTTGTCGGGGCCGCTGGAAGAATGGGCCGACGGATACTATCATTGGCTATTGAATCCGGCAGGTTCGATATTGTTGCAGCGGTGGAAAGACAAAACCATCCGGACGTCGGCAAAGATGCAGGGCTCTTGGCTGCAGCAGAGCCGATAAATGTTAAACTCGACAGCAGCTATCCAGTCGCTCGACCTGGAGGCTCTCGACAGGCCGATGCTGATGTGACAATCGATTTTTCGCAGCCGGAGGCGGCGGATAAAACCATTGATTACTGTGCTGAAAACAGCGTTTCCTTAGTTTTGGGCACAACCGGCCTGAGCGATGCACAGCGTGAAAAAATCGAAACAGCCTCCAAGAGTATTGCGGTTGTATATACGACTAATATGAGCGCGGGGATGAATCTTTTATTTTCTTTGGTGGGTAAGGTTGCAAATACGCTCGGCGAACAATACGATATCGAGATAATGGAGCAGCACCATCGCTTCAAAAAAGATGCTCCAAGCGGCAGTGCTCTTACATTAGCTGAAAATATATGCAAGGTGACCGGTCGAGATTTCCCAGGTGCTCTTATTCACGGCAGAAGCGGCAAAAACACCTTGCGACAGAAAGGCCCCATCGGCATGCACGCTATAAGGGCAGGGGACATCACCGGAAAACACACTATTTTATTCAGCACACTCGGCGAGACAATCACCTTCAGTCATACCGCCCATAGCAGAGACACTTTCGCGCGCGGAGCACTACGAGCAGCAGAATGGCTAATTGGTAAAAAGTCGGGTCTGTATTCAATGGCCGACGTTCTGGGTATCAAGTAGAGTGGAGTTTATCCCACCATAAAAACTGCTGAAATCACCAGTTTCAAGGGTTTCTGCAGATTCTTCAGATACTTCATTAACGTCCATTATTATCGCGGGGCGCGGCGGTTCAGCCATGCCATCACCCATATAAAAACCAGTTTGAGTAGGCTGATTATATGCTACGTTCTGCCAAGCCACGCTCAGCCTGTATATAGGGTCATGCATAAAAGTAAAAAAACGGTAGTTTGTCGGTATGGTCGTCGTAAAGATGCGCAGCTCTTGGCTGTTGAGAGTTCTCCAAATTACTTCTTCCCGCCAGTCGCCCAAAATATCGGCACACAAAGCCGGGGTTGATTTTGATCCATTATTTGAGGAACAATTGTAAGCTGTAAAAATTGTAATATCCACACTATTTGTCCAATTCCACTTGGAAATTCGATTACTATTCAGTATTTCACGAAGCAAATCACCATCCCACCAAACTCCAAAATTAGTGGACCTTGGCTTGGCATTAGCAATAATCTGGCCTTTGCAGTTAAACAGGGCATTTGCAAAAGTAGCGCCGCCACTAGCCCAGCACTCATATCCGCGATGCCGGGGGTCAATATCCATAGCTACACCTCTTCCCACATCTACGTATGGCCCTGCTCCCCATATAACTTCTCCGGTTCCTGCATCACGAAATTCCACACCATACTCGTGATTGGGATTTTCATGGATGTCAAACACCTCCAAACCGGGTCTATTAGGGTCCATATCGGATAGATGCATCGCATCTCCATGGCCTAAACCTGTTGAATAAAGTCCTGTCCCATCATCATCTATACAACAAGCTCCATACACAATTTCATCTTTACCATCGCCGTCAACGTCACCGACGGCGAGATTATGATTGCCCTGGCCGCGATAAGGGTCGTTTTCCGGCGGGCCGAACATGGTGTCAAAGGTCCACTCATTGGTCAACTGGCCGTCTCGCCAATTCCAGGCAGCCAGGACGGTGCGGCCGGGGTAGCCGTCTCGTCCGTGGTAGTAGCCACGGCACATAACAAGGCTCGGTCGTTCGCCGTCAAGGTATGCAATGCAAGCCAGAAATCGGTCCATGCGATTACCGTAATCATCGCCCCATATATCCTTGAGCTGTTGAGGGGTCGGAAATAGCGTATCCGGGTGCCTGGGAGGGATATAATCAACCGTGACAAGTGCAGCACCGGTCAAGCCGTCAAAGATGGTAAGAAACTCCGGCCCGGTAAGAATACGGCCCTGCGCATTGCAGTAATCCGCTTCTGCGTCACCAATGACGTTACCTACTCCGTCGATTGTTCCATCCGCCGTCTTACAGGCAACCTCAGCTCTGCCGTCACAATCCAGATCATAAACCATAAATTGGGTATAGTGAGCGCCTTCACGAATGTTCCTTCCTAAATTAATTTCCCAGAGAAAAGTACCATCCAGTTTGTAGGCTTGAAGAATAGGTTCACTCGTGAAACCGTCGTGGGCGTTATCATGACTTAATCCCGTTTGGTGTAAGACAAGCTCATACTCGCTGTCGCCATCCAAGTCTCCCACAGAGGCATCGTTGGGAGTATAACCAGCGGGGGTCTGAAGGGCAATTGAGATGTATTGCTGTACGGCAGCATTGGCCGGTAGAGTAAAAGGTTTGCTTGCCGCTTGCTCCTGGCTATTTAATACAGGCCGAATGAAGTAGGAGTTTGACTGTTTAAGGTTGACGCCGGTATCGACGAAATTAGTGCTTTGTATTATGGATTCATTGTTGAGCTTGAGGGGATCTCCACAGGCCGTGGAACAGTAGAGATTGAATGCAATATCATTGGGGTCGGTTCCCAGCATACGCCATCCCACATATACTTTACCGTCGCCTTGATTAATAGCAACCACTCCACGATCCAGTTTTTCCATATACCGCTGAGCGCTTGCCGTGTCCACAAAAAGTAATGTCACGGCGAAGGTGATAAGCACCATTATTATAATTCTTGACATTATAGTCTTTGACTTGTCCATACGATTCCTTCTTTCCTACAAGTAAAGCGGACTTAACTCTACCTCCTCACGGTCTAAAGGCTGTGACTGACCTGCTTAAACCTCCCCTCACCGTATCAGTCTCGGCAAGGCACGTTACAAAAGTGATGCCGCCTGCGGACGAGCCGAGCCTTGACGGATTGCTGAAAAAGAGCCTGATTGGAAAGAAAACACCGCTCTTTTACTTCAAATATATACTATACAATCGAAAGGATAATATCAAGAGAAATTGCATGTTCTTTGAGGAACAAGGGGTTCTAAGAGCAGATTCTTAATATAAGCTGTCGCTCTCTACGGTTGGTAATCGAAGCCTTTAATGCCGTGAATGGTAAGATTTGCATCCGGAAGGCCGTCGCGTGCAGGCTGAATTTGAGAGGCCTTGAGGAAAATGACCTGGCCGTCAGCAAAAAGATAATTTCGCCGGCCCTGCCAGCACCACCAGCCTTTATCATCATCTATGGGCTGGTGATTACTTAGCCATTCACCGATTAAAATCTTTCCAGCAGGATTGGCTATATCGGAGCTTCGCTGCGGGATGCAGAGCGGTGAAACGCTGCCGTATGTGTCACCGGGGCTATCCATCTGGTCTATTTGCTGAGGACTGTGGTAAAAGGCCATCGAGTAAGAGTAGCTGGTGGACTCATACTTTTCAGCGGCGATACGGTCCTGCGGGCAAAACAAAACGGAAGGATTATTGGGATCAATATTATCGTCCAGATAGGGACGGACGTACGACCGCCAGCCGCGTCCCATCCACAACCAATAGCCTGCCGGCAGTGGGTCCTGGGCACACGGGTAAGTATTGTCGTTTGCATTGGTGTATAAACTCACGGCTAAATGGATTTGCTTAAGATTGTGCGAACATCTGATGCGCATAGCAATCGACTTGGCCCTCATCAGCGATGGCGTAAGAATAGAAAGTAAAAGCGCAACAATTGCAATGACCACCAGCAGTTCAATAACACTAAATGCGCATGAAAACCCCGCGATAAATCGCGGGGCTAAACGTTTAGCCCCCAAACCTGTCCTGAGTCTTGTCGAAGGATTTATTTGGGGGGTTTTTACACGAACCATAATCTATTCGACCGTGACAGACTTTGCGAGGTTTCGAGGTTTGTCAACATCATGGCCTCGGAGCACAGCCGCATGATAGGCTAAAAGCTGAAGCGGAACTACAGTCAACATAGGCTGCAAAATTTCCGGTGCATCAGGGATGGTGATTAAATGGTCGGTCCGCCCAAGGGCGGATTTAATGCTCTCGTCGCCTTCGGTTGCAACCGCGATGATTTTGCCCCCTCGTGCCCGGACCTCGGCGATATTGCCCATAATCTTGTCATATTGCGGCCCGGCAGTGGCGATGAAAACCGCCGGCATACCGTCATTGATTAACGCAATTGGACCGTGCTTCATCTCCGCAGCCGGCAGACCTTCGGCGTGAATATAGCTTATTTCCTTTAGCTTAAGCGCACCTTCAAGGGCAACCGGATAATTAAAGCCCCGGCCCAAGAAAAGCCAGTTGTTCCTGTTTATATTTGCTGCGGCAATTTCTTTAATATGGTCGGACTGCTGCAATATCAGATTTATCTTATCCGGTATTCGCGAAAGCTCATCTATGTAGGCGGCTGCTTCATTACTACTTATATGTATTCTTCTTCCCAGCTCGATTGCCAGCATGGTCAAGACAGTCAATTGGGCCGTAAATGCCTTTGTGCTTGCAACACCAATTTCAGGGCCTACATGTAGATATACGCCTGCATCGGTAGCTCTGGCGATGGAAGAGCCGACAACATTGACAATACCGAACACTCTGGCTCCGCGTTCTTTGGCTTCCTCTACAGCCGCCGAGGTATCGAGCGTTTCACCTGACTGACTAATAGCTATTACGACCGTGTCATTTTCTATGATTGGATTGCGATACCGAAATTCACTCGCATATTCAGTCTCTGTAGGAATTCTGGATAACTGCTCAAATAAAAACTCGCCAACCAAAGCGGCGTGGAAAGCCGTGCCACAGGCGGTGAGAATAAGGTGTCTGGTTCGTGTCAATTCACGTAAATGGTCAGCTATACCACCAAGTATTATTTTCCCGTTATCCTTGTCGATTCTACCGCCCATACAAGTACCTAAAGCCTTGGGCTGCTCAAAAATCTCTTTGAGCATGTGGTGTGGGAAACCATCCAGCTCGATCTGTTCGAGAGAAAACTCGATTTCCTGAAGATCTTTGGTGACAGTAACGTTGTTAACGGTCTTGGTATGAAATCCGTCAGTGGTGACAGTCACCATTTCATTGTCGGAAAGGTAAATTGCACGTGTAGTATGCTCTACGATTGCGGCGGCATCTGAGGCCAGAATGTACTCATTTTCCCCCACTCCCAGGATCAAGGGGCTTCCTTTCCTGGCACCAATAACCATATTTGGAAAGTCCGAGCAGACAATAGCTAGTCCATAGGTGCCGTGTATCTCACGTAGCGCTCGCTGGACTGCCCATTCGAACTTGTTCTGGCCGGCAGACTTCTGTCCATTATCATCTCTGCTGTAGAAAAATCCTATTAAATTAGCAATTACCTCTGTATCAGTTTCGGTGACAAAACTGACTTGCTCAGTTTGCAGCCATGTTTTCAGTGTGCTGTAATTTTCGATAATGCCATTATGAACTATAGCAATTTTGCCGGTATAGTCCGTATGTGGATGTGCATTGATAGTGTTTGGCTCCCCATGGGTAGCCCAACGTGTATGGCCCAGGCCGAGTGTTTCTGTATCGTCAGGCTCGGTTAAAAGCTCTTCTAAAGCGCTGATTCTGCCGCCGGTTTTTTTTATTCGTAATCCCCCCCTGCCCACTAACGCCAGGCCGGCAGAATCGTAGCCCCGATATTCCAGGCGTTTCAGTCCCTCTATGAGGATAGGCTGCGCAACTTTTTTACCAAGATAAGCTACTATGCCACACATTCACTCTTCCTTAGTAAATAAAGTTCTGTGAAATAACTGACAAGATTCCCACTATCATAATATAAACACAACACTAAAAAGAAAAGTATATTTCGACAAATTCTTCTCCAGTTTCAATAATAAATTTTTCTCAATTGCTTTATAAGATATTCTCATTTGACGTATTAGCTTTTATTCAGTTTAATTCGATTTATGATAGTTATTATTGATTACAACGTTGGAAATGTAAGGAGTGTTTGTAATGCGCTGCGTCACATAGGCTGTAAGGCGGCGCTTAGTCGGAAAACCGAAACAATCGAAGCTTCAGCAGGCATCGTGCTACCGGGAGTTGCAGCCTTTGGTTACGCTATTAGTCAGTTAGGGGGACTTTCCAAGCTGATAAAGAAGCTGGCCATAGACGGCAAGCCGCTGCTGGGTATTTGTGTTGGCTATCAAATGCTCTTTGAGCACAGCAGCGAGTATGGCCGACACGATGGGCTTGGCTTAATATCCGGCAGTGTTGTCCCTATCCCCACAAATCCGCAACTGTGTGTTCCACACATGGGCTGGAATCAGGTAAAGCTGCCTGATGATATGGATTTATTTGCCGGCTTAGGCAATGAAAGAAACTTTTATTTCGCACATTCTTTCTACGCCGATGTCACTGACCCGCAGGCCAAAGTGGCCTATACGGACTATGGCTTTGCTATGCCCGCAGCGGTGCAGAAGGCCAACGTCTATGGCGTACAGTTTCACCCGGAAAAAAGCAGTAAATCAGGCCTGAAGGTTCTGAAAAACTTTGTTGAAATATGCGAGAAACCCCCAAGTAAACTTGGGGGCTAACCGTTTAGCCCCGCAATCCTTCGACTCTGCTCAGGACAAGTTTATTGCGGGGTTCAATCTGAAAACAAAATATGCTAACGAAACGAATCATTCCATGTCTCGATGTTAAAGACAACCGCGTGGTTAAAGGCATCAAGTTCCTGAATCTGCGTGACGCTGGCGACCCTGTGGAATTAGGCGCAAGATACAGTGACGAAGGAGCCGATGAGCTGGTGTTTCTGGATATTACTGCTACCATTCGATTTCGTAGAACCATTGTCGAGCTTGTCGAGAAGGTTGCGGAAAACGTCTTCATTCCGTTTACCGTCGGTGGCGGTATCCAGACGGTCGAGCAGATGGACGAAATCCTAAGAAGTGGAGCCGACAAAGTTTCGGTAAATACCGCCGCCGTTAGCAATCCTGATTTGCTCACCGAGGCCGCCCAGCGTTTTGGAAACCAGTGTGTTGTTCTGGCTATAGATGCCCGCCGATCAAAAGATAAGCCTCACAAATGGCAGGTCTGTGTGAAAGCCGGTTCAGAACCAACTGAAATAGACGTAGTCGAATGGGCGATTCGAGGTGAAAAACTCGGCGCAGGTGAAATACTTTTAACCAGCATGGACGCCGACGGCACAAAGGTAGGTTATGATAATGAGCTAAATAAAGCTGTCAGTGATGCGGTTGATATTCCGGTGATAGCATCCGGCGGAGCAGGCAAACTTGAGCATCTATACGACGCCATTGTTGATGGCGGCGCGGACGCAGTACTAATGGCTTCAATCACACACTTTGGAAATTACACTATAAAACAGATGAAAGAATACCTTGCCAGCCGCGGCATTGCTATGAACCTCTAATCCAAAGTCCCGTGCCCCGTCATTGCGAGGAGCTTGCCCCTTAGGGGCAGAGCGATGCGGCAATCTCCGTGCTTCGAATGATAGTTTGATTCCGGTGTGCACAGTACACCATAACCTAGCCAAGCTATAGGAAATAGGGCCTAAATCATTTTGGTTAGTCAAACCCTCCCCAAGGTCCTCCACCTCCAGCTCCTCCTGCACCGTTACCATTGCTACTGCCATGAACACTGCACTGATGTACCCAGAACCAAGCCCAGAAACCATGTGCTGCGGTTTCACTTGGTCTTTTCGTTAACTGCTCTGCCATGCCTTCTAAACTAACAGCAGCATAGTGCCATACAAAGCGAAAAGAACCGTGCGCAAATTCACCCACGCCACCTGCTGCACCGCCTAAAGTCTCTAACGGACCGTTGCCTTTGGATTTTGATTTTGTTGGCTGCACTACTTTAGCACTGGTTGATTTCGCCTGTTTCTCCGATTGTGCCCTTCTCATAGCTTCCTGGGGGACTTTGCCAAAAGCCGATTCGAATGTCCTTGCAATGTCAAATACATAATCCGGCGGATAGTGGGTAATGCCGTATATTATTGTGTCTAACCGGCCCTTAGATACGGTGTCCCAGTTTATGTAATCATCAACTGCGCCGTAATTCCATCCATCATCAAGGTAAGCCTGTAATCCATTGCCAATACCATCTGCCGTAGCAATATTAGATAACAAAGCAACAACAATAGCCAATTTTATTAAGTAACTTTTTTGACTTTTCGTACATATTTTTCCCACTTTTTCATCACCCTCACTTAATTCATCAATTTACTCGTAATGCCAACGAGATATTAATAAAATTCCAATTAGGTTAAATACCGCGCGAAGTGACTTATATTCAAGATCAAAACTCAAGAAAAACAATTGCCCTCAACAACGAAATGATTATACTATAAATTCGAAAATAAGTCAATCAAAAAATCAATAGAAACAGGAGAATGTTTAGTGAGATTTAATCAGATTGATATTTCTGGAGAGAAGATTATCGAGTTCTGTAAGCGTTGGAAGGTTATTGAGTTTGCATTATTCGGCTCTGTGCTGCGTGCCGATTTTCGTGCCGATAGTGACATAGACGTCTTAGTGACTTTCACTGAGGATTGCGGACACAGTCTATTTGACTTGGCACAGATGCAGGAGGAATTAGAGCGTATCTTAGACCATAAAGTTGACCTGGTGGAAAAGGCAGGCTTACGAAATCCGTTTCGACGGCACGCTATTTTAAATAACATGGAGGTTATCTATGCAGCCTGAAGACCGAGACGCTGCGTTGCTGTGGGATATGAAACAGGCAGCATGCGAAATAGCTGAGTTTATAAGAGGTGTAAGGTATGAAGAATTTACATCTAAGAAGGTTCTCCGTTACGCTGTTGAAAGGCAGATACTGGTAATCGGTGAAGCTGCTGCGCATGTTTCTGCAACTTTTAGAGATGCCTACCCGGAAATTCCATGGCGTTCAATTATTGCTCAACGGAATATACTCGCCCATGAATATGGTGAAATCCTCGTGGAACGAATATGGCGTGTGGCCACAGAGCAAATTCCGAAACTTATTAAACTGCTTGAGCCTCTTATTCCCAAAGCTCCAGAGCAGGATGCCTAATCATGCGCTTTGGAAGTTATACTATAAAACAGATGAAAGAATATCTCGCCGACCGAGGCGTACCATTAAATCTTTAATGGGCTCTATCGGAGATTTTAATCCTGACTTGACCTATTACGGAGTAGTGGCTGCATTGATCTGAATTGGTCCTCAGGAGGCTTCTGTAAAGGTACCTGCCTCTGTTTTGGCTGAGATGTAAGGGCTTCCAATCTAATCCAGGTTCCTTTTTCCAGATTGTAGATGAAGGTACCTCTCAAGCCGGCAGTGATAAACACATTATTGTCTTTAACAGCAAATATGGCCTCTACAATGTTGCCTCGCTTTATTTGTACAGCCCCTGATAGCAATATTGCATTACGCACTTGTGTCCCAAGTTCCAGAATTTGCGAATCTGAAAAGCCGGCTCGTCGCATTATTCGTATAATATCATCGGAATTTAGGGCAGCTACGTCTCGGCTACTGACAGGTATGACCTGAAACTTTGTGGGGTCGCTTTTATCTGTTGACGCACAACCTTCTATGCCCAAAGATAAGAACGGTGGCAGCAACAGTATAATGATTGCATTACGGATTAGTCGGTGCATATTGGACACAGTTCTGCGCCTCTGCTACATACGTTTTTTATCTGTTTTGACTCATCAAGCTCTGACGAAGTTTCATTCTGAATTCTTGCTCACCCACGGGTTCGGCTAAAATTTGCTCCGTATCCGGTTCGGAGAATCTGACATATTCCTCCATCTCCGGCACCAGCCTTGCGGTAATGAATACGGCGATCTCACGTGAAGCCTGCTGGTTAGACTTATTCTTAAACAGCTTTCCCACTAGTGGAAGCCTGCTAAGGCCTGGCACTCGTTTGTTTGTTTGAACCGTCCTATTCTCTGTCAGGCCAGCCAAAGCCACCGTTCCACCATCTCTGATACGCACGGTGTTAGTAGCTCTTCGTCGAGTAACTGTGACAAGAGGCATGGTACCTTGATTCTGCTCACCACGTGACACCACGTCACTAACCTCAGCAGCTATTTCCAAAGTAATATCATTATTGTCCCCAATTCGAGGAGTGATTTGAAGATTTGTGCCTGCCTCTATCGTTTCTAATTGAGCCTCGGTGTAGAAGCCGCCGACCCTTTCCGGAGCGGAGAGGTAGTAGTATTCTTCATTCATTACGTTAAGCTCCGCCTGCCTGCCATCTTGAGCCAATACTTGAGGATTAGACACGATATCCGCCTCGCCATTCTGAGCAAGAAGGTTCAACGTAAGTAGTAAGGAGTCGGTAAATACTGCATCTGGTGTATATCCTATCTGAACACCCCAGGGCCAGTTGCCGCCGAATTGCAAATCTGCGTCCCCGCCGCCCTGAAAATCTGAACCGAATACTCCCATCCTTATCTTGGGCCAACCCCACTCAACACCAAGGTTAAGCAGGTTACTGCTTTCCATCACGACAATACGTGCATCCAGCATCACATGGCGTGGAGGCTGGTCAATCTCTTTTAGGTCCGAGACTATACGGCTAACCAGGTTGGCCGGCGCTGTAATAAGGACCGTGTGAGTGCCGGTCTCTGCTTGGATGTAAGGCCGAAAAACAGGCGATAGAAGACCGAGTGCTATGTCGGACCCGATGTAGTTCATTTTTACACGGCGCGTTTCACTCACCGCAGGGAACGCTGGGTCTGCCACTCCCGCCGAGGCAACCAGATAATAGTACGGCGTTTTCTTCACAACATAAGAAGTGCCGGCCAAAATAATATCAAGTGCCGTATCCAAAGGTACTTTATCGAGCACCGCAGTCACCGTCCCGGCTATGATCTCATCGGGAATAATAACCACACCCGCCGTAGTTGCAATGGACTTCAGAACATCGCGGATATCAGTATCGAAAAAGGTATTGCTGATAGGCTTATAGACCAGATAAGAATTCGGGACTTCCTTAAAGAGGTACTCGGTATCCTTTAACACCTCCTCCAAAGCCTTTTCGAGCGGAACATTTACGAGTCGGCAAGTTAGCGTCCCCTTTACGGTATCGTCGGCGTAAATCTTAACACCGGCTTGCGCTGAAAGATTTTGTAAAATTTCGCGCAGATCCATTTCGATACAGACAATACTTACCAGAGGACCTCCACGTACTGTAGGAGCTCTTGCAGGAACGAGATTCGGAGCTGTGACTCCCGGAAAGAGTCCTGCAGGAACGTTAGGGCCGACTTGCGCCGTAACATTTGGACCGGGCGCTTCTCCGGAAAGCTGCCGTAAAAGCTCGTCCACTTGCTGCTGCATTGTCCCTACCTGCTGTTCTATGAGTGCTCTCTGTTCTTCAAACTCTCCGCCCAGCCCCGTAGTTAAGTCCAGAGTGGGTCCTTGTGTAACCATACCTGATCTGGCAGGTGATTGCACAGGTGGGGCCTGAGTAGGTGGCTGCTGTGTAGGTGTAGATATTACAGCTTGAGGTGGTGTCGGCTCCGGCTCTCGTTCTATAGGGACACCATCCACATAATCCGCGGTGACATTAGTATATGTTCGACTTGGCGGATCAAAGTTATAAGCATCATGCTTCGGTGCAATCTCGCCGCTCCAGCCAAAGGGTACCTCTACGCTGTAACGACCTTTTGCATCAGTAATGTCAGATTTTCCTCCCTCGCTTGCCGACATGACTATACTTTCCAGCGGTGTCCCACCTGGAGCGGACATAGTGCCGGAGAGATTGAACTTCACTACTGCCGCAGTGTGGTCCCGATTGGCTTGATCTGTTAAAACGCGAGGATATGTGTTTTTCACCGGTTTAAAGGTCAAACCTTGCTTTTCTGGTGTAACCACACCACTCCAGCCGAAGTTTACTGATAGTTGATAAGCGCCATTAAAATCGGTTATAGCTGAACCTCCGCCATTGTCTGCAAACATACGTACACCTTCAACGGGGCCCTCGGCAGATATTATTTTGCCGGAGATAGCTCGCTTCTGCAGTAACCAGGTATAATCCTCATTAACCGCGGCACTTATCAGAGGAGGATATGTCCTCTCTGGCGGGTTAAAGGTGTAACCGTTCTTATACGGTACAACTGTACCGCTCCAGCCGTACGGGACAAGGGTGCTGTAATTACCGTTCTGGTCGGTTACAACACGTCTTGACAGACCTTTCATCTCTACACCGGCTACACCGGTTGTGCCGGAGATCGTAAAGGTAATCTGCGCCACAGTATAGTTCTGAGTCTGATCTGCTGTAACACGAGGATAAACTTTTCGAGAGGGTGAAAAGGTGTAACCTATCAGCTCTGGTGTAACCGTACCGCTCCATTCAAATGGAACAACTGCTTTGTAAGTGCCGTCTGGGCCGCTAATAGGATTACCCGTCAGACCGGTCATTACCACCCCTTCTTTACCAACCGAACCGGAAATAGTATATGTAATCTCCTTTGGAAAATAGTCTTGATTATCGAGATCAGTGGTAACCTTGGTGTAGGATATGCTCGGTGGATTGAATGTATAACCTCGTTTTTCCGGCCTAACCACTCCGTTAAAGCCATAATTGACAACGGCTGAGTAGGTACCGTCACTGTTTGAAATAGGGTTATTCGGCAGCCCATTCATTATTACATCGGCTTGACCGACAGTACCTGAAATTGTAAAGGTAATCGGCGATGCAATATAATCCTGAGAAGTTTGGGCGTTCATAATATTGGTATATGATCGCTCAGCCGGGCTGAAAGTAAAACCTACTTTGTCCGGCTTCACTGTACCGGTCCAATTGTATGGAACGATGGCAATGTAATTGCCATTCATTTCAGAAACAACCGGTTTCGGTAGGCCTTTTATCAGAACGCCGCCTTCATCAACCGAGCCGGAAATAGTAAAAGTAATTGGTTCCGCTTTATAATGTTCGTTTGTATAATTCCTGTCAACCTGGGTGTACGGCTTACTCATTGGCGTGAAAATATATCCCGTTAGTTCCGGTATAACTGTACCGCTCCAGCCGTACTCAACGGTTCCTTTGTAAATACCGCCACTGCCGCTAATAGGATTACCTGGTAGGCCGGTCATGATCACGCCCGGTTGTCCTACCGAACCCGACATAGTAAACTTCATTATATCGAATGTATAGTTCTGATTTTCAAAATTGCTTTTAACGTTATTATAGGTCATCTCGGGCGGATTAAAGGTATAACCTTTCTTAATGGGCTTAACTCTACCGCTCCAGCCATATTCCACGTTGGCGCTATAATAACCGTTTTCATCAGAGATAACATTACCCGGCAGACCACTTATTGGCACATTGCTCTGACCCACTGAACCGGAGATTGTAAAAGTCTTTTTTTGGGGTGTGAATCCTTGGCCGTTGATGCTCAGGCAGCAGAATAAAATAACACAGAGAGCTATCGCACCGCCCGATAATGTTCTACCAATATTCTTAATCGCCATAGATCAACGTCCCTTTCTGTAGCCGTTAATCGGCTTTCCTGCGTCTCTTTACCTTGTATCGGCAATTCGGCGTCGTTCTTTAGCAAAATATCTTTAGTGGAATTTACCTTTAACGCCACTGAACGCCCATCCTCCGCTCGAACTCACCTTGTTGCAATGCTTTGATGACTCGTTGCTCACCCTCAATGGAGACCTCTATACCTAATTGTGTGGTTGCAACCTCGCCCTCGGTGTATTCTAAATCCACCTCAATACGGTACATACCTTCAGGATATTCGGAAAAGTCGATAAGTCCGGAGAACGCTCTGAATTCAAATGGCAGCATAATGCCCATTTGTTCTGCATCAAGTCTTTCTTGGGTCATAGGCATATTATTGGTATTTATAACCACAGCCTTGCAAAGCCTGGGAGTGAAGTGAATCTTTCCATAGTTGCCGTACACAATCGAGACTATATACTTCGAGCCTGACTGATTAGCAATATTTAGCGGCCCCGTTGATCGAATCTGAGGTTGAATTTCAGAATCTTTAGATATCTGATTTACAACGCAGATCTGAGCGGTTGTTAGGCCGGCGTTTTGACCATCAGGATAAGTGGCAAATAGACCCATAGTCGAATAATAGCAGGGGTGTACCATCTCAGGATTTGGTACAGTCGCAACAATCTGTATATTCTGTTGTCCGTAGGCGGGCAGTCTGAATTTTTTAGGCAATATTTGTAGCCACTCGGAGCAGTTCAAATCCTCGCCCTTAAACAATGGGCCGAAAGCCACACCCCTAAGGACGGCTGGAAGTGCAAGAGCTACTCTTACATCGACAGCTTCATCTGAAGCGTTAGAAACCTTTATCGCCCTAGTGCGGGTTGACCCCGGCAAAGAGTCTATAGTAATCTCTTTAGGTTCCACATTCAGCGCTGCATCTGCAGCGATTTTCGTAACCTTTGGGTCGCCGGCGAATTCTATTGTTTTTTTCACCGAACCTGATCGCCGACCATCCACTAACAGCGCCCCTGCTATCCGGTATCTTCCAGGGGGCATAGTTCTCTCAATATCGGTGGTCAGCTTCAATTTAGCCCCCGGCAGAATGCCCGGCACTCGTATTTCTCTCTCTGCAAATAACCGCCAATGTTCTCCGAAATGACCCCAAAGTTTCAACAAACCCCTAAGGCGGGAATATGTCCCACCTTTATTTTCAACATTCATCGATAGTACCGTTGTTGCCGGATTTGCAGCAGCGGCTTCATGGAACTCCATTTCCATATCGCTTATTTCCACCTTTCGAAGGGGTGCACGGCCTTGTATATTAATGATTACCGGAATTATGAATTGAAAGATTAACCTTATCTCCGTCTCCATGTTAGGGTTGACCAACCGGACAAGAATAGCTGCTGAGTAAAACCCGCGGGTACCACCCTTGACTCTTACGTTTACATCAATAGTTTCTATTGACACCGGCCGGACATCAACTATATTTTTACTTAGGCTAATCCATTCCCGGCACGATTGAAGTTGTGATATGTCTAAATTATTTACATCATTCACATCAGCAGGAGCGATTATCTGCCACGATCCATCTTCCGACTGGCTCAATTCGACAACGTACAACTCTACATTTATCGTCTCTTCGGGGTCGTGGTTTTGAAGCTGCAACTCTGTCCTGACCAACTGCCCGGCTCTGGCTGGCATCTCCATCCTCATCGGCTGAACTATGAACTGGCCAAATGCCGGAGCAGCAGAGGAAAATATAGCTACTATTATCCCGATAACGTAAAATGTGCGGAATCGAGATATGATGTTTCTTCTTTTGGTCATTTCATCCCCCTCTATTAAAAATTAGGAGCAGTCTTCCTTTCCTATTTACATCAGCGAGTTCGGAACTATTTTGGCCAATCTATAAAATCTAAGTGTAATTGATTTATCTGTATTTTGTCCCTTTTTCTGGTTAATCTTCGATAATATGACTTATTACTACAACCTTAACCTTTTCGGCAATATGACATCTGGACTTACTATAATTTCCTGCAAATTCTCTAAAGATTCCTAATTATCGATTAGTACATACAGAAAAAGCTCTTTGTAAATAAATGTTCAATCCCTCTCAACTATAATAAATTTTTACCAAGCCTACTACTTTTTGGGTTAAATGTCAAGGCTTAATTTATCTATTTTACCCAGAATGACATTGTTTAGACGGATTGCTCTGATTGGCCCATTTCGGTCTGATATGAACACTTCCTAACATATTTTAGAAGTGCTGGTATCCCCCGTTGCCATCTTAGGCCAGAGTATTGAGTCTGCTCCTTCGCAGCCCGGGATTATCCGCCATCTTTCACAATTAAAGCCTGGCTTGTCCATATAAACTTAGAGAGGGAAAGATACATACCTCCTTCCCTCTCTATTAACTTTTTGCTCTTGGCATTTGCCTTTGCTGATAATTAACTTAACAGCATGGCTATGCCATGGTTACTGCTACAGAATTCTACTATGGATCTACCCAATCACCAGGCTCAAACCCCGGCTTGACGTTCAGAGTCACTGCCGCGACTTCTTTGTTCTTGCCGAATCCAAGCTCAAAAATCTTAGGATCTGTGAGCTTTACATAGATTGTTCTCTGTTCTGTAGTGTCACTTAGTGTTACGGGAACATCCGGTTGTGCAGCTACGCAGCCCGCATCTCTTACCTCAACGCTCCATTCACCCTCAAGGGCTTCGCCAAGCGTTGTAGGAGCTATACTGGCACCGAGTACCATACAGAAATTGGTCTGTATGTTCATTGGAATGCTGCATCCCTCATATACGTGCATCGATGTTTGTGCAATGGTAATGCCTTCGTTAACGAGGTCTTTCTTGTTGTTTATCTCAAAATACAGACCGATATCCATCTTCACCGGGATTGTGAAGTCAAGGTCAATCGTCTTGAATTCGACTGGCCAACTGTGAGCTTTGAGCCGGAACTCATCGCCTGTGTCCTGCTCTTCTGCTGCCAATACTGGCTTACCTAAAAATGCCAATACGGACAAGACAACTAATCCAATTAAAGTTTTCTTTAACATTTTTTAATTCTCCTTATTAACTATTGCCCATCAAAGGCCGATATTGCCTTCTATAGGACTAGCCCAGTTTTTTGGCCAAGGCAAATAATTGCCTGTGCCACACACACAACAGCGGGCAAAAACTCGATCTACCGACTCCTGTGGGTATGCCCGCTTTACTTCCCACGTGAGCCGGTGGCCCGTATGACCTGCGATTTCAAATTTGCAATCGCAGGTTGTATTAAACCGCCCTCAGCCTGGGCCGTCTTCTTTAGGCGGCTCGCAAGTACTCTCTAAGCTTGCGAGTTTTCAAATTTTCAATACCACACCTCCTTTCTCCCTCATCCTTCAAAGGGTATTCTTTGTATGGCACCTCTCCTTGGGTCCTGGGCACATACACACGATTACGATTTTCTAACTTACACAACTCTCTACACGGCAAATCCAACGTGTAGTCCTCATCACCCTCCTCCAATTATTGTTTTGCCATTATCGTGAATACAAGACTACCTTGGTATTGTCCTGCAGGGTATAGTATTAAGCTTCTTGCGCTAAATTTTATGTCGACCGGGACCTCAACGCCTTCCGGAGGCGTAGGTTTCATCGACCTAAATATGGGAACTCCAGAACCAGCTACGGGAATTTCAACGCCATTTATCTCAACAGTAGTATGCTTCGGACTAATCGTGGCATTGTGACCCTTACCTTTGAACGGCATAAAAGACGCCTCAACCTGGTGGGAACAATTGGCTACGATACGTGCCTGTAATTTGGTTGGTAGATTCTTAAAACCAACAGGCGAAACAGTACCGAGATCAAGACTATCAGGCGTAAACGATATACCCACGAAAGGCTCAACAGAAACCATAGGTGGCATCGCTGGATGCACCGCTTGGACTATCCCGGTCATACTGAAACACACCGTCGCCATCACACAAATCATAGTTACTGTTTTCATTTTCTTACCCCCCAACTATTCTTTTATTCTCTAATGCCATTTATCTACCACATGATGCGCGTATTATTATTCTTTTGCCCCATCCATAGGATTTAAGGTAGTCCGTTCGACCTTGTGTGATTTCCTCCTCCTTGAGTGCTGGCCGTTGTTAACAACCAATTGTTTACTAATAGCTCAATACGGTCAGGTCAGCGGGATAAAAAGCGGGCGAAGGAAAGAGATAATGTGACATGCCTTTCCATCACTCCTCACTTTCACCATCCTCACCGTAAACCTACATTTACTTGATGCTCTGTGTTGTGCTTTAACACAGCGAGCTTATTAGTTTAACTTTACCACTTCTTATGCTTTGTGTCAACAACCAATATTCCGCAGTTTGAATTTTTTGCTTGTTTTTAATTCTTCCTATTTTATCAATCTCTCGTACAAAAGTCAATAGCAAAGCAAAAAATTTAGCTTGGAATAATATACCCATTTTCCGTATTTTAGCTATTCTTCTATATCATGTCAATAGCTAAATTTAGCAATTCAACGGTTTTTTTCCAATATTTTTCTGCACCACCAATATCCGCACGAATTATCAATAGATAAGTCATTTGGATTTATAGACTTAGACTTTTTCTGAGATTATCAGCGTTGATTTGCTCAATATACTAATATTGTGATCCCAGCCCCCAAAACTTAATGTAAGATATTATGGAAAAAGAGGATATGGAAAGTGTCCGGCTTTTTAATTGCTTTCCCGTAGCCGTTTTGTAATTTGCAGTAAATTTATCTATTTTACACCCTTAACAGGAGAAAAAAATCCTTTGCTATTAAGCTTTTGTTCATACGTGGAGACATGCTAAAAATGTGGTGGAAACGTTAATAATAATGCTGAGTAACAATACTTTCAATTACATATACATAAAAAACCACAACTCCCCGAGTAGGGCTCGAACCTACAACCTAACGGTTAATCCGCCCCA
>CAZVWH010000026.1:0-32988 GCA_964631175.1 uncultured Pirellulales bacterium | reverse complement strand
CTGCCATATGATATTATTCAGGATAAGTGGCTTCTCAAGGCTCCACGGCGTCGGCTCCAAATACAGCCCATTTGGCCTATTGTGAACGATGGTATTATTTATAATTGAGCCAGTTCCGTACCAGGTTAGGATGCCGCCGGAGTCCAATGCAGAATTATGAGCTACGACATTGTTTGCTATCGTGGGGGCGGCTTCGGCGACGTAAATGGCACCACCATCATAATATACCGAGTTATCAATGATCATGTTATTCGTAATTTCTGCCTCCGAATCGTCCATGCACATAATCCCGCCGCCAGATAATGCGTAGTTATTGGCAATCAGGCAATGGTTAATCGTTGGACTGGAAGGAACGCCGAACATTGGTTCAGCCTCCCACGAGCTACAGCACATAATCCCTCCGCCATATAGGTCCAGATAACTACTGCCTGCGGTGGCTGGTTTCTTCGAGTATTCGATAGTGCAATATTCCAATGTGTCATCAGAGCCACTATTAACGAAGCGTATGCCAAACCATCCTTTGTTGGTATCTATCGCAGTAAAGACAATAGGTTCTGTCTGTGTACCTCTCGCTCGAAATGTTGCTCTATAACCCACCGTCAGTTTAAAATGACCTGCGAATTTGACTAATACTCCCGGCTCAATGTTTAACGTCCGTCCTCTCGGAACATGAATATCCCCCGTAATCGTATAGGGACTCTCAGCTTTCTTCCAGGAACCGCTAACGGCACCACTGGAGATGATAGTTCCTGAGACACCTACTCCATGAAGAGTAATCTGTTTGTCAGGTGCATTGCTGCTGGTCGAGTGAACATGGAGAGTACCGCTATATTTTCTCCCTTCTATTGGAGTAAATCCAATCTCTACCCAGAGCGAATCACCCGGCGCCAGAAGATGATTCTGTACGTCAGTGACTATTGAAAAAACTCCATTAGGTTCCGCCGTGAGGTCGCTGGGATGGCTGGCGCCACGTCCTGTGGACTGCGAATTGCGGTTCCGGCTCGTATTGGAAACACTAAAGCTTTCTATTGTGAACTCCACCTTACCCGTGTTCGTAATATCAAAGCCAATGGTCGAATCTGCAGCAATACTAACAAAACCTGCATCGATTGAGGGTGCGACGGTCATCAAAGGCAAGTCTGATTGATTCTCATAAGCACCTAAATCGACAATGTCGCTGTAAATCCTTGCTTTACCTGCCAGGTCAGTTTCTGGAAGGTCTATTTCTGTTCCGGAGTTGATGCATGGTGAACAGCTCCGCAGCATCCAGTTAGCAGATAATCCGTCATAATCCGGCCCAGCGCCCGAATTGGGAGCAAAGAAACAAGGATCGGCGTTCATATTGCCCTCGCCGGTGTAACCACCTTGGACATCACAAAATGACACTACCGGCACAGACTCGTCTGTTTGTATTTGGTATCGGTCGTTTCCCCAAATAATGGAGTTTGTCATATCCACTCCGTCTCCCGACGTCGTGAAAATGCCTCCTGGCGAATTGTTTACTATAGTACAGTTTCTAATTTCAGGCGCGCACCAGCCCTCAGTGCATATCCCGCCGCACTGGACAGTGCCACCCATCGAAGCATTGTTTGCTATTACGGTATTGCTGATTATGGGATAGCTTTCAGTACAATAAATTGCTCCGCCTTTGTCACCTATATTATTAGTGATTTTACAGTTCGTTATGGTAGGGCTTGAAGCATAGCAGTAAATCGCTCCTCCACAGCTATTCTCATCTTCATCTCCGTAAAGGTAATCATATAGTGTTATCAACCCAGCACTTTTCTTTGAGAAAGTAATCGAACAATAAGTTAATACGTCATCGTCGGCCGAGTCCAGAAACCGCAATCCGGTCCATCCTACGTATTTATTCCAAGCTGTAAATTCTATCGGGCGATTCTCATCCCCCTCGGCAATTAACTGTGCATCTTCGCCGATGGTCATGCCGTATGGTCCCACGAACATAACTTTGACCCCCGGCTCAATAACTAAAGTCTCGTTTTCCGGTACGTTAATATCACCATATACGAAATATGGTGAATTGGCATCTGTCCAGGTTCCGGATACTCCACCTTCTTGGATTTCCGTCCCACCGGCGAAAGAGCATCCTTTTAGAATCACATGCTTAGTACTGCCCTCGCCATAATTGACCGTAAGGATTCCATAATAGCCCCTTGCTTCAGCCGGGCAAAAATTTACATTGATCGAAGCCTCCTGACCCGGACGCTGTATCTGGAAAGAGTCTATATAGTCTGCGTACCTGTCGTCCGAACGGGACACGACAAATCCTTCCGGACTGGATATGGAATTTATCGTTATAGGTTGCGCGGAGTTGTTTTTGATGAACAGTGTTTTAGGCTCGGTTTCTTGACCTGGTAAGCTATAAAACATAGAAGGGACGGGGTCGATATCAATACTTGGCCGAACAGGTCGAATACTTAGTATTGTCTCCAGAATGACATCATCTTGAGTTGGTATACCCATCGGCAAACGATACCACGCCTCGGTCACTTCATCAGGACAGGCCGAACCCCAGCCGAAATTGAGGTGATATTCACCATTTGTGTTATAGCCGTCGCAAACAATGGCGTGTCCGCCATAGCCATCCGGCGGACCAATCCCCATCACAGCGGGCAGTCCATTAATAATATTCTCTTGCAGCACACGAGAATATTCGCCTGACAGACCACCGGTCATGTCAGCCGAATAAAAACCGAACTTATCAAGCAATGCCTCTTGCGCATCATAGGGTGAAGCCCCTGAGCCTTCACTGGAATAATCCATAAGGCAGGCAACCCCACAAGCAAAACTAAGTGCGGCGAGATCTGTGTCGTCCAAGCCTGTCTGTCTGCTGTACTTGAGTCTCAAGGTAGCAAGATGCTCGTTCAGCTCATCAAAGGATGGGAAATCATACAGATGGCAGTCTTCGTCGATATCAACACCGGCGCAAGTTGTATACGAATCAAGCTCATCGAAACTCACATTACATTGCTGATGATAATTGACCACCTGTGCCAGCGCAGTCGCTAAACAACCCACATAAGACCTGTCGGCATCAACCGGATCAAGCGGACAAAAATCATTATATGGTAGCCCCTGATCCCAAGCTGTCTGAAGCCAACCGCCTGTGGAGGTCGTGTTCTCTTGTGGCCACTGCTGAAACGTATTGCTCACAAAATCTCTGATATCTTCGTTGGCGTAAAGATTCCATAAATTGTTGTTTTCTTTCTTCCTGGATTGATCACACTCAGCCAATGCTTGTAATCTTAGCTTTATGTCCTCTTTCAAAAGGCGGTACAGAGGATTTTTTATGTCCTCATCAGCCGGAAAATAACTCTTAAAAGAATAAGCAACAATCGGAGTGATATCTGTATTTGCGGAGGTTACAATAAATCCACGCGGCTCCAGGTCGGCAATACATGCAAGAGCAGTTTCATCATCACCAAGGATCTCTCGAAATCCGGCGAGAGTCAGTCCAACGCCTGCGGGCCTGTTTTGAGCCTTTATGGAAAGAATATTAAGTCCATTCCGGGAATGGACGTGTTGTATTTTCAGAAATATATCAGCGACCTTCTGTGCCTGTTCAGGGCTGACCGGCTCGGCCATAAGCGTAGAATGCCAGAGCAGACACAAGGCAATCAACGCTAAAATGAATCCTTGTCTTTGAATGAAAGAATGCATGACAAAACCTCCAATCTTATTTTGGCTTATTTTAGAAGATAATTCGTCTTATTAGCCGTCACAGCCGGTTGTAAAGCTTTCGATATCTACACATCGAGTGGTAACGGAACGCATTTCAAAGTAAATCGTTAAGCCTATATGAGACAAGCCTATAACACAGCGACAGGCGTCAGAGCGATAGATTTGTAACATCTGATTGCCCTGCTCCATTGGCGATGAGAAGATGCCCGTCCCTTTTGCCTTTATTATTAGAACTTCCTCCTGTAAAGATTGCACGCTCATATAATCTTAATACAAAAGCGGTGATTTTTGCAAGGATTTTTGTACATTTCCTGCTTATACACACCGGGTGCATCCGGACTTTGGATTTCTGTCCCTCTATTTTCAGTTTGCAATGGCAAAGAATCTGGATTATAAGATTGTTTTTAGTTAAATGGTCATTGGTTAAATGCTGACCAGTTACCGGTTACCAACCACCATTAAGGAGTTGGCGATGGCGGAAACAAACTCGTCTCGGCGACTCGTCTTGGCGGAGCGCCAAGCCGTAGCCAGAGGGCCGAGGCCGGAGCGGGGAAAGTATATTGCGGTTGACCTCGGTGCCGAGAGCGGCAGAGTCATGCTCGGCTCAGCCTCGGCTGATAAACTTACACTTGAAGAGACACATCGCTTCAAAAATGGGCCGATCCAACAGAACAATTCGCTCCGCTGGGATTCTAAGCGTCTGCTTTCAGAGATTAAAGCTGGCATAAGTAAAGCTGCAAAAAAAGCCGGTGACAATGTTGAAGGAATCGGTGTCGATAGCTGGGGAGTCGACTTCGGTCTGATAGGAGCCGATGGAAAACTGATTGAAAACCCGTACCACTATCGTGACAACCGAACAAATGGAATGATGGAAAAGGCGTTCGAGCTGATGAGTTTACCCCGTGAGATAGACCTGAATAAACAGAATTACAAGACCTCAAATGAGAGTAATATCTCACGGGGTAAACGCCAAATATATGAAAACAGCGGCATTCAATTCATGCAGCTAAATTCGGTATATCAGCTTCTTGCAATGCGCCTGGCAAATTCTGATGTATTAGCCAAGACCAAAAAGCTAATATTTATGGCGGATTTGTTTTCGTATTACCTTTGCGGCCGTGCCTTCGGCGAATACAGCCTTGCCAGCACATCTGGGCTTATGGACATGAGAACGGGTAAGTGGTCGAAAGAGATATTCAGCAAATTGTCACTGCCGATAGATATCATGCCGGATATTGTCTCCCCCGGCACGGTCGTCGGCAAACTGACTAAATCAATCGCAGACGAGCTTGGATGCAAACAAATTCCCGTAATTGCAGTTGCGTCACACGATACGGCTTCTGCGGTTGCAGCCGTGCCGGCAGAACGATTAGCCCCCGCACTCCCGCAAGGGATGGCCAAGCCCACTGTGGCGGGGGTCGCCTCGGCCACAGGTGCCGAGGCTAATTGGGCATATCTCTCATCAGGGACATGGAGCCTTATGGGCGTTGAGGTGCCGAAAGCAATCGTCAACGACAAAACTTTCGAGTGCGAATTCACCAACGAAGGAGGCGTTGAAAACACAATTCGGCTACTAAAGAACATAATGGGACTCTGGCTGGTCCAGGAATGCAAAAGACAATGGCAACGCGAAGGTGTCGAATTATCTTATCCTGAGCTTACCGAAATGGCGCAAAAAGCTAAGCCATTTGCAGCTAACATTGACGTCGATTACAGCGAATTCCTTGCACCCGGTGACATGCCCAAGAGAATAAACGATTATCTCGCCAAAACAGGCCAGGATAAAATCGAGGATAAGGGACAAATGATAAGGGCGATTTTGGAGGCGTTGGCTTTTAAGTATCGTTGGGTACTTGAAAGAATCGAAGATATTACAGTAAAGAAATTTGATTGTCTGCATATCGTTGGAGGTGGAATACAGAATGAGCTATTAAGCCAGTTTGCCGCTAACGCTACGGGCAAAAGAGTCATAGCCGGGCCGATAGAAGCCACAGCAACCGGTAATATTCTGATGCAGGCCAAAGCGACAGGACAGATAAAAAGCCTGGCCGAGGCCAGAAAAATTGTCCGCAATTCCTTCGAGCTAAAAGAGTATCAACCGAAAGATGCGTCACTCTGGCAAGAAAGATACAATAAGATAAAGTGACTAAAGTTATGAAATTTAACTTTAGCTCATTTTAGGCACTTTAGCTCACTTTAGGCACTTATGAAAAGGTATGAGATTGATTGAAGAGCTTGAGCACAAATTAGATAGCTTTGACCCTGCTGAAAGAAAACAGGCTTTAATGTCACTATGTGAAAAAGTGACAGCGGGTGAAATCATCATGCCAGAGGCCGGCAGAGCCGTCAATATGCACTGTCACACTTTTTTCTCCTATAATACCTACGGCTATTCGCCGAGTAAATTTGCCTGGCTGGCTCGCAAGGCCGGCCTCGCAGCGGCACAAGTGGTGGATTTCGATGTGCTCGACGCCGTTGAGGAATTTCTCAATGCAGCTAAGATGTTGAATCTTAAAGGCTGCGGTGGTATGGAGACACGTGTCTTTGTGCCGGAATTCGCCGATAGAATCATTAACTCGCCCGGAGAGCCGGGTATCTCATACCACATGGGTGTCGGATTTCCAAGCTCGGAAGTTAAAAGTGACCAGAAAAAATTCCTGCTCGGCCTAAAAGAAACTGCACAGCAGAGAAATCATGATTTAATCGATAGAGTCAATAAATATCTGAAACCAGTGACGTTAGACTATAAAGAGGATGTGCTGCCCCTGACACCGTCTAATAATCCTACCGAGAGACACATTTGTCTCGCATACGCCCGCAAGGCTCAGGAAATCTTTGGTCAGAAAGAATCGCTGGCTGATTTTTGGTCAGAGAAATTGAACGCCGATGCCGAATCGCTGGATCTTCCCGAAGGAAGAAACCTGCTTAATACAATCAGAGCCAAGACTATGAAGCGAGGCGGCGTCGGCTACATGCAGCCCGACAAAGGCTCGTTCCCCACCATGGCTGATATGAACCGGTTTATCTTAGCAGCCGGGGCCATTCCAACCATGACCTGGCTGGACGGCACAAGCGACGGCGAAAAGGCCATCGAAGAGCTACTGCAGGTAGCAATGAGCACGGGCGCCGCTGCCCTTAACATTATTCCAGACCGCAATTACACTTCGGGGTCACCGGGCGTAAAGCTGAAGAACCTCTACCAAGTAGCGGAATTGTCTGAAAAGCTGCATCTGCCTCTCGTGGTGGGGACGGAGATGAACAGCCCAGGCCAGAAGTTTGTTGACGACTTCGCCAGCGAAGAGCTTGCATCATTAATGCCAGCCTTCTTGAAAGGAGCGCATATCGTTTATGCTCATTCGGTGCTGCAACAAAAAAGCGGCTTAGGATATACAAGCCAATGGGCTAAAAAAAGTTTCGCAAACGTTGCTGAAAAGAACAAATTCTTCCAAGAGCTTGGAAGCACACTTGAGCCGGAGCAGGAAGATAAACTTACTTGTTTAAGCGAGAATATAAGCGTCCAGGAAATATTGAACAAAATTAATGTTTAGCCGTCGCCGGCACGGCGACGGTTAACCGGATAATGGGACTAAATAGTGGCAAACTTGCCAACAACGCAATACGCTGTACAATTGGTTGGGCCGGATAAGCTGGTTCTGAATAAAACAAAAGAGGTTTTTAAGCCCGGCCCACACCAGATTCTCTGTCGGATTGAGGTGGTTGGGCTTTGTTTTTCTGACCTCAAGCTGCTCAAGCAATTTTCCGCCCACGCTCGAAAAAGTGAGATAGTATCCGGCATCGACCCTCAAATTCTTAAAGAAATACCAAGCTATGTCCCCGGCGATGCACCGGCTGTGCCGGGACACGAGACGGTCGTGATAATTGAGGCGGTTGGGCCTGGCGTTGATAATTTCAAGCCCGGCCAGCGTTACCTTGTGCAGACCGATTACCGCTGGTTGCGTACCAACGGCTCCAATGCCGCCTTCGGATACAATTTTGAAGGAGCGCTTCAGGAATACGTATTAATGGATGAGAGGGTGATAACCTCGCCGGAGGGTGAATCGCTGCTGATACCGGCTTCGACGGCGCTATCCGCCTCGGCAATAGCTCTAACCGAGCCATGGGCGTGTGTCGAGGATGCATACGCCTCCAAAGAACGCCGAAATATAAAAGCGGATGCTCAGATGCTGGTTGTTGCAGATGTGGACATGCCGAAAGATTTGCTCGAGAAATTGCTTAATCATTATGGAAGACCCGGACATCTTGATAATTACGAATCTTCTAATCTCCCCGATACTATTTACGACGATGTAATTTATTTTGGTTCGGAACCTCAAGCCGTCGAAAAGTTGTTTTCAAAGATTGCTCCACAAGGCCTGTTGAATATTGTGCTGTGCGGCGGAAAGTTTGGCAGGGACATTGAAACAACTGTAGGCCGGGTTCACTATGGCGGTATCCGTATAATCGGCACGACAGGCTGTGACCCTTCCGAGTCTATGGAAACAATCCCTGAAACCGGCGAGATTCGTGAAGGTGACAAGATTAACGTAATCGGGGCCGCCGGGCCGATGGGTATGATGCACATAATAAGAAATATCTGCCAGGGTGTCGAAGACATCATCGTTTTCGCCGGCGATGTGGATGATAACAGATTAGCCAATTTGACGAAAATCGCTGCGCCGTTAGCTGAGAAAAACAAAGTTGAATATCAGCCTTATAATCCAAGCAAGGATAAAACTGGTGCGGCTTTTGACTATACTGTCCTGATGGCACCTATACCGGAACTGGTTACTTCTTCTGTCCAAAGCGCTGCGGAGCGGGGCATAATAAACATCTTTGCCGGTATACCAGCGACCGTCACCGCAAAGATAAATCTGGACTCATATATAGAAAAGCAGTTATATTTCATTGGAACCAGCGGCTCAACGTTGGATGACATGAAACTGATGCTGGAAAAAGTAGAGTCCGGCAGGCTGGATACTAATGTCAGCGTAGCGGCTGTCAGCGGACTGGATGGCGCAACTGACGGCATCCGAGCGGTTGAAAATCGCTCCATAGCGGGCAAAATTATGGTTTATCCGGCCTGTCACGGTTTGGGCTTGGTACCGTTGGAAAAGCTTGCCGAGAAGATGCCGGAAGTCGCCCAGAACTTGCACGACGGACTGTGGACGAAACAAACGGAACAAAAACTTTTGGAAAAATACGGAAAGCGAGTAGCGAAATGAGTGATTCGAAAGGCATCGAAAAGGCATACAAGATAGCACAACAGCGTTACGCTGAACTGGGTGTTGATACCAACAAGGCAATAGAACGGCTGAACAAAATAGCCATCTCTATACATTGCTGGCAAGGCGATGATGTGGGAGGCTTTGAGAGCAGCGAAGGACTAAGCGGCGGCGGCATAATGGCTACAGGAGCATATCCCGGTAAGGCTCGAACGCCTGACGAGCTGCGGCAAGATTTGGAAAAGGCGATGAGCCTGATACCGGGAAGGCATCGGCTGAATCTGCACGCGATATATGCCGAGACAAAAGGAAAAGTAGAACGTAACGAGCTGCGACCAGAGCATTTCTCGTCGTGGATTGACTGGGCCAAAGCGAACGGCCTGGGCATGGATTTTAATCCGACATTCTTTTCGCATCCGAAGGCTGCAAGTGGTTTTACATTGGCCAGTGCCGACAAAGGTATTCGTAAGTTCTGGGTTGAGCACGGAATCGCCTGTCGAAAAATTGGACAGGCTATAGGAAAAAAGTTAGGGACGCCATGCGTGACAAACGTATGGATTCCTGATGGATACAAAGATATCCCTGTGGACCGCAAGGGCCCGCGAGAACGCCTTAAAAAATCGCTCGATGAAATATTCGCCGAGAAATTGAACCGTAAATATCTCCTGGACTCGGTCGAAAGTAAGCTCTTCGGCATCGGCTCGGAAAGCTACGTAGTCGGCTCACACGAATTTTACTTAGGCTATGCGGTACAGAATAATATTTTACTTTGCCTGGACGCAGGACATTTCCATCCAACCGAGGTTATTTCCGATAAGATATCTTCGGTATTGACTTTTCTTGACGAGATTCTGCTTCACGTAAGCAGAGGCGTGCGCTGGGACAGTGATCATGTGGTTATTTTGTCGGACGAGCTACGCGCCATTGCTGAAGAGATTGTACGGGGTGACTATCTTAATAGAGTGCATATCGGTCTTGACTTTTTCGATGCCAGCATTAATCGCGTTGCAGCCTGGGTGATAGGAACACGAAGTACGATAAAAGCGCTGCTGATTGCCATGCTGGAGCCGATTGAGAAACTTCGTGTAATGGAAGCAAACATCGACTTCACATCGCGACTGGCAATGCTCGAAGAGCTCAAGACCCTGCCCTTCGGAGCAGTCTGGGATTATTACTGCCAAAAATCAAATGTTCCGGCAGGAGATGCGTGGCTTAAAGAGGTAAAGGACTACGAAGCCAAGGTGACAAGTAAACGAATTTGAAAGGAAAACAGATGGCCAGTGGAAGTAAAGATGGTGCTATAAAAGGATTGGATCTGCTTTACGAATTTGAGCGGGAGCCTGTTTCACAGGACAAGCTTCAGCCGGGCAAGCATTTTGCCGGCATTTTCGCCGGCGAGCACGTTGCCGGAACTGAGTTTGTTATCGGTGCGTTGTTTGTCACCTGGGGTGCAAGCGCTTTTGACATTTTTGTCGGGTTGCTTCTCGGCAACCTGATGGCCGTCCTGACCTGGACGTTCGTCTGTGCTCCAATCGCAGTTCAGACCCGCCTGACTCTCTACTGGTATCTTCGCAAAATTGCCGGGCCGGTCACTACAACCATTTATAATATCTTAAACGCCGTGCTTTTCTGTATTTTAGCCGGTTGTATGATAACGGTCTCGGCCTCAGCGGTACGAATTCCGTTCGGCATCGAGGAACAAACAGGATGGTTTCCAACCGACATAAGGTTTATTTTGGTTGTTATCGGCGTCGGTGCGGTTGTGGTTACTTTAGCCATTCTCGGCTTCAAAAAGCTGGCGCAATTTGCGGAGGTTTGCTCACCGTGGATGTTTTTAATGTTCATTGCGGGGGCGGTAACTATGCTGCCCAACATAGCTGCAAAGGGACTGGGCGGTCAGATCGGCAGCTTACATGATTTCTGGACACTGGCGAATAAATCAATCTGGACAGGCGTTGCTCCCGTGGGCAATCCACAAATCAGCTTCTGGCACGTAGCGGCTTTTGCGTGGATATGTAACCTCGCAATGCACGGCGGGTTGTCGGACATGGCGCTTTTACGCTACGCCAGGAAAACATCATACGGCTTATATTCAGCCTTCGGCATGTTCCTCGGCCATTATTTGGCCTGGATTTGTGCCGGCATTATGGGAGCGGGAGCGGCTCTTATTTTAGGTAAAAGCCTGACCCAGCTCGATGCCGGCGGCGTTGCCTGGCAGGCCCTTGGCGTTTCCGGAATCATTGCTGTCATCATCGCCGGGTGGACAACCTCGAATCCGACCTTGTATCGGGCGGGACTTGCCTTTCAGGCGGTGACGCCCGGCTGGCCGAGATGGTTAGTGACATTAGTAGCCGGTGCAGCAACGACGGCGATTGCGTGCTCTCCATTTGTATTCACAAAACTGCTGGATTTCGTCGGTTACTACGGATTGCTGCTGATGCCGGTGGGAGCGATAGTTTTTGTCGAGCACTGGATTTTCCCTAAGATAGGCCTGACTCAATTTTGGGCTTGGCGTAAGAAGCTGCTTATGAACTGGCCGGCCCTATTAAGCTGGATCATAGCCATCGCAGTAGCTATCACCCTTCAGAGGACGGCAACTCTGCACCTATTCTTTTTGTTCGTGCCGGTCTGGCTGCTGACCTCGGTACTTTATATCATCTTCGCTTCTATAGCTGGTGCTCGCGAAAAATTCGACGACAAGACAAACAAGCTGCAGAATGAGCAACAAGCAACGAGCAACAAGCAGCAAGAGGAAAGAAAAAAATATTTAGCCCCCAGTTTTACGACTCGACTGAGCTCGTCGAAGTCTGGGGGTTCTTTCACGTGGATTTGTGGGATTGTGGCACTGGCGTCTTTACTGACGTGTCTTATTTTGTCGATTCGGGTTTACACTTCGGGCGGTTTGGGATATACAAAGGCATTGGGCACTTTTAAGCAGATATTGATTGTGCCGACATTGATCTACTTCGTCTTCGGCACAGCCTGGATTATCCTGAAAGATAAAAAGGAGCGGGAAATTCAAACATAACCATCGCCGTGCCGGCGACGGCTAAACATAACTAAAGAAAGGGAAAAATCATGCCTGAGGCTGATGTTGCAAAACAGGAAAAGAAGTTTTATGAAGATGTCCCTATGAAGGCTGAGAGCTTTTTCCTCAAAGGAGCGAACGCTCTCGATTGGGGCATGAAGAATCGGCTGTCACGCATATTTAATCCCAAAACCGGCCGAACGGTAATGTTCGCGATTGACCACGGCTACTTTCAAGGCCCTACCACCGGCCTTGAGCGAATTGACCTTACAATAGTGCCGCTGATGTATTACGCAGACGCGATAATGCTCACACGGGGGATTTTGCGAACCTCGGTACCGCCTATCTTGAACAAGCCGATTGTGATGCGTTGCAGCGGCGGGCCGAGCATTCTCAAGGAGCTGTCGAACGAAGAATTAGCAGTTGACATCGAGGACGCCATTCGTATGAACGTATCGGCTGTGACATTGCAGGTATTTATCGGCGGCGAGTACGAAACCCGCTCGGTCCACAATATGACTCGGCTTATCGATATGGGACTGCGTTATGGCATCCCTACAATGGCGGTGACAGCCGTGGGCAAAGACATGGTCAGAGATGCCAGATATTTCCGCCTAGCCTGCCGGATATGCGCCGAGCTTGGTGCACACTTTGTGAAGACTTATTATATTGAGGAAGCTTTCGAGACGGTCACAGCATCATGCCCGGTTCCGATTGTGATGGCCGGCGGCAAGAAAATTCCGGAGCTTGATGCACTGAATATGGCCTATAGGGCTATCCAGGAGGGCGCAGCAGGCGTGGATATGGGACGCAACATCTTTCAGAGTGACGCTCCCAAAGCCATGATGCAGGCTATATATAAGATTGTTCACGAAAATATAAAGCCGAATGAGGCTTATGAGTTATACGAAACCCTCAAAAACGAAAAGAAGAAGTGAGCTAAAGTTGTAATAATAGGCCGGAATATCCGTTAACTTTAGGCACTTTTAACTTTAGTCACTTCAAACTTCTTCGCGTCTTAGTGCCTCGGTGGCAAAAACTTAACAAAACTGTTGCAATAACAGATAAGGATAATTATCATCAAGTTATGGTAAGTTTCAATGAAATTGAAAATGTTGCCAGAAAAATTGGCCAACAAATCAGTGCCAGGGCAGTGATTCTTTTTGGCTCATACGCCCGAAACCAACCTGGAAAACATAGCGATGTTGACCTGCTGGTGATTGCCGAAAGTAATTTGCCAAGATATAAAAGAAGCCGCCAACTGCACCTTATGTTCAAGCCATATCCTTTTCCGATGGACATTCTGGTTTATACTCCCAAGGAAGTTGAAAAAGAGAGCCAGTTCGAGCTTTCATTCATCTCCACCGTACTACGGGAGGGGAAAAAGCTGTATGGATAAAAAGCTTGAATATGCCAAGCGATGGTTCGATAAGGCAAAAAGTGATTTATTGGACGCCGACAATAATCTTTCCGCTGATAAAGTGCCTTGTGATACGGTCTGCTTTCACTGCCAGCAGGCTGCTGAAAAACTGCTCAAGGGTTTCCTTGTCGCGCATGGCTGTGAATATCCGATAACACATAACCTGTTTGTTATCCTGGACAAAGTTGTTGAATATGATGGCCTTGCCGAACTGCTGCGAGAGGCGCTCGCTTTGTTGAATCCTTACGCTGTTGAGATTCGCTATCCTGGAGATGCGTGGATGCCCACGCTTGAAGACACAAGAGAAGCAAGACAAGCGGCACAGGAGGTCCTTGAGTGGGTGAAATCAAGATTCGACCAGCTTTTTGAATGAAGAAAACACAATTGAACAGAAGGCCAACAACCTTACTTTGAGCGCATAATTCACAACATTAGTTATCTCGGCAGGGTGTGCACTGCACACCAAAATTACTTGAATGCAGAATACAAACGGGATACACTTCACGCGATACGCAATACGAAATTGCCCGAACCAGCCCTACTTCGCGCCAGCTACGCAGAATAAACCAGCTGCACTCAAGTGTTGCGTCCGCGGCACTGGTTAGCTGCAATTTTGGATCTAAAGATAAATTCAGAAAATAAAATTATCTTTCACAGTAAAATCTGAAGGATATAATTAATCCTAGGAGAGATTGGTTTACCATTAGCCATGAATAAAAGGAAAGAAATCTTAGATTTAGTTAAGCTGGCAGGGAAGAAAAAATGCCTTTATCTACCTCATGCAATTCGGCAAATGTCTCGACCCGACCGCATGATAATGACAGCCGAAGTGCGTTCTGCCATAGAAAATGGTGAGATCATTGAAAATTACCCTGACAATTCACGGGGACATAGTTGTCTGGTTCTTGGAAAAGGGTATAAAGGACGACCGATACATATTGTTTGTTCTCCCAAGGATGAATTTCTTGCAATTATTACTGCATATATTCCAGACCCCAATGAGTGGTCTGAAGATTATAAAGTGAGGATAAAAAAATGAAATGTATTCACTGTCAGGCAATCATGAAACGGGGAAAGGCTCCGCTGCATATTGACAGAAACGGTTGCCACGTAACAATTGACAATGTCCCTGCCTGGGTATGCCAGCAATGCGGAGAGGCCTATTTTGAAGAACGAGAAGTTGACACAATTCAAGATTTAATCCGAACAGTTGAGCAAAAGGCTAATAAACTTTCCTTGAGCGCATAATTCACAACATTAGTTATCTCGGCAGGGTGTGCACTGCACACCAAAATTACTTGAATGCAGAATCCAAACGCGACTTGTCCTGAGCACAGTCGAAGGATACGAAATTGCCCGAACCAGCCCTACTTCGCGCCAGCTACGCAGGATAACCCGGCTGAAAACGAACGCCGCATATACGCCGACGCTGAGCTGCACTATTTGGAATACACTTCTGAAAGAGACAGAGTATGCAGAGGGAAGTAGAAGAGCATATACAGAGTTTGTCAGATATCGACCTTCTTGAATACACTCGAAGTGACACATACCTTCCGGAAGCCATCAAATTTGCAAAGGAGGAACTGGCTCGGCGTAATCTCACCTCTGAACATCTGGCTGCTCTCGAGGAAGAGTTGCAGAACCGAACAAAGGCGCAGGCGGAAGAAACGCAGGCGGCAGCAACTGAGCCACTCCCTTTCGAATGGCGCCTCGCTGTTTTCCTTTGTGGACTATGTCTCGGGATCCCGTTGCTCTTCTTCATTCCCGCCTGGCTCAGGTTCCGCGAAGAAGGGGCACGCCGAAAAAACAGAGATATGTGGCTCTTTGCTCTGGCTGGTGTAGGTCTCCAGGCAATCGCCGTATTCCTGCGCATTCCGCCGTGGAGTTGGCTTGTAGCGCTGTTCTCAACATACAACCAGGTACCATGAAGACCTGGGTAGGATCAAGTGAGGTCCTAAGATTTCGCTTGAGGGGCCGTGCTAAAGCGCTCGGCCCTTAGCTTATAGTTAGCTGGAATTTTGGATACTTCGACCTCATTCGCCGTTCGTCGTTCATCCCTTGTATCTCGTGAAGCGTATTTCGTATCTGGTATCTGGCATTGAGAATCGAGAATCCAGTATTTCATCCTTCGCAGTGCCTACTCCGCCGTAGCGGCTGCGAAGGCTGGAAGCCCTGCTACGGAGAATGGACGGGAATCGAACATTCTGTTTCTTTATTCTTTATTTTTTCTAAGAATCCTGTTATCCTGTCCTTTTCATTAGATGGGATTAACAAGATAATTCTGTTATCCTGTCCTAAAGAATGAAAATGGGAATAAGGAGAGGATAATTAACCGTGGATTTCGCGGATTTTCATCCTTCGCAATACTACAGAGAATGGAAACACAGATTAGATATAAATAAAAATCAGTGAGGGACCCCGCCTTGCGGGAAGACAAATCTGTGTAATCCGTGGTTGAAGAGAGTTATGAGCAATACCACGTCAGATAAAAAATCTTTGAGTCGATTAGCTCAGATAACGCCGATTACTCGTGGGCTTCTGTCGGAAGCAACCGGTGAGCAGGATTTACCCTATAAGCCGGTTATTGTGAAATCTTTAACCAGTAAAGAGGCTATTGATGAATTCGACCCTTCGACTTCGCTCAGGGCAGGCAAGCTCACCACAGGTTTTGCCGGTTCCGAGAAAAAAGCCGAGGCTCAACAATATCCAGCGCCTTTGGTTAAGCGTGAAAAACCGCCTCTGTTTTTAGATGTTGCGGATGAAGGAGCCGACCAAGAAAAGCTACGTAAGCAATTTAGCGATGCCATTTCAGATTATTCAGCCAAGCAAAACACAAAACCAGAGATTGTATGCGTTCGCGGCCTTGGGATACTCTACGTTGATAAAAACGACAATAATTCTGACTTGCCCCTCAAGAATAAAATTGCTCTTGTCACCGGCGCTGCAGGTGCCATCGGTTACGGGATTTGCCGGGGACTGTTAGAGGCCGGCTGCCATCTGGCAGCTACGGACCTGCCGGGTAAGAAACTCGATGATTTTATAGCTGACTTAAAACAGATAGATGGTGACCGTGTGTTAGGCGTCCCCCTTGATGTCACCGACAAAGAATCTGTTACACATGGCTTTGAAAGCGTCATTCAAGCCTGGGGCGGCATTGATATTGTGGTTGTCAATGCAGGTATTCCTATGGTTTCATTCTTGAAAGATATAGACCTTGAGGCCTTTCGCAAGCTGGAAAAGGTGAATGTGGAAGGAGCGCTGTTGACACTGGCTGAGGCGGCACGGATTTTTATCGCTCAGGGAATCGGAGGCGATATTATAATCATCTCCACCAAGAATGTCCCTTCGCCGGGTGCCGGCTTCGGTGCTTACAGCGCTACCAAAGCCGCATGTCACCAGCTCGGCCGAATCGCCAGTTTAGAATTGGCGCAATATGGAGTCCGTGTTAATATGGTGGCACCGGACGGCGTGTTCTCCGAAGGTAAATACAAGTCCGGCTTGTGGGAGCAAATCGGTCCCGACCGAATGCGGGCACGCGGGCTGAATGAAAAAGGATTGCAAGAATATTATCAAAGCAGAAATCTATTGAAAGCAAAGATTACGGGCCGACATGTCGCTAATGCGGTACTTTTTTTCGTTACGCACCAAACACCGACTACCGGTGCCACAATCCCCGTAGATGGAGGACTGCCCGATGCAACACCGAGATAGGACGAGGGACGAAAGACGAGGGACGCAGTATGGATAAGGCATTATTAGAACTCATTAAAATATCGAACTCTGTAGGTAGGGACAGCACACTCGTTCAAGGCGGAGGCGGTAATACATCGGTTAAAACCGAGGACGGTAAATTCATGTATATCAAGGCCAGCGGCACAGCCTTAAAGGATATGGACAAAAATAGAGGCTGGCGAAGGATGCGGCTGGAGCCGGTCCTGGCAATTATAAAAGATAAATCATTAGCAAAGCTCGATGTCCATAAAAGAGAAATCGAAGTTGTGAATCGTCTGCTGCTCGCCTGTGACGACATAGACAGCGGTGATGCACGTCCATCGGTGGAAGCGCATCTGCACGCTTTTCTCAATAAATATGTGATTCACCTGCATCCCAGCACAGCAGGAGCTTTTGCAAACGCCAAAAATGGAAAGGCCGAAATCGAGAAACTTTTTGCCAGAGAAAGTCTGCCTCCCCTTTGGATTCCTTACACCGACCCCGGCTTTACACTTGCAAAAAGTATCGCTAAGTTAATTGACGATTATCAGAAACGATTCGGCAGAAAACCGTCGATCCTCTTTATGGAAAAGCATGGACTTCTAATTTCAGCCGACAGCGCCAATACCGCCTTACGCTTAGTCCGTAAAGTCATAAGTCGCTGCGAAAGTAGGGTGGGGCTTGCCCCACCATTACCTGAGCGGTGGGCTAAAGCCCACCCTACCCGTAAACCAGCCGGTAAGATTAAAGCTGTAAAACAGGAAGAAATTAACAAAATTAAGCTTTGCATCCGCAGGGCTTTTTACGAGGCGACCGGTTGCTATACCATGATAAGCTATTTCTACGATGATGCTGTTGCAGCATTTTTGCGGAAAAGGGACGCCAAGAAGCTGCTTTCTGGCGTCTTGACACCGGACGAATTAGTGTATGCTAATGGATCTGCGATGTGGGTAGATCCAAAGCAGAGGACAGAGGACAGAAGACAGAGAAATCTGACCCCTGACTTCCGTCTTCTGACTTCTGGCATTGCCAGCCGATTGACTTCCCAGATAAAAAGGAGCGAGAAACATTCCGTAGCGTTTTTAGTCAAAGACTTGGGGCTTTTTGTGGCCGGCAACAAAAAAATGGCGACCACAGTCAGGGACATTACCGCATACTCAATATTCATCCGCACAAATGCGGCTCGGATGGGCGGGATTTTAACACTCACCAAAAGGCAGCGCAGCTTTATCAATCAGTGGGAGTCGGAAGCGTTTCGCATGAAAGTAGCAGGCGGACAGACAGCGGGTGAATTACAAGGCCGGATTGCAGTGGTTACCGGCGCAGGTAGCGGCTTAGGCAAAAGCATCGCAGTCGGCTTAGCAAAGGCAGGTGCGTCAGTAGCGCTTTTAGATATTGATGAAAAGGCAGTTCAAGAAACCGCTGAGCAAGTCCCAAACTGTGAAACAATGTTGCTTCGATGTGATTTAACTAAAGAAAGCGACGTGATAGAAGCCTTCCAGGCCGTTCTTGAGAATTGGGGTGGGCTTGATATTTTAGTCAATGCTGCCGGCGTGGCTCCGGCATATCCCTTGGTCGATATGCCAGTGGATAAATGGCGTTTTGCGTTGGAAGTGAATCTGACCGGCTACCTTCTTTGTGCCAGAGAGGCTGCTCGGATTATGATCGCCCAGGCAATGGCCGGCTGCATCATAAATCTAAGCTCCAAATCGGGCCTGGATGCCAGCAAAGATAATACTGCTTATAACGCGACAAAGGCCGGCGAAATCCACATGGCTCGCGGCTGGGCACTGGAGCTTGGCGAATACGGCATAAGGGTCAATTGCGTCGCACCCGGCAATGTCTTTGAAGGCTCAAAAATCTGGAATCCCAAATATATAAAGGTCTGTGCTAAAAAGTACGGCATAAAACCGGAGGAGGTTATTCCTTACTATGTGAGCAAAACTGCTCTTAAGCGCGAGATCAAGGGACGGGATGTCGCCGATTCGGTGGTCTTTTTATGCTCCGACAGAGCTATGACCATTACCGGCCAGGTGCTCGTTCCCGACTCCGGCCAGGTAATGGTGAGATAGCAGGCTTTTTATGCTGCGTATTAGTTGTTATCGCATTTTTGGCTTTATTTACGGCGGTTTTTGGAGTATATTTTCGCTTCGTTAAACGCTTTTTTGCAGAAGTGAAGATAAGGCACATCATCGTTGCCTTGTTAGTTATTATCGCCGCCGGCTGGGCGGTAACGTTGGCTCGAGCCTTGGCAGAATAAAATTGAGATAATAGTAGAAAACCGGCTGCAACAACATTAGCAAAACAATGGAAAGATAGGAAGTGACATAAAAATGCAAAAAAACAGTCTTATGAGGAAAATTAATCCCATTTAATTCGCCCTCTATTTCTTATTCACCACCCGATTCAAGACCGAGGAGATAATAGGGTGTTTTACTCGAACACCCTCAACATTTAGTTAAAGAGGTCCATGAAATCATAGAACTCCTGTGGATCCGCTCCGCTAATAACCACCTCTACAGTTGAAACGGCGTGTTGAGGATCGAGCTTTCCCAGGACCAAGTTCTTCCAGACCAGTGAGTCGGTGGTGATTATGAACCCACCATTACTTGGGGTCTGAGGTTTAACTTCAAGGATGCCCCGACGGACGTGCAAAGCATAGTCAGATGGTTCGGTGGGGCTATTTTCACGTATGTCGGTCAGGTGAAGACCAACAACCATATCCTCTTCCAAGGATTTGGAGGCGTTGAGACTGACAGCCATTATTCTAAAGAGAGCCTCCATTGGCATCACATGAACGGCGTTATCGTCCATATGGGCAAAAGCAAGTCTCGGATTCCCGCTTATTGGCAGCTGTGCCTGTCCTGTCTCTAAGAGATACTCGGATAAGAGATAGTTGCGTGTTTGAGCATTCATTGTCCCTTCGGCCAGGGAGATCATGGCTGAATTCTTTGTATCGCGTGCCTCAGAATTTCCCGGCTGGAGCAGGAGAACATCGTCAGCGAGTTCCAAGGCCCACTCCAGCTTGCCTGCACTCCGAGCACTCTCGGCCTTACTTGCCAGAGCATCAACTCCACCTGCCAGCTCAGCCGCCATCTGGGCCTTCTCTATGGGAGACTGGGGGAACAGGTCTCTGCATTTGCCGGAGAAATAGCCTCTGTACCACCAGAAAATCTCGTATATATTCCTGTCCACTCGCCCATAAACCTCCTGCAAAAAAGGATCGCCGACGAGATGAGCCGGCAACTTGACCAACTCTTTAATCTCTCCCGGCGTCAAGCCCTTGTTCATGTATTGGACCGTCTGATCGTGGACAAACTGGATGGCATCACGATAGTTGGTGAAGGTACGGTTGATATTCTCTTTCCCGACAATAACGGGATTCGGGCCGTGGATTAAAACCAGGTATTCAGGATTGAGGCTGCGGTAAAGATCTATGCTGGTAACGTAAGACAACGGGTCTCTGGGGTATGCCCCTCTTAGTGTCGTAATTGCCGGGAACGCCTCGTAAAGATTGCCTATTTGTACCAAGGTTTTTTTGTCTGGCAGCCAGATGACCAAAATATCGCGAGTCTCACCAGGCGCTGAAAACAAGGTGACATTCAATCCGGCAATATTTGTCTCCAAGGTATCACGAACGGTCGTGGTAGGTGGCAAAAAACCTGACGATCCAGGAATCTGCGTAGCAAAAAGACCACAACCTGCGAACCAGTTAGGATCGTTGGCAAAGAGAGCCCCTGACATTTTGGTGCCACTTTCAAGTCTGCTGGGATACAATTGGTTGTACCAATCATAGAACAAGGTTTCCATCAGATTTTCGTGAGCGATAATCTCCGTGTCATCCCCGGCAAAGACAGAGGCGCCATGGATATGGCAGTCGTGATGGTGGGTGTAGATAATCGCTTCGACTGGTTTCTTGTCAAAGATATTGTCCAGGTGCGCATTAAATGCGCTCTTGACGATCTCTGCCGCAGGTATGCTCTCCCCCGGATCGATGACAATAAGTCCTTTTGCACCCTCTATCAGTACCGGGTTATCCCGATTGTAGCCACGGGCTACGTAGACCCCATCTGTAGCCTCAAGAACTTCGGGTGGAAAGAAACTCTCATAGAGGCTCGCTAGCTGAGGATTGACTGATACCACTTCAGGTTCAAATTCTGCTGCCGCCAATGATGTCAACACAAAAACACTAAATGATAAAACCAAATAGGTACGAACTCTCATTTTTGCATCTCCTTTCATTTCATTTAAAAAACCGCTTCTTTTGAGGATAAACCTAAAAGCTTCAATATGTCTCGTCTTGTTATTCCTGTCAACATAATCAACCTCCTATTTGAAAACCACATATCTGTTTAGCCGGCTGACATCGTTGGCACATCATCAAAGTACTCATTTCTACCGCCCCCCACCACACTTGTCAACACTATCTTCCCTGTTTACCCTATTTTCCCAAAGTTTAATAATAATCTCATTTCATCTCTATTTCAACAATATTCCGGCAGCCAAGTAAGTCGCGTTCTGATCATACTTGAGTACTTTAAAAGTCATCGAATTGACTCCCTCATCTAAGACAAAGTCAATATAAGCCTCCTGAAATACATTTGGCCAACCATCAAAGAGCAATTGACCGTTGTTCCATACCCTCAAACCCTCCGAGGCTACAAATCTCAGGTGCGCATCCCGCTTACTTGGAGACATCACATAGATGTGGTAATAGTGTATATATTGTCCTTCCAAGGGTTTGTGAGTGAAGGAGCCAGAGGCGCTGTACTGAGGCGTCCAAATCATTAATTCTGTTGTGCTTCGAATATGGGTATTACTGAAATCGTATACCTCACCAGGAATCGGCCTGAGAGTCTCATCTTTACCAACAAACCCGAGTTGTGCGCCATGCAAACTGCCATCAAGAATCCTATCAGTAGGACTCTGTCCAAGGTGCAGCAGCCATTTGAAGTAGCCACTTGTGAGTGGCTGTTCTGCCGCCAATATCGAAGTCGCCATTACTAACAAGGCGAGAAAGCTGAATTGACTCACTTTTTTCATTTTTATCCTCCAGCTCTTGTAGTTGCCCCAGAGAATATTTTAGCAATCTAAACAAGCAAAATCAAGAATTGCTTATTATTCCGTCATGTTTTGCAGACTTGGCAACTTTTCTACGCTTGCTATTTTTAGAAAACCGGCTACAATGTAAACCCAAAATTTAATAAATGATTTCTTTTGGAGGTCATAAATGATCAAAGTGCTGATTACAGACAAGCTTGCACAGGAAGGCATCGATTTGCTCAATTCAATAGAAGGAGTCGAGGCTGTTGTTAAAACCGGCATCAGCGAAGATGAGCTTGCTAAGATTATCGGCGAACATGACGGCTTAATCATCCGAAGCGGCACGAAAGTTACCGCAAAAGTTTTAGCTAATCCGGGTAAACTGAAAGCTATAGCACGAGCAGGAGTGGGTGTGGATAACATTGACCTTTCGGAAGCTACCAGAAAAGGAATCTTAGTTATGAATACGCCGGGCGGCAATACCCTCAGCGCCGCTGAACATACAATGGCTTTAATTTTAGCGATGAGCCGAAATGTTGTCCCAGCCTGCAACAGCTTAAAGTCCGGCGCCTGGGACAGAAAAAAATATATGGGAAATCAGTTGAACAACAAAATCCTCGGCTTAATAGGATTAGGTAGAATCGGTATGGCCGTGGCGAAAATGGCAAAAGGCTTCAATATGAAAATACTTGGCTATGACCCGCTGGCCGCACCTGCCGAGGCAGAAAAACTCGGTATTGAAGTAATCGATAACCTCGAAAGAATCTTCAAAGAAGCCGATTACATCAGCGTCCACGTGCCGAGGAATCCGCAGACGCTGAATATGATTAATGCCGAACAAATTAAAATGATGAAGCCCACGGTGCGATTGATCAACTGCGCCCGCGGCGGGATTATCAACGAAGATGCACTGTATGACGCACTTGCCGAAAAACGCATTGCAGGTGCGGCCCTGGATGTCTATCCTACGGAGCCGCCTGAAAATACCCGCTTTACCGAGCTTGATAATTGTCTGGTAACGCCTCATTTAGGCGCAAGCACAGAAGAAGCCCAGATCGAGGTGGCGGTCGAAGCCGCTCAAATACTTGTCGATGCAATCAAGGCCGGCCCGGTCAGAAACGCAGTTAATGCTCCATCTATCGCCGGTGTCATGCCGCTAATTCTCAACCAGTATGCCAAACTTGCTCAGCGAATTGGCACACTGCTCAGCACTATTACGCCGGGCCATATTAAGAACGTCGAAGTGCAATATCGCGGCTCAATCGCCGAAATGACCATCGAACCGGTTACACTTCACTTTGCAATGGGCCTGCTCCAGAGGCATTTTGATATGCCTCTAAATATCGTTAATGTCCCCGTCATGGCTAAGGAACGCGGCATTAGTATTGATGAAACAAAAAACACCGAGGCCAAAGACGTTGCTGCAAGCTTCAGAGCCAAAGTTGTTACAGATAAAGTCACACGCACAGTGACCGGCTCGGTCTTCGGTGAGACGCTGCTGCGTATCATTGAAATCGACGGCTTCAACATAGAAATGACTCCTCAGGGGCCTGTTCTAATCATCTTTAATGACGACAAGCCCGGCGTCATCGGCGCAGTCGGAATGGTCTGCGGCAGACACAATATCAATATCTGCACTATGGGCGTAGGACAAAAGCCGGCAAAACAAAAAGCTGCTCTGGCTGTTAGTCTCGATAAGCAGCCCGATGCAAAGACAATCGAAGAGATCGGCATACTCGATTTCGTGAACGAAATTTATGCCTGTAACCTCGATTGATTATCGATACCCGATCCTTGATACTCGTCACCTTACGGGCGATAAAATACAAACGGTAGGGTAGGCTTTAGCCCACCGATAAGGTCATGGTGGGGCAAGCCCCACCCTACCTACCATCTTTGACGCAATAAGGTATTTGACATGGATGAGAAACTAATAATCAGCATCAGCGGAGTCAGAGGGATTGTCGGTGTAAATCTTACCCCCACAATTGCCGCTGAGTACGGCTGCGCCTTCGGGACTTTTTTAAAAGACAAATATGGACGCAATACGCACGACGCAATACGCAATACGACATCGGTTTGCATCGGCCGAGATTCTCGAACCAGTGGCCAAATGTTACAATCTGCTATGTCGGCGGGATTATGCGCCGTTGGAATCGACGTGGTTGATTTAGGACTGGTAACTACGCCCAGCGTAGCTGTAATGGTAAGAGAGCTTCAATGCTGCGGCGGAGTGGTCATCACCGCTTCACACAATCCAATTCAATACAATGGTATAAAATTGCAGCTCGGTAATGGCATCGCTCCGCCAGTCGATGATGCAGAGCAAATCAAGCAATATTTCCTCGATAAACATTTTGCTCTCGTAGATTCACCTTCTTGCGGCAAAGTGATTTCTAATAATCAGACCGATGCAGCTCACATCGCCAAAGTCTTGGCGATTGTTGATGAACAAGTCCTCCCTGTCCCTTGGGGACAAGAAGGGGGGGCTGCAAGAAAATTCAAAGTCGCCTTAGACAGTGTCAACGGAGCAGGCGGGCAGATTACTAAAAAATTGCTCGCTGAGCTTGGCTGTAAAGTTACAGCTATAAATGATGAATCAAATGGACTTTTCGCCCACAGTCCTGAGCCAACTGTTGAAAACGTCAAGGAGCTTTGTGAAGTAGTAAAAGCAAATAAAGCCGACATCGGCTTTGCTCAGGACCCTGACGCCGACAGATTGGCGATTGTTGACGAAACCGGCAAATACGTTGGCGAAGAATACACGTTAGCCTTGGCAGCGAAATATATGTTCAGCCACAAAACCGGCAAAGCGGTAACCAATCTATCTACTTCAAGAATGATCGACGAAATCGCATCAGAAGCTGACGGTCAGGTAGTCCGTACCGCTGTCGGTGAAGCCAACGTTGCTAATGCGATGCTCGAACACAACTGCATTATCGGAGGCGAAGGCAATGGCGGTGTGATTGATTTGCGAGTTAGCCCGGTCCGTGACAGTCTTGTCGGCATCGTTCTGATACTGCAACTGATGGCTGAAACAGGAAAGACAGTAAGCCAGTTGGTAAACGAAATCGGCGGTTATTATATGAGCAAAGATAAGGTCGCCGCAGACCGGACACAGGCACAGCAAATCATAGATTTGGCAAAAGAGACTTTCACCAACGCGAAGCTCAACACAACCGATGGGTGCCGGTTTGATTTTGAAGATGGCTGGCTGCACCTGCGACCCAGCAACACAGAGCCTGTGATGAGGATTATAGTCGAGGTAACAGACCAGCGTACGGCACAAAAGTATATCGACGTCGTTTCAAAAATACGTGAGCGAGTTTTGGATTAAACCGAAATGAATGACCGCAAGCGAGAGACGGTGAATAGGCATATCAGATCCATTACGTATATTGGCGCTATAACAAATTTTCTTCTCTCTGTCGTCAAGGTCGTAATTGGCTACTTGGCCGGTTCGCTTGCGCTGATCGCTGACGGGATACATTCGCTTTCGGATTTAACCACTGACGCGGTCGTGCTGGTTGGCTTGTGGCTCGGCTCAAAAAAAGCCGACCGTAGCCATCCTTACGGCCACGGACGGGCTGAGACCTTCTCCGGCGGATTAATCGCGGTTATTTTGGTTCTTGTCGGCGGAGCTATGATTTATTATGCCACGATTTCAATAGCTAAAGATGAAACGAATGTTCCCCGCATTGCAGTTCTTATAGCTGCTGTAATTTCCGTTGTTTTCAAAGAGTGGCTTTATAGAATCACACGACGAGCTGCTATCGAATCTAACAGCCCCTCACTTTACGCCAATGCCTGGCACCACCGCAGTGATGCTTTAAGTTCCATTGCAGTAGTCATAGGTTTCATATCGCTGTTACTTGGCTTCGGACATGGAGATCAGGTTGCTGCCATTGCGGTTGGTATAATGATTATCTGGGTAGGAGTTCGGGTAATTAGCAATACTTTGCAGGAGCTAACCGAAGGTGCCGTTGATCAGGACACAATTGAACACATCAAGCAAATAATTAACGCAAACTCATCAATACGTCAATGGCACCAGCTCCGGACCCGTATGGTAGGTAGAGAAGTATTTCTTGATGTGCATATTCTCGTCGATCCGAATTTGAACGTAGCTGCGGCACATGAAATAACAGAAAGACTGGAAACTGCATTGGACGAGCAATTAACCCGCCCGGTTAATATCACCATCCACATCGAACCGGACATACCAGCCCTGAGAAAGTGAGTGCACAAGTCAGAACGAACCCAGAAGATTTAATTTTTATCTTTCCAGCTCCACCATTTTAGTAAATTTGGATAATGTTCAGTATTTGAAGCGTAGTACACTGCACAACGAAGTATGTACAGCATACACCTGTCAACTGGGCTTGCCTTAAAACTGCAAAGTTTTTGATAAAGCTTCTCGGGGTCCTGATTTTCAAGTTGGCTGACAGAGTAAATACCAATATTTCGCATATCCTGTGCAACGCTTTTACCTACCCCAGGAATTTGTTCGAGTTGTTTTAAGGCCGATGGCTCCATAGATTCGACTCCTGTTTTCTTATATGTGTTTGAAATGAACTGTCAGGTGATTTTCATATTGTAGTTTAATATTTTACAAATAATAAGGTGATCTGTAAAAACCAAATGAATAAAAACCTTTGCGATTGGACACCGTATAGAATAGAATACTTAGCTCGTTAGGGATAGATAGTTTATTTGGAAAGAATTGCTGGTTTTTATGAGCCTTCAGAGTTTTTTCAATCCACAGTCAATTGCTATAGTTGGTGCTTCTCGCCAGAAAGGCAAGGTCGGCTACGAAATCCTAACTAATATGATTACCGCCGGCTACAAGGGTAAAATATTTCCGGTCAACCCTAAAGCCGATACTATTGAGGGCCTGACTTGCTATCCCAACCTTGAATCTATCGGACAAGTTCCGGAATTGGTAATTATTGTCGTGCCGGCAAAAATTGTTCCGGAAGTTATGCAGCAATGCGCAAAAGCCAGAGTAAAATCGGTCGTCATTATCACTGCGGGCTTTAAAGAAATCGGCAAGGAAGGAAAACAGCTCGAAGAGCAAATCATTCAAATTGCAAAATACGCTGGAATCAGGATCATTGGTCCAAATTGTCTGGGCGTGATAGCTCCCGCCAATAAATTAAATGCCAGTTTCGCCGGTGTCCTTCCGGCTGAAGGAGTAATAGGTTATGTCTCCCAATCAGGAGCATTATTAGCTGCTATCCTTGATATGGCCAACGTAAACGATATTGGTTTTAGTAAGCTTATAAGCATAGGCAACAAGGCAGATGTAGATGAGCTGGATGTAATAAAAGCACTCGGCGAAGACCCGGAGACAAAAGTTATTGCCGGCTACCTTGAAAGTATTACTAACGGCAATGACTTTGTAAGACAGGCCGAGCGGATTTCTCACGATAAACCTATTCTATTGATAAAATCCGGAGGTAGCGAAGCAGGCGCAAAGGCCGCCTCATCCCACACAGGCAGTCTTGCAGGTGGCGAAGCGGCTTATGAATCAGCATTTGCACGAGCAGGGATTATTCGCTGTAATTCTATAAAACAGCAGTTTGATTTCGCCCAGGCCTTAGCTTTTCAGCCGCTGCCCGCTGGGCCAAGTGTGGCTGTCATAACAAACGCCGGCGGGCCGGGAATTATGGCTGCCGACACCATCGAAGCAAGAGGTCTTACCTTCGCAAAGCTGACTGAAGAAACAATCAAACAATTAACTGTAAGTCTTCCCTCTGCTTCAAACCTATATAATCCTATTGATATTTTGGGCGATGCACTCGCGGACCGCTATGAGTTTGCGCTTGATGTTGCCCTTAGAGATTCTAATGTTGATACGGTTCTGGTTCTATTGACACCACAGGCAATGACTGAACCCGCAGCTACCGCAAAAGTAATCGTAAAAGTAGCTCATCGGTCAATAGCCCGAGGGGCTAAAAACCCGGAAAAACCTATCCTTGCTTGCTTCCTCGGAGCAGGTAAGATTAGAGAGGGAATAAAGATTTTACGTGATGGTAAAATCCCGTGCTATGATTCTCCGGAAAGTGCAGTTGGAACAATTAAAGCTATGGCCGATTATGTCAGATGGCGAAACAGGCCAAAAAGAGTGGTGAAACTCTTTCCGGTTAATAGAAGAAAGGTAGAGAACGTCATCGAAAGAAACCTACGGCGAGGCAGCCGCGAGATAGGCGAGACCGATTCAAAAGCGATATTGCAGGCGTATGGCTTCAAAACGCCTGAAGGCTCTATCGCCAACACAGCCGAACAGGCCGTAAATACAGCCGAACAGCTCGGCTATCCTGTTGTATTAAAAATCTGGTCCTCCGAGATTGTGCACAAATCCGATGTGGGCGGAGTTAAGCTCGGACTAAACAGCACAGAGGAGGTAAGAGATGCGTTCGACTTGATGATGTATCGAATACCAAAAAAGCTCCCCCGTGCCAACATCCTTGGCGTGCTTGTAGAAAAAATGTACATGATCGGCAAAGAAGTCATCCTCGGTATGAATCGTGACCCGCATTTTGGCCCCTTGATGATGTTCGGAATGGGTGGGATAATGGTAGAGGTACTTAAAGATGTCTCTTTTTACCTGGCACCGCTTACATCCGAAGAAGCAAAGCAAATGCTGATAAATACCAGAACATATCAGATTCTAAAAGGTGTCCGTGGCCAGGAAGGTGTTGACATTGATGCGATAGCTGAGGGATTACAAAGATTGTCGCAATTGGTGACGGAATTTCCGCAGATTCAGGAATTGGATATAAATCCATACATGGTTGGCCCGCCGGGCACAACGCCCATCGCGGTTGATGCAAGAATGACTGTAAAGCAAGGTTAGAATGGTAGGGTGGGCTTCAGCCCACCATTAAGATAGTGGTGGGGCAAGCCCCACCCTACAACTTCGTTCCGTTCAGACGTTGTCCCGAGCAATGCGAAGGAATGACATTGTCTCATTAGGATTAACTTTTTAGATAAAGAGCTTCTATGCAGGAATTCAACTGGAAAGACAAGTATAAAGAAAAAATTGGTACTGCTGCCGCGGCGATGAAACTGATTAAGCCAGGCAACAGCATATTCATAGGGACAGGCTGCGCCCAGCCACAGCATTTGGTCAACGCCCTGGTTGAGCATTCCAGCCATATTTATGACGCCCATATCATTCATCTGCTTACGATGGGAGTAGCACCGTATGCCGATGAGAAGTTCCGTGAAAAGTTTAAGATGAATACCTTTTTCATCGCCGACAATGTCCGCGGTGCTCTGCGTAGAGGCATCGGTGATTATACGCCGATATTCCTGTCCGAGATACCTTACGAATTTGAAAGCGGCCGGATTCCCATCGATGTGGCACTGATTAGCATAACGCCGCCCGATGCGAACGGCCTGTGCAGCTTCGGCGTATCCGTGGACATCGTCAAGTCCGCCGCAGCCAATGCCAGGTATATCATAGCGCAGGTCAACAGCAAAATGCCCCGCACGTTTGGCGACAGTTTCATCCACGCCAACAGGCTCGATATGATGGTTCCTTTCGATGAAGACATCATCGAGGTGCCGGTGGCCGAATCCGGCGAGACTCTACAACGTATCGGCCAAAACATCGCCAGGCTTGTCGAAGACGGCAGCACAATCGAGTGCGGCATAGGACGCATACCGCAGGCTTTAGCTGAGTATCTCAAAGACAAAAAAGACCTCGGCATCCATACCGAAATGTTCAGTGACTGGATAATCGACTTAATCGAATGCGGTGCTATTACCTGTGCAAAGAAAACCATCAATCGCGGCAAGGTGGTCGCCAGCTTTTGCATGGGTACACGAAGGCTTTACGATTATATCAACAACAATCCATTTTTCGAATTTTATCCCACAGAATACGTTAACGACCTAAATATCATCAGCCAGCATGATAAGATGGTGGGAATCAACGTTGGATTGGAAATAGACTTGACCGGCCAGGTCTGTGCCGATTCCTTAGGCTATCATTTTTACAGCGGTATCGGCGGACAGGTCGATTTCATTCGCGGTTCCGCACGAAGCAGAGGCGGCAAAGCTATTATTGCGATGCCTTCCACCGCTAAAAAAGGCGCAATCAGCAGAATTGTCCCGCATCTGACCGAAGGTGCCGGCGTAGTCACCACCCGTGGAGACGTCCACTACGTTGTCACTGAATACGGTATTGCATATCTTCACGGCAAAAACATTAGAGAGAGAGTTCTTGACCTTATCAACATCGCCCATCCGAAATTCAGGAAAAAGCTCTCCCAGGCTGCCAAAGCACAAAACTATATTTACGAAGACCAAATAGAGCTGGTAGCGGACCAGCTGCACTATCCTGAAGAGCTGGAACATTATGATACTCTACGGGACGGCACAGAGATATTCTTCAGGCCCATTAAACCCCCCGATGAGCCTGCACTTTCGGAAATGCTGTATTCACTGAGTGAAAAGTCCGTGCGAACACGCTATATGACCCGGACAAAGGCCTTTCCCCATCGAGACGTTCAGCAGCTAACAAATATTGATTACAAGAATGATATGGCTATAGTAGGTGTCGTTCCCGGCGTATCCGGCGATGAAATTGTAGCCGTCGGCCAGTATTTTCTTGACCCAAAAACGCTGTCCGCAGAAGTTGCCTTTGTAGTGCAGGACGAATGGCAGCAAAAAGGAATGGGGACATTTCTGCTGGACTATTTGACCCAGATAGCCAGGCAACGCGGCGTAAGACGCTTCTACGCAAAGGTATTACCGAGCAATAAAGCTATGCTGGCAATATTTTACAACTCCGGCTATAAGATAAATACGGAGTTTGACGGAGAAGTTTATAATATTACCTACGACTTGATTAAACAGTAGAAACAAGAGTTAATAACTGGCAATGCGAAAAGCTGCTTTTATTTATTCAACAGGTCTTGAGAAGTACAAGTATCCGCCGGAGCATCCCTTCAATGTGGACCGGGCGGCAAGAGTGCGCAAGGTTTTAAACTCTATGAGACTTCTTTCCGGCAACGGGCGAAATGAAGTGCCGCCGGTGCCGGCTGAAAGAATCACTCTGAAGAAATTCCACTCAGCCCGCTATCTGCACGCGCTAAAAACCGCCTCCAAAGGTAAATGGGATGCCGAAGCCCTCGATATGGGAATAGGCACAGGAGATTGTCCTGTCTTCAAGGGACTATATGAGTATGCTGTCTTAGCAAGCGGAGCTACGCTAACAGGCGCAAAGCTTATTCTTTCAGGCTCTGCAGATGTAGCGTTTAATCCATCCGGCGGATTTCATCACGCAGGCCCTGAACGCGCATCCGGCTTCTGCTATATCAATGATGTAGCTCTTGCCTGCATTATATTAGCAGAGCAAAGAAAAAAGGTGCTTTATCTCGACGTGGATGTCCATCACGGCGACGGTGTCGCTTACGCATTTTACGACCGCTCAGACGTTATGACCATATCGTTCCACGAAAATCCCAGAATGCTTTTTCCCGGAACAGGATTTGAAAATGAAATCGGAACCGGCAAAGGTAAGGGCTTCTGTGTGAATGTCCCTCTTCCTATCGGAACTTTCGACGAAGCTTATATGAAGGTATATAATTCTATAGCACAGCCTTTAATTTCCACTTATAACCCCGACGTAATAATTCTACAGTTAGGAGCCGATGCCCTTGCAGGCGATCCTCTTGCACATTTATATTTAACTAACAATGTCTATGCCGATATCATCAACTCTCTTCTGGGTTTCAATAGACCCATTCTTGCCACCGGCGGAGGCGGATACAATATTGAAAACACTGTGAGAGCCTGGGCCTTAGCTTGGACTGTCTTATGCGGCGCCGATGCGGACCACGGTAAGAATCCCGCTGTCGGCGGGGTCCTGTTAGGTAGTACCGAATGGCAGGGAGGTTTGCGAGATAGAACGCTCGTAGTCAGTAGCCAACAGCAAAACACAGTAATGCCTGCTGTACAGGCAGTAATAGAATCGATTAAAGCAAAGGTATTTCCAATTCACGGACTTTGAACAGAGGACGGAGGACGGAGGACAGTCCCGATAGGGATGTCTTACGGCAAGGACGGAAGACAGAGAACCGCATAAATTCGACGATTAGCCATGTCACCTGTGGGCATGGCTTGTCTTTCTGCCCTCTGTGGGCAGGGCTGGTCTTTATTATGTCACCTGTGGGCATGGCTTGTCTTTCTGCCCTCCGTGGGCAGGGCGGGTCTTTATTATGTCACCTTGTGGGCATGGCTGGTCTTTCTGCCCTCCGTGGGCAGGGTTAAGAATGTAAAACTTTCTGTCCTATCATCCCCGACCCCCGAATCCTAACCCGTGTCCATTGTCATTAAATAATAGAGAAATACACTATTTATACCAATTGTGATTAACTCTTGCGCCTCATATATTTGAGGCAGCATGTGGATTCAATATTTATTGGCTCAGGAGCGCCATGAACCACATCAGATAACCCAGCAAAAGCGCTGTAATTAATACAATTGGTATTAGTAGTCCTTTTGACTAATCGAAAGGACTATTTTTATTATATAATGAAATGTTTTGGTTTCAAAATTTCTTTTACTCTTTAGATGTTGTGCGCCACACACAATAACTTCTAACGTTCGGAAATTAGCAGATGGTAGGGTGGGCTTTAGCCCACCGATAATGTGACAGTCAGGGAAATAGAGTTCTTCGGAGTGTCAAACATTCTTGTGGCACGTCTAACGAGGAAGGTTGAGGTTTTCCAGATAATCTATGCTGGCTCTTACGCCCGTGATAAACTCCTTTATAGAGTTCTCGTCGTCGGTCTTATACCCATCCTGAATGGAATTTCGGTGTAGATTATTCATGTTTTTATTGGACG
>CAZVWH010000025.1:0-33297 GCA_964631175.1 uncultured Pirellulales bacterium | reverse complement strand
AAGGCCTCGCAATGACACAAAAACGCCTTATTTTCTGCGTGAACGGTTACAAAAAACGCAGCTTTTTTTCATTGCGACAAAGCCGTCCCGCTATAGCTGGTATGCCTACTACGATCCGCAGCGAGGACAAACGTATGCAGCCCACGATACGCCAAGCGGAAGAAGGGTGTTTATGCACGATGTCATTATGGGCCTTGATATTTTGGAAGACGAGTCATTGGATTGAGGCTGGTAGGATAAGCAACTTGTCCCCAAGGGACTTTTTTACCCCTGCGGTCAATAATAATGTTTAATCCTGTGAATCATGTCTAAAAATATCTTTTCAGCCCTGCTGCGGCGAGCGCCTGTCGCGACGAGTCGCAGACACGGCGGGCAGCACGACGAGCTGGGCAGCATTGCTGCACCATTCTACCAAAGAATTTGCCCAAGCTACCTGATTATTTCTCAATACCAGTTGAATACCTTTAAGATTTTCTGTTTGATTTTCAAAGAATACCTAAGTATCTTAGGTATTATATAGAACATAAAAATTAAGGAAGTCTGCGATAATTCGCAGAATATTACTCGTCATGGCGAAGGCCATGCCGTAGCCAGAAAGGATTTGATAAGGAGACATTCTCTTCTTCACCCCATGATAAGCCACAGGGAGTTATCAAGTTAAATTTTCTGACTTTTTTGGGATTGGTGTTTACACAATACCTAAGTATCTTAGGTATTGAGACTACCATATTTAGTACGGTGTATCTAAAATTAAATATTAAGCCATAAGATAATAGGAATACCTAAGTATCTTAGGTATCAAGACTCGAACACTTGGTATCAAGTATCTATAGTCTTATACTAAATAAGGATTCATTAGTCGCTAAGAATACCTAAGTATCTTAGGTATTATATAGAGCATAAAAATTAAGGAAGTCTGCGATAATTCGCAGAATATTACTCGTCATGGCGAAGGCCATGCCGTAGCCAGAAAGGATTTGATAAGGAGACATTCTCTTCTTCACCCCATGATAAGCCACAGGGAGTTATCAAGTTAAATTTTCTGACTTTTTTGGGATTGGTGTTTACACAATACCTAAGTATCTTAGGTATTGAGACTACCATATTTAGTACGGTGTATCTAAAATTAAATATTAAGCCATAAGATAATAGGAATACCTAAGTATCTTAGGTATTATGATTACAAACATTACTCAACGATAATGATAGTGATATTGATGATAATCTTTATTAAATAACAGCAGTGTTTTATGCTAACATGTGTGATTCATTTTATTTTGCTTGATAAAAAAGGCTTAAAATGTCTCATTCAATCAACATCATATAGTAAAATTCTTTATAAAATATGAAAGGAGAGTATAGATGTTTTATCAGCAGATTATAAAAGGGAGCATCAAATTTGTAATTCTTTCAATGCTCGAAAAAAAACAGATGTACGGCTATGAGCTTATCCAGACAGCTCATCAAAAAACAAAAGGCTTCTTCCAATGGCGTCAATCAGCCGTTTATGCAGCCCTGCGCAAGATGGAAAAAGCAGGACTGATTAAAGGCAGATGGAAACCTGCTGGGCCTTCAAGAAAGCGAAAATATTATTCTTTAACCACAAAAGGCAAAAAGCTGCTTCTGGCAAACCGAACCGAATGGCTCGCTTTTTCTAAGAACATGAACAAGATTGTTTGCAATACCTAAGCATCTTAGGTATTATTTACAAGAATTACAACACCAGATTTCGTGTGCGCTTCGGCTGCGATTTATGCGAATTATACAATTTCTAAAAATTAATGGTGCTTTAAGGATTTGCGGATTGCTGCTTTTGAGTCTTGGTCGGCTCAAGGCGGATTTGTCTTGATGATAAATTTATAAATAGCATATGCCACAACTCTCATGACGAGCGCAAAAATTTATTATGATTTGTATTAAAGGTGTCCGCCTGCACCTTCTGTACCTTTTTAACTTGTGATGGGCAAGCAGAAACGTCGGCAACGAGAGCGGAGGTAAGAGAGAATGATGAAAGAGATACCATTAGCCCGTAAGGGGTCCTCCGTAAGTCCACAGGACGTGGCGCCAGCCATCCCAGCGACCTAACGGCGGAGTCCTTAGAACTACGAATATTAAAATCTCACGCTATTAGATTCAGCTATTGAGTATTACTTTTACAAAAATCAACGGCGTCGCCGAGTTCGGGGTGCAGATTCATCCCCAAATTGTTCTTGTCCCCTCAGGCGTGCATCTTGCTCATATCTTCCTCTGGTTGTTCTGATTTGTTAACAATCGAGATTTCCCTTGCCCACGGTTTTAACATCCTGGAAGCAGGTAGTTTTCCTCGGTTTATGTTTGTAAGACCTTGTAAACAAAAAAAGTTGTGTCCGATAAGCAATTTCGCCGTAAGATTATAGAACGCGTCCTATAATAAATTGAATATTTTTCTTGCATTGGGGGTGCATGATTTGGTATAAATCATCATGTAAGCATATTTGGATTTTGATTTCCTGTGCACTAATTACCTGAAGAGTAACTGACAGAGGCTTAAATGAGCCCGCCAAATTTGTGGCAGTTTCTATCCTGAGGAGGAAATTTATCTACGTTTCAATCAATAGCCTGTTTTTAGGTTTTTAGAGGAAGGAGGTAGAAACAAACCAGATAAAAGCTCTTTCATTCATTACCAAACTGAGCGAGGGTGCATTTTATTGATATTTATTTTTCAGGGATGTTGTTATAGACGGGTATCTCCAGGGCTAAAAGCCGGGTGTCCGTCAAAAACAACGGGTGTTTTGGTGTATGGCCAAAACAAAGACACTTTTTTTGTGAGGAGAACTATCATGTTGTACAGAAAAATCTCTTGTTTAGTTCTAATGATGATCCTGGTTAGCACCGTATCCGGGCAAGTAAACGATTGGACGAACGGTACAGGCAACGGACGCTGGATGGATCCAAACAACTGGTCTTCAGGCGTGGTACCAGGGCCTGGCACAGGCAACACCCGAATCAATCCTGATACGAATGCCGACCCCAATAATCTGATGGGTCTGACCATTGGTGTGGGGGAAATTGCCATAACGGATGCGGCTGATAATTGGGGTCCGGAGTGGGGTTTGACTCTTAATATCGAGGGCGGAAGCCTTACGAGTTCTGGCTTTATCGGTCTGGTTTCAGTGGGCGGTGAAACCAATCCTTGTGCGATCAACTTAGGCGCAGATGGCAGCGGTGGCTGGCTGGATCTCATTAACTTCCTTGTAGGCGACAGCTGGTGGTGGCACGGCGGACCGTATGTTACATATAACCAGGAGAGCGGCACAGCCATTATCCGCGATTATCTGTGGATGGGTGGTAAAGTGAATCTCTACGGCGGGACTATGTATGTATTCAACGGAGTCAGCATGGCTTCGGTAGGCCAGCCTGCGGATATATGCACACTGAACATTGAGGGCGGCACGCTTATGTTACCACTCATTGCCACGGCTGACAATCCTGACACTCCTGAAGATGAAACCGTTGACTTCGCTACTGTTGTACAGGGCTGGATTGCGGATGGCTACTGTGTAGCCTACGGCGGAACGGGCGAAATTGTCACCGAAGAGTTGGAGAGCTGGACGAAAGTCACAGCGATTCCCGAAGCGTCCGAGCCGGAAGATCCGAATGCTATATAACACCGCAATAACCTGATGGACCAACTGATGTTCGCTTGGCAGATGATCAATCGCCAACGCGGTACTGAAGAATCTGTTTTGCGACGACTCGGCGTGGAGGACGGCTACAGCTAGTCCAAGGCCTCCCACAACGGGGTGTTAGGAATTGAGCCCTGCGGTGAGGGGGAAATGGCCTGCGGGCTTCTGGGCACCTGCTTCCCAAGGGCCACGGCAGTCCCCATGGCCGAAGAGTTCCAGGTGCTCCGTAAACGGGTGACCCGGTTGCGTCTGGAGAATGAGATTCTAAATAAAGAGCGGCGGCGTACTTTACGAAGGACAGTCCCTGTGAAGTACGCCTGGACCCGCCAGTAATGGGGCTCCTATCCACTGGATCTGCTGTGTGAGGTCCGTGAACCTTGTATCGGTTCATGGCTTTGACCGTCCTTGGATTTTGGGATGAGTTCGGGCCCTTATTTGAAGGAGAGTATTATGTGTAGTATAAAACTTTGCCTTTCAGTTTCTTTTGTCCTGGTGTTTGGTCTGGCTGGAAGCACAATCGCCCAAGATGTTTACTACTGGACGAACGCCAGCGGTGACGGCATGTGGAACAGAGACACAGAGCCGTACAACTGGGGGAAGACGCCTGCGTGGAATCCGGACGGACCCAGGACGCCATGCCCGCCCCCCTCCCATGATTCAGGGGTTGTCTGGATTTCCAGAGACCCGAACGTGCCAACCGCGCTTGACACGCCGTTGGTGATTCCTGCAGGATATACTGCTGACTGCACCTACGGCGAAGACTATGGTACGATTTACGGGCCGGAGTGGGGACTGCAACTGGACATCTATGGCAGTCTGACCTACAGATGGTACCTCGTCCTGGCGCAAACCCCAGACGGACTGATTGACCCCAACAACCCCGACAATGACCCGAACCGCAGCGTTATAAATATGTACAGCGGCTCCAGAATACATGGCACAGAAGACAGCCCCGGCGACCCTACGCGAGCCGAGGGTATTGCCCTCGGTACCAACTGGTGGGAACCCTGGCCTTATGTGACGATGAACATGTACGAGGGTTCTGAGTGCCTTTTTAACTGGGCCTGGATCGGCGGCCACCTGAACATGTATGGCGGAACCTTTGATGTCTTGACCGGTGTTAACATGGGCATCGGCACACCTAATAACGTACCTGATGAACTGATCCGCGTGGATATCTATGAGGGTAAGTTGATACTGCCCTCTGACTTCACCGATGAGGTAGAAGACTGGATCAACAGAGGCATTCTTAAAGCCTATGGCATGACGCCAGGTCTGCCCAAGAACGCTCAAATCGTCGTCGACACGGTCGCAATACCGGATAGGACAATCGTAACAGCAATTCCTCAAAGTCCTCCAGAGGCGTCGGAGCCAAACCCGGCTAATGATGCGACATATATGCGGATTGATCCCAATCTTAGCTGGAGGACGGGTAGGTATGCTGATAAACACGATGTATATTTTGGCACCAATCCCAACGATGTCGAAAATGCCAGTTCGGTAAGCCACCCTAACGTCATGTTTACTAATGTTAATGTCAGCAGCTTTGAGCCTGGAACATTGGAATTTAACACGACCTACTACTGGCGGATTGATGAGGTCAACGACCTCAATCCCGACAGTCCCTGGGTAGGCGACGTCTGGAGCTTTACGACGGGTAACTTTCTTGTTGTAGATGACTTTGAAGACTATGACGACTTCGATAACAGGATATATAGTACATGGGTGGACTATTTCGTGAATCATACCGGCATGACTGTGGGTCACCTTGAGGCTCCATTTGCTGAGCAAAGCATAGTTCACGATGGCCGCCAATCTATGTACATGCGTTACGACAACGATGGTACCGTCAATGAGGGTACAGAACTGGAACAGGCCGGTACACTGCTTTATTCCGAGGCTCAACGTTCGTGGGAAACTCCGCAGGATTGGACAAGAAGAGGTGTTACTTCCTTGACGCTGTGGTTCAGAGGAATACCGGCATCCGTCGGCAGCTTCACAGTTGGCCCACCAATTACGATAACTGCTGGCGGTGCAGATATCTGGGGTATGGCTGACGAGTTCCATTTTGCCTATAAGCGGCTCTCCAGCCTTGGCAGCATAACAGCGAGGGTAGTCAGCGTCACTGATACCGACCCGTGGGCCAAGGCGGGTGTGATGATCCGTGAGTCGCTAGAGCCAGGGGCCGCACACGGTGCGGTAGTCGTCACGCCTGGTCAGGGAGTTACATTCCAGTACCGTGACGAAGCAGGCGTAGATAGCCAAGAGGTAGCCGCGCAAGCCGGCATCACCGCTCCACATTGGGTAAGATTGATGCGCAGCGGCAACACATTTACAGCCGATTATTCGGCTAACGGCTCAACCTGGGAGACGCTGGGCTCTATGGATATGCCTATGCTTGCGGACACCTATATAGGCTTAGCCTTGACCAGCCATAACGTCAATGAAACATGTACAGCCGAATTCTCTAATGTTACTATAACCGGTACTGTTTCAGGCGAGTGGCAGTCACAGGACATCGGCATAGAAAGTAACATTGGGGAGCCGATGTATGCAGTTCTGGAGGATAGCGCCGGCAATAGTGTTATCGTCACACATCCGGATCCGGCTGCATCGGCCATAGGTGACTGGACGGAGTGGAATATTCCATTTACGGACTTTATCGGCGTGAATCTATCCAGTGTCAAGGCGATGTACAGTGGCGTGGGTAATAGGACCACTCCACAGGCTGGAAGTGCAGGTGATTTGTATATTGATGATATCAGGTTAAATCTTCCTTCGCTTGCAGAATAATGGATAGCTTAGTGAGGTTAGGTAATATCACTCAATCAGGGCCTATACTTACTCATTATAGGTCCTGATTGCTTTTTGTGATCTGACTATCCCAGCCTATGCTGAGAAAGATAGGCTGGGGTTCTTCGCACTGAAAGGATACATTCTACCAGAAGAAACCGGGGTTATTCCCGTATCGAGGTACTGCAACACCATTTTCAATTTCCGGCTTGAAATGCCTCCATTCCGTATGGCTATCCAAAAAGCCGATGTTTCCACCGAGAGGTTCTTCGTCGCTTTTCAAATGGCTTGTTTGATCGTACACTCCACTTTGCTGGTAGATACCTCCCATGACCTGGCCGAAATTACGCCCATACACAGTGTTTGGTTGAGGCACGCCCATTATTGAATCAATACACAACTCTCTACTAGCTGGATGATTCTCCTGGTTTGTTCTTAACCATATTTGTTGCTCGCTATCATCCTCATAGCGTACGATTTCCGGTCGTGGTGTTGCTTCTGGAACAACCTGCAATATATAGCAATATCCAGACACAATAAAGTTACTACTATTGTAGTTAGTGAATTTGCTTCCATTCCAAGATTGGTTGTTAAACTCCCAGAACATGTCATTGTACTTTTGGTGGTTAGAGTTTGACGGACAATAGAATATCTCTCGTGTCAGACCGGTCTGGAGCATGAAGTGCACCGTATCGATCGCAATATCCTGCAGCCAGTTTCCGGCTGTTGCGGGCAATGGCAGCTTTGAATCGTTTTCATCCGCATACATATTCAAAGCAAACAGGTGCTGACGAATACGCATTGCACAGGATCGTTGTTTGGCTTGTTCTTTTACTCTTCGCAGTGCCGGCAGCAGTATTGACATCAAAATAGCTATTATTGCTATCACAACCAGCAATTCAATTAAAGTAAAAGATTTTCGATTTACTATATCTGACCTCCCTTCTATTAACAAACCCGATTTTTTAGCGAAATGTGGAAGTTTTTATTTTTTTGGCATATTGTTGATAAATACCTTATACAAAAAGCTGTAATGGCAGGTCCGAAGGCACATAACACAAGCTAAAAACTCTCTGATTTATCGTAAATAACTATTATACTGATTTTGTCAGTAAAGTCAACTTTTTGACTTTTGATATATTGAAAAGTCACATCGGGGCTTTTCTATGTCACAGTCCGAAAGGCACAGCACAGGATTATATGGCTCATACAAAAATCAACGGCGTCGCCGAGTTCGGGGTGCAGATTCATCCCCAAATTGTTCTTGTCCCCTCATGTGTGCATCCTGCTCATATCTTCCTCTGGTTGTTCTGAGGTTGCGGTCGCGAGGGTCGTTTATTTGCTGTGATTCTCTCTGGGCTTGCTCCTCCATTTTCTGAACGATGTCCTCGAACCGCTCTTCTCTCCTTAGGAGTATCCCATCAAAGGCCGCTGTTGTCTTTTTCGCTTCTTCCTCAACAGCGACCGCCCGTATAGAGGCATATTGTGTTTGGATATCTGTGTGCACAAATTGCAGTAAACTGTCTTTGTTATCAATGGTGGTTTGCAGCCACTGACGGATTTTGTCTTCGGTTTCGGGATCTAATTCTTGGCCTTCGTCTGACTCGCTTCTAAGCCCGTACGGTCCTGCCATAGTTTGTTCCGGAAATTGACCCGCTATGTATCCTTCCTGAGGATTTCTGCCTCTTGCTCCTCGGCCGGCTCTACCCCGGCTGGTCCTATCTCTATCTCGGCCACGACCACGTGGTCCGGCTCCGGCATTGCTGCCGGTTTGATTCTGCCTCGCCTCTCTTCTCTGCACCAAAAGCTCTTTGCGAACTTTGCCGAATACGTCATCCCTGCTCGATAACACATAATCAATTATCTTTGTTGTTTTTTCAGCTTTTTCTTCAACTGCGATATTACGTACGAAAGTCAGCTCCTGCTCGACCTGTCGTTCTACCATCCTGAGCAGACTTGTTCTGTTATCAATCCTGCTCTGAAGCCAGGCACTTTTTTCACTCCGACTTTTGCCGTCAATCTCCTCTATTGCTTTTTCAAGGCCCTCAAATGTCTTGATTCTGGCTTTTATTTCGTTGGGATCGGCAAGTATATCTAACCTGCCGCCGCTTCTTACGGCTCGAGTGCTTCTGCGTTGCGTCTGTTCTTCAAAATCCATGTACGGCTCTAATCCGCTCGGTTGGATTGGGACAGGTTGCTCTGTCAGATTTCCACGACCATAGAGCCCTTCGTCCATCAGGACCGACGTTGGTTCTTCGGCACCGTGTTTGAGCAGCAGGTCCTCAATTTCATTATTGTTCTTCCTTTTTGCCAATGACAACGCGTTATCGTTGCCTGACTGTGCATTGACATCGGCGCCCCTGGCAATTAGCAGCTCCACTATGTCCTTGCGGCTGTACTCTACAGCGAACAGCAGTGGCGTTTGTTGAGCTGAAGTTTTTGCATTGATATCAGCGCCTTTAGCAATAAGCAAACTCGCCGCATCGCTGTTGCCTTTAATTGCTGCAAAGTGCAGGGGAGAATTTCCGCGGTCGTCTTTTGCGTTTATGTCGGCTCCTTTGGATATGAGCAGCTCCACCACCTCATTTTTACCATACCAAATTGCGGTGTGCAGTGATGTCCAGCCCTGCCGGCCCTTTCCATTAATATCTGCGCCTTCTGAGATAAGGGATTGCACCTTGTTTGCGTCACCGGTTATTACAGCACGGTTCAGTGACGCGGTCAGCTTTTCCTGCTCAGGCCCTGTCGGAAGTTTTCGCTCAGCTACTTGTTCTTGTGTACTTGCCGCTGGCTTGATAGGCCAGAAAACCTGGTCGCCACCTTCTTCGCCAGCGCCCCATTTGCTGGGCTGGCCGCCATCATCATCGTAATCTGCTCCGAAACTATAGAGTGTAAAATTATCTTGTCCTTGTTTGTAAACTAAAGGATTGTTACTGAATGGGTCTATCGGCTGCTCTTTGATATAGCCGGCCGAAACAAGCTCCGGCAGCGCTGCAGGATAACCGCCTTTGTCACTTTTGTATCGCAGGACGGCGAGCGTTGTTATTAAGGCCTGTGTATCCGCTCTGCTGCGATATTCAATCTCTATTACCTTGGTCATGTCTGTCATTAAAGAATCGCCACTTGGTGGGGCTTGAGCCGGTTCATTGTGTATCTGCCAGGGTGTTTTGGCCGCCATTGTGTCATAGTATTCAAGAACGTTTTGTAAATATGGTTTAAGAGGAGCAGCTTTAGGGTCTGTTTCAATTTGTTCTTGCATATAAAATTTTTCGCCGCGAACATCAAACGGCTCGTTTGGGTTTGTCGAAAGCTGCTCTAACTGATTCTGCAGATTTTTCATTAAATCGATATTAACTGTTGTTTCACTAAGGATATTAAATGCAACCTTTATGGCCATGCTTTTTATAGCTATTCCTATAAGTTTTTCTACCAAGAGTCTCGGACCAGCTTCGCTGTGTGCTCCAAGTCCATACAGTGTCTCAATATCGTTGACTGCATCGCTGACTCCGCCCTCTTCGGCCTGAAGCATTGCCCGAAAACTCAGTGCCCTCGCTAAATCTCTTATTGTCATTGATCGATTCGACTCAGTCGGCGGTATCTGTCCGGTTTGTGTGAACCAGCAATATGATTTCTGACCGCCAAGTTGCAGTTGCTCAAGAGCCGCACTATTATCCTGTACCCATTTTCTCAGCATAGTTTGCTGTTGTGCAGGTAAATCTTTAGGTAAGATTATTCCTGAAACTTTTAGGTCCTTTGGCTTTTCTACATAAAGTTCGATTGCTTTTTCATAGAATGGCGCTGCGTTATCGCTTTCAGAACGTCCGGCTATGCCTATTTTATTAAGCTTGGCTATATAATCGATTGTATCTGCCTGACCCTGCGCCATGCACAGGCCGGTACTAAGCAATGTCATTGTCACTGTGATGAGGGACACTATCCAGTGATCCTTCTTTACGCACAACATATTATTCACCTTTCTTTAAGAAATTTCCGATGTCTTAAGGCTTGGCGGACGCTCTTAACTTTTTATACGGATGGTCTGGATTTATTGCTTTTCCACCAAGCGTTTGTCTGATAAGCACACTAATATTTTACCGCTTTTTGGGGAAATAGGCAAATATGATTTTAGCCCCCTATTCAAACCTGCTCTATGGTCGCCAGGCCGAGCCTTTCTGCAATATTGTCAAATTCGTCCAGAGAGTAAAATTCGATGATAATCCTGCCTCTTTGGCCGTTTTTGCGGGTTTCGATGATTACCTTTGTGCCGAGCTGTCGGCTGAGGTTGCTTTCGAGTTCCTGTATATGAGCCGGTTTTGAGCGTGCGGTAATTTTAGCCTGATTATTGCTTATAAGGTATTTTCTGACTAATCTTTCGACCTCACGGACGCTCAGTCGGCCTGCCAGCGCCCGGTTGGCTAATTTTCGCCGAAGCTCATCGGTCGGCAGAGCAAGTATCGCTCGTGCGTGGCCCATACTTAGCCGGCCATCGCTTAACATCTGTTTTATTTCATCTGGTAAGTCTAATATTCGCAGATAGTTAGCGATGACGGAGCGGTCTTCGCCAAGTCTTCCAGCAGCTTCGGCCTGGGTAAGACAGAAAGTGCTTAGATAGTTTTGATAAGCCTTGGCGCGTTCGATTGGATTGAGGTCGCTTCGGTGAATGTTCTCTACCAACGCCAATTCCAGCAGTTGTTCGTCCGTTGCCTGTCGAACCAGTGCCGGTATGGTTGTTAGCGAAACCATCTGTGCGGCTCTGAATCGGCGTTCTCCAGCTATTAGCTCATATCCCGGTCCGGCAGGGCGAACAATGATGGGCTGAATTATGCCGTTGGCTTTGATTGACTCAGCCAAATCTGCTAATTCCTGCTCATCCCAAACCGTTCGTGCCTGATATGGATTCGGTGATATGGCAGATATGTTGATTTCCCGCAGCGATTCACGTAACTCTTTGTCAGGAGGGAACATAGGAGCTTCTTCCTGCTCAGATGATGACTGTTGTATCGCTGATACATTGCTTGTTATCGGACCTATTAAAGATTCCAGACCTCTGCCAAGATGTTTTGGCTTCTGACGGTTTTTTGTCTCCATATTAATTCTCCTTCATATCGATTGTGTGAAAATTGCTATTGTTTGCTCATTTTACTGATATTGTGTAAATTATCAATCTTATAACAACTCAACTTACCCCGTGAGATAGGCCGCAGGCCATCCATCTCACGGGGTGAACGCGCCAAAGGCACAGCAAGTAATTGCTTCTTAATAAAAGCTCGAATCTTTATCTGTATGATATTTCGGAATATTGAGTGAAAATTCTGCAACTTTATCGGGTTAAAAATCGTGTTTTTAAAAAAATGTTTCACGTGAAACAATTGTTAGGAAACGTACGATCTCATCAGCCAGGTACAATGAACTGAGAAAATAGTGTGTCTCGGTCATAGGACCACCTTCTAAAGTTGGCTTTGATAAGGTAATAGAACACAATTGGAATTCCAGGCGGGATTAAAACAAATAAGGCTGTGGGTCCTTTAAAGAGCCTAATTTATGATGGTTCCTGCTCTAATACCCGGCACAAAATTTACCCGCCTTCGCAGAAAGCCACGGGTGTAAACCCGTGGATGAATGCGAAAAGGGTAACCCTCCGTAGCCTTGGCGAAGGAGGGTATGCTCCGGCGGGTTTCGCCGAAGCGGCTACGCGCATGCAGGTATGTGAGGATGCCATCCGCCATAGGCGGATAAAGCCGTGTAGCTTCACTATAATATCCCCCTGCTGATGGATTTTTAAAATTCCGGTAACTGCTCACGGAGGCAAACCAGCGTTTTTGTGTCATTGCGAGGCCTTTAGGCTGAAGCAATCTCATACCTTCGCAACAGGGAGATTGCCACGACCTCACTTCATTCGGCCTCGCAATGACGATCACTGTTTGTATGTATAGTCGATATGCTTATGAGATTGTGAACTACACTGAATGTTTCACGTGAAACATTTATCAACAAAAGATGTTGGTAGAATAGGTGACATAGGAAAGAAGGGTGGATAGGATAAAGAAAAATTGTTTGTTAGAAATATATCATATTTTATTGATTTTAGGTTGAATTTAGCTTGCATTTGGACATTTAGTTTGTGAGACATTTCTGAAGTATTTTTGTAAGTTCTTAATATTAAAGAAGATAAGGGGGATAATTATTAACAGGCACATTCGTATAAGCACAGACTACACATTTTGTTCGGAATTCTATTTTGATATTGAGAAGTAAGAGCTAAGTTACTCAAAAGGGAAAGTTCGTTGTCCATTGGGTTTTTTCCTTGCTATCCCGCGCCACAGTTTGGCCGCAAGTGAATGACGCGAACAAAAGATTAATATGTATAATGGATGGTTATTCATTCTTATACGCTCATATTCAAATTCGGTGTAGCCAAGCGATCTAATCTGGCCAACATACAATTTTCGCAAGACCTCAGCTAAGTTGTTGCGAGTGGTATTGTCTAATATAGAACGCCAATCTGCACCTGAACCAAGACAGTGATCAAGGTTTGAGTCTGGATTATCCAAATAATTATGTTCCCAATTCCTTAGGGCATCGAGATAGTCTGGAAAGAAGATAATCAGATCCGCTCTTACATCTGACAATACTTTTAGAGTTTCAAATTCAAGATGTAGGCCATACGGGTCAAGAAAGGCGAGTGACAATGTTCCTTGAGGTATCTCTTTTACAATATCATGAATCTTTTTATTTGCATTTCCATAGAGAACTTGTGAGTCCGGTCTTATTTTATCGATTCGAGATTTGAGAGCATTGTATTTCCGTTTAAGCTTTTCACACAGATGTAGCCTATCGAACGGATGAGGGGCTTTTGCGGCGATTATAGGTGAGCCCCAATCAAGCTTTTGAGATGTCTCTAATTTCTCAATTCCTGCGCCTGCAAAAAGATCAATGTAGTGTAATCCCTGCCATTTTTTACCTTTCATAGATGTTGTGAAAGCATCAATGTACCGCATAAGGAAATAGTGCTTGTCGCTGGACCATTCTCGCACAATTGGAATATACAGGTCATCATCCTTAGCAGATGGCAGCTTATACATAACTTAGTTCCGGCAAATTCTTCGCAGAATGGCTAGGCCCAGATGACATCGGCAAATCATTCCACGTACGGCCGTCAAGCATGCGACCGTTTTTCTTCTTATTTATACCTCCCCATTGTTTGAAGAAAAAGGGAACGCCAGCAGCAAAGCACTGGTCACGAATGTCCTTAGCCCATTCCGGTTTCATCGGCCTTGCGCCGGGGCCGGATTCACCTCCAACGATTACCCAATCTATGTCGGTAAGGTCGATGTTGGGGATAGGACCCAGAAGCGGCTCGAAGGATATAAACTTTACTACCGCAGGGATTTTCCGTAAGTGGTCTATCCGGCAAAGGTAATCCGTAGTTTCGACGGTGACGCCCATCCATACATTCTGTGGCCAAGGTAGTTTATAACTCAATTGTATCAAACGCTTACTTCGTTTTGTTAACACTTGAAATCTGTGATGAGATGCCTGACACATAACTTCAAAGATTTTCGCTACAAAGCTAAAGGGAATGTCCTTGTGAAACAGATCGCTCATAGAATTAACAAATATAATGCGAGGCTGCTTCCAGCGAAGGGGTATTTTAAGAGCGTATGGGTGTGCTGTGACACGGAAACCATTCGCATAGTTGGGACTACCGGCTGCCTTCAGTCTTAAAGCCATACGTTCGGCATAGCAGTTCTGGCAGCCTATACTAATCTTTGTGCAGCCGGTAACGGGGTTCCAAGTAGATTCGGTCCATTCAATTTTAGAGGTCTGCGCCATATAGTCTCCAAAAGTGTTATTTTACAACTTGTAAACAATTTTTGAAGGCGAAAATCATTATAAAGCTCACAATCTTAAAGCAGGCCTTAATGTGTTTTGATGACATAGAGCAAATGGTAAAAGGGCAAGGGAGGATGGACGAGAGACGAAGTTTAGCCGGCAGAGGCGGGGATGACGGAGGACGGAGGTCTTCCCTGAGCGAAGTCGAAGGGACGGAAGGCAAAGGTCGGAGGACAGAGGACGGAAGACATAGAACGGAGAACAGAGGACAGAGGGCAGAAATCCTGGCTCGACGCGATACGCAATACGAAATAATACAGTAAAGAAAACTTGTATTTCGCCGGTAAAATGCTAACAATAGATACTTGATGCTCGATGTTGGATACTCCGCTGACAGGTCGCTGGGATGGCTGGCGCCACGTCCTGCGGAGATACTCAACGAGAATCAAGAACGGTTGATAGTGCCAGGGAAAGACAATAAATGACAAATACTTGTGGTGAGCCTGTCGAACCCAAAGGGACAGGCCTGGAAAAGTATATCCGCAGCATACCTGATTGGCCAAAAAAAGGGATTTTATTCCGCGATATCACGCCCTTGTTAGCAGATACGAAGGCTTTTTCAGCAGCCGTAGATGCACTATGCGCAGGTTTTACCCCCGCTCTTGCTTCACAAGAAGCTGCGGGGGCCGGCGTAGATTCGACTCGTCTCGGCGGAGGCTCGCCGAGCCGGAGAAGGACAGGCTCGCCACAGGTTGAATACGTTGCTGCTGTGGAGGCGAGAGGATTTATTTTCGGAGCGGCTGTTGCACAAAAGCTCGGGGTCGGCTTTGTCCCTATACGAAAAAAAGGCAAACTGCCTTTCAAAACTGAAAGTGTCACTTACGACCTGGAGTACGGCACCGATACGCTGGAGGTTCATAAAGACGCTGTAAAAGAAGGGGACAAGGTCTTAATGGTCGATGACCTTTTAGCGACCGGCGGGACAATGGCAGCAGCCTGTCAGCTAATCGAAAAAATCGGAGGACAAATCGTCGGCATCACCTTTCTTGTGGAGCTTAAAGAATTGGCCGGCAGAGAAAAACTCGGCAGCTACAAGATTAGCACAGTCATTTCATACTAATCCTGAGCTGCAGGCTTAAAATTCTAAATTCTAATATCTAAATTCTAAACAAACTCAAATGACCAAAATCCAAAACGTTTCGAACATTTGAAATTAGAATTTTGATATTATTTAGGATTTAGAATTTAGATTTTGGCTATTTAGATATTTGAGCCAGGACGGCGGCGTTGCGCTGTACAACGAACTGCTTTATATCGTCGGTCATAGATTTCGGCACCCAGTCACCCAGCAGCTCGTCCACCAATGGATCGAACTGCTCGGGCGAGAAAACCGTGTCGATCAGGTCGATGAGCTGGCTGTAATACAAGGGGATAATATCCGGATGCGTCAGCAGCTCATGTAGGCCGTCCAGTCCGGTATAGACAAAGATACTGCGATGGATGTCAGGCGAGTGGTCGCCCTGGCCGAATAACGTATCAAGATCGTGAGGGAGCAGCCAAAATCGTGTATCTTTTCTGCCGCGATACAGCGCATAGTCATCACCTCTAGGAGTGGTCAGGCCGCCTTCAAGATTGCCCGCCAGCGCATCAACAGCAAGGTAACGCAGCCATTGCTCAAGATTGATAACCCGGCTGACATCCTGGACAAACGTCTCCGGCGGTGTGTTATTCAGCACATAAACCAAGTTAATCAAATCGTTGAAGTCATCCTCAGCTATGTTGGTACTCTTCTCATAATAGTCGCGATATCTATTCGGATTGTCACCTTTGTAACTCAAGTCCGCTTCACCGCTGGCACAGATGTAGGCGTTCCCAGCCGGGTCATCGGGAAAATGCCTCTTAGTAAAATCACTGTCGATAACCCCCAATGCAACATAAGAACCGTACATGTGGTCGTTGGTTTGAGCCAGATTCCGACCATTGATACGCAGTTGTATCGCTTTGGCGTCAGCGGCGGGCAGACCAGCCGACTGCCAGATTGCACTGCCCAGCAGTTGTATATATCCGTAGCGATTGTTGATAATCAGGGCTGTGACGCCGTTCCATTCGCCGAAGGCAGAATCGTTCGAAAAATTGACGTGATAGTTGTTTCGGTAGCTGTTACTACTATTGGTTCGGCTGCCGGCGCCACGGTTGCGGATACCGACACGGTACCGCACCTGTGTTTGCACGCCGTCGATGCTGATAAAGGTACCGTTCATCTGAACACGAGACCTCGCATCGTTGCTGTGGGAACCGATGTATTGCAGCTCAGCCCGCTCGGCTTCGGTCATAATCAGATAATAAATCGGCTGCCTGCCCGGCCATTGGAATTGGTCAAGAGAATCACTTACCTGATAAAGCAGGCCGATCTGCTTTAGCTCGCCGTCCACCATGCTTGGGCCGGGCCAGGTGCGTACATTATTCGCAGCGTCAGCAGCTTCTATATAGAACTCGATGATAGTACCATCCAGATGAGCGGGTATCACTGCTGCGTATATTCCGTCACCTGCATTATTATCACCATGGCCTCCATCATCAAACATCTCCAATGTGCTGAAGTTAGGGTCTCCGTCTTTACGGTAATACAGCATTGCAGTGATACCGGCTGTTAATTCATCGACTATCCGAGCCGACACCGTCACCGGCTCGTCGGACCACGGTATGATTGGAAAATGCGTCGTATCTAAGACCAACGGCGCAATGTCACTGTCAGTAGCCGAGTTAGCAGTACCGGGCGTACCACCATCAATAGTGCTCGCCGCCCAATTTTGACCGTGCTCGTTGGACATCGCAAAATTTACCAGCTCCAACGATTTGCCGCCGCCGTCGTGCTCATCCGACCATATCCACCCACGGTGGCCATAATCTTCCGGGCCAAGCTGCCGCACAGCCCAATCGCCCTCATCCGAGTAGCGGCCTTCGTCAACCTTTCCGCCCGACGCGTCTTGCAGTTCAATCACCTCACCGGAGTTGCTCAGTCGGCCACTCCAGCCGCCAACAACATTGATAACAGCCGGGTATTTGGCCCTAAATGTGCTCAGGTCCGCAGCTACTACAATGTACTCAGAAGGGCCGAGCGTTACATCCGGAAAAACAAAGCCCACACCGTCCGCAAATCGCCAGCCCAACAGGTTGACCGACTCACTTGTCGGATTAAACAGCTCGATGTATTCCTCGTGAATATTCTCAACCCCCTGACTGGGGTGGTCGGGATGGTACATGATTTCGCTGATAATGACACTGCCGGACTCGCTTATATTAGTAGCTGCCGGGCTGGGGACAACAAAGAAAAGCCAGTTCGCAGATCGTCGGTCGAGAGCCCGAGGGGCCAGATTCCCAGGGAAATGGCCAGGCCCACTTCCGTTTCCGTCGGGGAAGCGTCCATAAGATACGTCTGCCTGCTGAGGACCGAAGGTGATTGTATCTATAGGATTTCCGTCGTCATTATAAAGGGCGATTTGTTCGCCATCCGCGCTAAGCTTGAAATTTGCGTGCAGCGTGCCTTCATTAGGTTCGCCGTCAGCCCAAATCAGCAGATAACCCTTTGGCGGAATAATTGTTATAGAGGGATTATTATCGGGAACCTGCCATTTAGCGGGAAATGAAAGATTATCCGTGAGGTACATCCCGGCTATATCAACAGCGCTATCCCCACAGTTATAGATTTCGATCCAGTCGTCATAATCGCCGTTTGGGTCTTGAATAAGGCTTTCGTTTTTGGCCATAAACTCATTTATTGTCAGCGTGACTTCGCTGCTTTGCTCGAGGTCAAAGGCCGCAATAAACCTGTCCTGAGCAGAGTCGAAGGATTGCGGGGCTAAATATGTCAATACCAACAATAGCAATGAGATTTTCATAGATTCTGATGGGCCTCTATAGTTATCCTCACCAATTTATGCGCAGCATGCCTTGCGGCATAGGCTGCTGATTTCAGTCGTTATTTTATTTGCGCAGCATGCCTTGCGGCATTTGACGGGCCTTGTAAAAAGAAAATTGGGTATCCGAACCTCGATAATTGTAACAAAAAGAGGGGGCTGAGTCAATATTTAGCCGTCGCCGTGCAGGGCACATCAAAATAATAGGGCAACCCATCCCTTAGGGATGAGTTGCCCCTTTTTCCGGGGGAGTCCAATCCCTTAATCGGAATCTACTCATTCCCGAACATCAGCAAGATGATCAAGTCGTCTCGAGCACTACCGCTGCGAAATCAACTCAGGACTTTACCAAATAAACGAAACCTGGCTCGTAGTGACGTTAAGGCCGCCTGCCGTGGTTACGTGGGCATAATTCGAGCCGGCACCTTGTTGATAGTTAGAGATACTGACGTTGTTTCCACCATTTATTGCTATACTGGACAAATTGCCGGTACCTACTTGGACCTGCGTAGTAGTATTGTTGTTTCCTCCATTTATTGTTGTCCCGGCGAAGTTGTTAATACCTTCCTGAAACTGGTGAGTCTGGTTGTTATTTCCATATACGCCGATAGTTGCCACGTTACCGATTCCAGACTGATACTGCTCAGCATAGTTAGCAAAGCCAGTTTGACCGATCACCGCAACGTTGCCATTCGGCGGAAAAGTTGTAATAGTCATAGCGAAGTTATTAACTCCCGTCTGAATATGTGTAACGTTAGGGGCTCCCAGAGGGATTATTATCGATGTATTGGCTGCTAACGGCGGTCCGGCAATACTCATGAGAATCACCAAGGCAATTTTTAGTATTAGAACTTTCCTAAACATATCTCATTTGTCCTTTCTCTGTCTTTTTTTTAATCTATCGATCAAGATCATACCGTTGAGAAGACACAAAAATGGTTGGGCAACCCATCCCTTAGGGATGAGCTGCCCTTTCCCCTATTGAGTTAAGCCCTTAGTTACTTATGAAAAGGAGTTCTCTCGAGCACAACTGCTCCAGGATTAACTCAGAACTTTACGGTCCAAACCCAAATTTAGTCACATTGACTTCCTGGTCATCTGCTGTAATAATGAGATCAGAGTCGGTGGGCAAGCCAAAACCTATTTGAAGGTGGCTAACTTTGTTCCTGCTGCCAGTTACTTCTATGATGGACGTGTTGTTGCAACCTTTCTGGATTTGTTTAGTAATATTGTCGTCTCCATTTATGACTACCTCTGCGTAGTTGCCAAAACCTTGCTGCCATTGGCTAGTATGGTTGCCATCTCCAGTTACGTCTGTGATGGCCTCGTTGCCGCACCCAAACTGGTACTGCGTACTGGAGGCGTTATTGTCTCCTAATTGCAGGAACAAGGCTACGTTGCCACTGCCAGTCTGATACTGCTTAGCAGAGTTATTACTGCCCTCTTGGCCGATCATCGCCTCGTTGCCGAAACCGTTCTGAGTTTGACGGGCTTCATTGTTACTGCTATTGGCGCCAGTTTGCTGAATCTCCGCACGGTTACCGCTACCAAATTGGATTTGGTACGCTTCATTGTAATTGACGCCATCTTGAACGATCTTTGCCCAGTTGTAGATACCCATCTGAGTTTGGTAGGCTTTATTGTTATTGACAGTGGAATGCCCATATTGTTTAATTTCCGCCTCGTTGCCAAAACCACTCTGAAATTGTTTAGCTGTATTGTTATTGCCTGATTGATATATCTTCGCCCAGTTGAAAAAACCACTCACATATGTCTGAGCGAGGTTCAAATCGCCGAGCGCGTACTGATCATGAATAATCGTGTTGCCTCCCCAGGGGGCCAAGGGGTCAATTGGAATGCTCGTATTCGCAGCCAAAGCCAGACCGCTCACGCCGAGCACAAATGCTAAAGCTATTGCTATCGTTAACACTTTCCTATACATTTTTCACACTCCTTTGCTTTATTTTGTTCTGTACTACCAGAACATTCAACCTCTCACTCTCTCTTGCTCTGGCTCTAAGCCAGAGCAATTTTGTTGTTTCAGACAAGTCTCCTGAAGCGAATCCTGTCTCAAACAACTATCAACATTATGGGCATATAAGGTTCTTGACCAAACCCTTGCCCTGCTAAATTGCATCTCAGGGCTTGATGACTTTCACCTCCTTTGCTCAAAAGCCCTGTTCAAATGGTTAATAAAAGCTTCCCGGGCACACATTTCTTAAGCAGCTTTGCTGCTCACTCAGAAATCTTCATCTAAGTTTAAATTCATTTGCCGAATTATTTCCGGCCTTGCCAAATAAAAAAGCCCGACAGAACATTTCCTAAGCTCTGTCGGGCTCGCTTTTTGTAAAGTAGAGTCCGTTAGCAAACTATGATATTATGCTATATCTAAATTTTCTTTAATCTGCTCTCATTCTTTCCTTAATTGTAGTTATATCAACCTGTCTTATCTGCCCTTGATGTACTTGCATCTCACAAATCAAGGAGCCGTAGCCCACTTGCTCAGCCCGGCGTTTCAATTTCTCCCAGATGTTATCAACAGATTGATTTTGTAAAGCCGATTTTTCGGGGTTTTGTTCGTCATTCCGTAGCTGATGTAGTTTATTCATCCTTAAATATATCCCTCCATGCTACCGGTAGCAAACATCGAGTTTAGATGAATTCACTCACCCGCCCTGCCGTATTCAAGTATCAATACTGATAGATTACGACACTTTACCAAGCTCTCACTGATTTTGTCAATAATTTTATCGGACTTAAAATCACTTTGGGATTAAATTACCCAAAAACAAGCAATTCTTGCATTTAGTAATTTTTACAAATATTCGATCAATAGAACTTTTTCAAAATATTGTTTTCACCAATTATTGGGTGCTCGCTTTGCTATTAAAATCTTCTACTTTTTCTATATTCTCATTATTATTAACATCTTCTGGTTGAATTTTATCAACTCCCACTATATTCCCTATTTCATCGGCTATCACAATATCCTCAACACCTTCAGGTTCAGATTCTTCGATATATTCGGGTCCCTCGGTATCCTTTATCTCCACCAAATTGCCCTCATTATCAAAAACAACTGTTTTTTCTGTTTCCTGTTTTTCCTTTAAGAAATTTTGAATAGCTGGCGAGTTGATATCTTCCGGATTCTTCAGCTCCCAGATACCATCCAATATTCCCTCTATAATCAAGTCATAAACGGCCTTCTCTATCGCTTCCAAAACACATATAGTTGTTGGTTCATTAGTAGATAGGCCGGTTTCAGCCTCCAGCAGTCTCTTGACACTAACAAATCTGTAAATTCCGAAGTCTACCTCTCTGGAAAGAATGGATTTGGTAGTTGAAACAGACTTAAGAACACCTCCATTCCTGACAGAGACAAGCCTAAGATAAATAGTCACCTTGTCCTTTCTTAATTGGCCCGAACCACCGAGACCAAAGTATTTGATTCCCAAACCACCCGTGATCAAATTGTTATCATATCCAATTATGCCGCCCTCTAAAAGCACGCCTGCATAAAGTAGTGGCGGTAAGGACGATAACGTCTGGCTGCCTTCGGCTTTGTACTGCATCCTGGTTGAACGAATGATCTTTCTCTCGTTCAATAAGTTTGCTAAACCTTCCCTTTCTATTGGAATGAACCAGCCGGAATCCTCAAGCACCTTAATCAGCATTGATGTGGCACCTTGAGTGACGGCTGTGGAAAAGGTCGTTGCCTGGGCAGAAGTCTTATATTGTCCGGTCTGGTCTCTGAACTTATAAATCGCTATCACTATTTTATCTTTCGGCGGAGGTAAAGAAATCAAATCATTGTGGATATCAGTAGTGTATCCCGTGGTTGCCCGCGTGGTATAGATAGAAGGAGCCATATCCTCGCAACCAGACAGATAAGCAAACTGAGATAACATTGCTGCTGTTACGACAGCACTCAGCATTTTCTTCATCTCCTACGACCTTTTAGCAATTTTTAATAATACGGTATTTGTATAGTTGTTTGGCTTCCACTCGACTTATTTATTAAGACAACATTGATGCCGCTGACATCGGCGCCGACATCAACGGTAAAATCACCTAAGTCGTAAAATCCTCCTTCAAGCCCTTCCTCGCCAAACGCTTTACTTACAATCCTGTCCGCCAACCTGGAAAGTATTTGACGTTGTACATTAGCGTTAAAGTCTTGAATCAGATCCCCGACTCGATCTGTGGGTTGCTGTCGGTCTGCGTATTTGTTCTGAGCGTTGGCTGAGGCCAGCAGCCAATCGGCGTTATATGCAAGGCCGCCAAAAGATGGATTAACCGGTGTCCAAACCAATTCCGTGGCTGTGGTTATATCCGCCGGCAACAGAAAAAAGCCAAAAACAACACCATAGCCGATATAAATTACTAACTTTTTCATTTCCATTCTCCTTTCTAAAATAACCAAGCATCCTGTCAAATATGTAACTCTGCCTTAACGGCAAACCATAGAAAGAGAATCTGCCTATATACGTGCGATTGATTTATCAATAATCTCCGACCATTGGAAAATAGAGTAAAGTTTGTTTTGGGATTCTTTGTCTTTGTCAAAATTCAACATACGCATTGAAGATACTTAATTGCCTCAACGGTGCTAATTTCCTCCGCGACCGTGTTTGTTTAACTAATTCTTAGACCTTAAAAACAACGATGTTAATCAGTCTAAAAATGTTTTCAAGTGCGTCAAGTCCTCAATTTTGATGTCATCAGTAATAAAAACATCATTATTCGTAAGCGTTCACGGGAAAACCGCATTTGTGTCATTGCGAGCGAAGCGAAGCAATCTAAAATCGTACGTTTTTGAGATTGCTTCGGCCTAAAGGCCTCGCAATGACACAAAAACGCCTTATTTTCTGCGTGAACGGTTACCATTATTCTCTCTATTTTCTCGAGATGTATATCCTTTTAGCCAACTTTTTCTATATGCCACTGTCCCCTACGTCCTCAGTTTGAAATTGGTGTTTCTCGTAGTTATTTAGATACTCTTTGGTTGCTTCGATGGCCTGCTTTACCGCCTCTTCAATCTCCTCGGCTCTCGGCCTGAGCACTCTATTCCAAACCACGGTGCCGTTAACCTCGACTTCCACCCAGCTTCCCCACTGAGAGCTTGCTCTTTCGATAATCAAGATGTTGTAATCTTTGATATTTACTTCTGTGGGTTTCCAGAAAAGAAAGAAATATTCATAGAAATCATATCCGATCTTAGTCATGGTCTGCTCAATAATTAAGCCGGTTATTTCTTCTATAAGCCGTTTTTCCGCTTTTGCCGTTTTTGATTCTTCTTCAATCTTAGCGATTAATCCTCTAATTTTTTCTTCCGTTACTGAAGGCTTCTTTGCTTTTTCATCTTTGTATTCGCCAACAATTTTTTTTGCAGTTTTTTTTTCTTTAGGTTTTAGTGTTACTTCTTTGCTCTTTGGCTCTTCTCGTTTTCTGCTCTCAATTTCTGCCGGTTTTTTATCTCTTGTTTGTTCTGGTTTTGTTCCGACAATCATATCTGAACATGAGCAACATACGACAAATACTAATACCAAGGTTTTGCAGAAGATTTTCATTATTCAACTCCATTTGTGTTAACCTGCTCGAAGCTCTTTATTATTTTTATAAATTCTAAATAATCGAAATTGTCGACGATGAGCAGCTTTATTATGCCTGGCGAATAATAAAAGTCCGGATACGTTACTATATTGAGGTTGCGCTTATCCGGCATAATAGGCTGACTGACATACCGCCAGCGAAACGACGATGCAAAATTTTCCAGGCTGTAATAGCTTGATACACTTAAAACGACATTTCAAGTCCTAATTTATAATGACTTATGCAGAAAACCATTTTGGTAATTACATATTAAGAGTTGCTGTCACATCAAATTTCGGTATTCAACTCGTTATTTGTCCTAATCTCATAGGATGGCACATGTTTATATATCTATACACAATAAGCTGAAAACGGACTCAATTTTTTAAGGATTTTTGTTGCATTATCATGCATATTATATCATATTACTGCATATAGCTGAGGTTATTGTCCTATGCAGTTGATGTCAATAGAGGATTTGGCAGTTTATTTAGGCGATTCAAAACGTACGATTTACAAGTACATCGCCAGCGGAGATTGCCCGCCGTATATCCGCATAAGCGCTAAGAATATCAAGTTCGACCGGGCTGACGTTGATGCCTGGCTCGAATCAAAAAAGGTTAATCCAAAAGAAATCAAGGAAAGGAAAGGCAAATGATTTTGGATATTTTAGCTGTCGCAGAACCACCAGTCGTAGAACCACAAACGAGGATGTTTATCGGTGGGCTCATAGTAATTCTGGTCTATTCGGGGATAATCACCTTAATTATTATTGGCCTGATTCGATTGGTAAGGTTTTTGGGCAGCGCGGGAAAGGAGATGAAGCTGACACGGATGGAACTTGGCAAGCTTGCTGAGGAAGTTCATCTCCTGCGGCAGGAGTTAGAAGGCGGAAAAAATAGTAATTCCTCTCCGCAGACAGAATGATTATCTGCATAAGCTAAAGAGTCAAAAAGAAAGGATGAAAAAGGTGGTTCTTTCGACAAGTGACATTATGAGATAGCAAAGTTTATTGCTTACCATTTTGTCTCGACAGAATAGCGTATTGAGCTGTTGAGTTTTAAGACCTTGTAGTTTTACTATGAACAGGCACTTTTCAACCGGTGCTGTGGGAAAGGCGGGTTAATAATATGAGAGTGAAGATCGAAAATTGCATTGTAGAGCTGCTGGAGGGTGATATTACAGAAATGCAAACCGACTCTATCGTTAACGCTGCTAATGCACAATTGATTTTGGGCGGTGGCGTTGCCGGGGCTATCAGAAGAAAAGGCGGCCCGCAGATCCAGCAGGAATGTAACAAAATCGGCGGAACTTATGTAGGCGGGGCAGTAATCACCACCGGCGGCAATCTCAAGGCAAAATACGTGATTCACGCGGTCGGTCCACAAATGGGAGAAGGTGACGAGGACCGAAAGTTAACAAATGCCACGCTCAGCTCGCTAAAATTAGCTGACGAAAATAACCTAAAGAGCATTTCCTTTCCGGCAATAAGCACCGGCATTTTCGGCTTTCCGATCCAAAGGTGCGCCGAAATAATGCTCAAAACGACTATTGATTATCTTAAAGGTAAAACCGGCTTGGAAAAAGTCATCTTTTGTCTCTTTGACCGGACCAGTTACAAAGTCTTCGAGACCCAACTAAAGCAGGAAACCTTAAAATAAAGGTCAAAGCCTAAAAGCTCTTCTTCATTGACAGCAGCGGGGACAGCGCCAAGCCTATCCCTTCAACTATGTTCAGAGCCTGCCCTGAGCCTGTCGAAGGGGCAGGCTCTGAGCTAAGCCGAATGGGCATAGCTGCTCTACTAAGCCCGCCTAAATCCTGGTAATGACCTTAGCCAATCTGTCACCTGCAGACGCCTTTGGGACCGTCATACCAATTGTAGTTAATTCTTGCGCCACATATACTTGATGCAGAAGGCAGATTTTATAGTTATTGCCTCAGAAGCACCGTGAACCACACCAGATAACCCAGCAAAAACGCTGAAATTAAGTACAATTGGATTACACCAACATATAAATATATCTCTGCATATATTAGCAGTTTATGTTAGCAGAAACTGCTAATACCAATTGTAAATAATTCTTGCGTCTCATATATTTGAGCCGGCTTGTGGATTCAATATTTATTGGCTCGGAAAAGCTCTAAAGTACATCAAATAACCCAGCAAAAGTGCTGTAATTAAGTACAATTGGTATCACTCACCAAGAACATTAATCGCAAGAAGGAAAAATGGACCTGGTCGTTTCCCTTGGAATCTGGCCCCTCGGGCTCTCGACCGACGATCTGCGAATGATTAATGGAATCACGGTGACTCTTTTGGGCAAAATACTTCCCGGCGGAACAAGAGGATAGATGGCTGAATAAAAAGGGACGTGAGCCTCCATGCTCCTTGTCGTCCTTGATACTATGTACCACCTCGAAGTAAAAGTGTTTCTTGTGGAAATTACGTATTTTTGTCTCTTGCGATTACAAATACTCTGAGAAAGCTCGGCTTTGTTTTTCAACAACAAATTTACCAGATAGATAAGTCCTGAGCTTGTCGAATGGATTAAATGACGTAAATGCAATATAGACCGTTCGATAAAAATGGCTCTGATACTATTAGAAACTGCTAAATAATCTTGTATTTGTATAAACTCGACCGTATTATCATCACTATTAGAGATAAAACTTCTTAATCCGGCAAAGAAACAGATATTTGGAAACGCACTAACGCATCGATTTCAGCGTATTAATATTTGTTTTTGTATAGGTGCATAGATTCAGACGTTAAATGTTATCTGTACAAAGTGATTTGATAGCAATTACTTAGCGATGGCTTTAAAAAATTCCACGCTGCCGGATGTGCGCGATCTGAGGACTGCTGCAATTATAGGGCTTGCTTTTTACCTCAAGAAAATGGCCTACGCCAGTCGATAGAAACAAAGTTGCAGCTTTAGAATAAATAGATGTTAGATTAATTTTCGGACACATTAACGTCCTAAAATATCGTTTACCCGTACCTGTGCTTACCCGCGCAGGTAAAAGCGGGTACAGGTGTAACTTTCAAAGAGGGGTTGTGCAGAGATTGACACCACTGCCCTGCTGACAAGATTTCCTTGTCGAACGGATTTATTTATGAAAAAACACAAAGGAAAAACATCACGTGAGCTTGGCTTGGAATTAGCCGCGATTTGCGGCGCCCACTTTTTCAAGCTTGAACACCTGCATTATGGTTATTGGACTCCTGACCTGGATATAGCCTTGGCTAATCTGCAAAAAGCACAAGAGCAATATACTGATTTTCTCCTTCACCACATTCCCGATGAGGTGCACACAATCTTAGACGTTGGATGTGGCACAGGACATATAGCCAAAAAGCTGGTTGATAAAAGCTATAAGGTGGACTGTGTCAGCCCAAGTCACTTCCTTAATGAGCGAGTCCATGCCTTATTGGGAGATAAAACCCATATATTTGAGTGTTTATATGAGCGGTTAGAGACAAGCCGTAAATATGACCTTATTTTTTTCAGCGAGAGTTTCCAGTATGTCAACATTGACCAGTCACTAAAAAACACAGCAGAACTGCTCAACGCCGGAGGCCATCTGTTAATATGTGATTTTTTCAAAGTCGAATCAGGCAAGAATGGTTCTATAAGTGGAGGACATAAGCTAAAAAAATTCAATGAGCTGATAACGCATTACCCTTTTGAGCTTATTAAAGATATTGACATTACCCCTCAGACAGCCCCAAATCATGACCTGTTCGATTCCACTATGAAGGATGTAGCTGCCCCCGCTCTGGAAGCAAGCCTGGACTATTTAAGCAATAGGTACCGACTGATGGCTAAGTTTCTGCGATGGAAGTACAAGAAACAAATAGAACGCTTATACACCAAATACTTCAACGGTAAAAGAACCGCCGAGGATTTTAGAAAGTATAAGACATATCGGTTCTTTCTCTACAAGCTTGTCCCGAGCACGGTCGAGGGGAAGGCATATCCGGATTTTGTCCGTGCCGACACAGCGGAAAGTAACGAAGAATCTGCATTATGTTATTCTGCTCCGTGAAAATCCGGCCGGCATGAAAGTAATGCTTTTAACCTCCTTTCCCGACCGTCCGTAAAAAACGACATTTTAAATACAGCAAATCTGTGAATTTAACACATAAGAAAAAAGTGATGCGAAAAGTCACAACCTGCTTTGACAGCACATCTTACATTCGAAGCCCGTTCGAGAATTTGGCAATTCTAAGCTCCTTTGTTGACCTGCTTCTATCATTCTAATATTATGTGTCCATCGGACTTCGACGAGCCCCTTAGCGGCGAGCTTAGTCGAGTCATGGCGGGCACAGAAAGTTGTGCAACCGGTTCCAATTGTTTGCCATTCTATAGCTGCTCAGTCTCATGGACGTATGCAATTTCAAGGAGGAAAACGTGCCGTTACAATTGTTGGCCATAGCATTTTTATCATTTCTTTCGCTTGGGGCGATTGGGTGCCGCTTCGACGGCGCACCCCGGCCTCGCTTAGGCTGCTATCCCACCTCAACGGTAGGAACAAGGTTCCTCAAGCCCAGAAGTCTCGGACCACATCGGTACAGATTTAGTTTGTCAGAAAAGAACGGAATAGTATATACCTGCAATGCAGGTCATATTGATGTTACACATATAAGAATAGCTGCTGATTGGACGGCATACCTTACCACAAAAAGCTTTGTTTGCCTGATGAAAAGCAATGCCGGTTTTTCATTCAAATTAAGAACGGACCCTACAAGGTATTTTATCCGGATTACTTATCCGGAATACTGGAAAGAGCTCCCACATAAGCATAGGGAACGAATCGCCTGTGAACTCGCTATCAACCTTGGGCAGTACTTAGCTTTCTCTGCGACTACCTGGCATGAGATTATCACATGGTTTGGCTATAAATGTGTAGGTGTTGTCCCGGAGTTTCCATCCGCTTTTTCCTGGGAAGACTCATTTTCAAACGTACTTGGCACTCATATTGCGGCTCAAGCACTTTGGGACATCCACCATACATTTGACGAAGCGGTGGCGTTAGCTATAGAGCGGGAATTGAAAAACCTGGCTGTTCAGCCGACCCAAACCGCGTTATACGCTTCCGAGAAAATGAGAGGAAGATGGTTTTCGGGCCAGTTATTGTTTTTGGTTAATGTGAAAAAGAGAAATTTCGACATCGGGCTTGTTGACGGCTATATTACACCAACCCTTGTTCCTTCTATCTGTGAGTGTACCGGGGCAATAGCAAAACCATATCCGGTTCCGAGTCTCGATTTAGCAACCCAATATGGCTTCTCCATAAAACTTGAAATTGAGCCTAAGGAGGCGGAAAAAAACAAAGTCCTAAGAATCGTTTATCCAAATACCAAAAAAAGAAGAAAACGGATTGAGCCTGCGGTTCACTTTGCTCGAATTATGGATTATATCAGGAAAGATGCAGCCGAAAAATATGGCCAAGATTTGATTCTAACGAATTAGGGCGACACTGTATTACACGGACTATAACACTGACATACACTGACCTCCATGTTAGTAGGTGTATCACTCTTGCCAAATTTCACCTCTGCGACTATTATAATGCAAATGGCAACAAAATCGCGCAAGCATAAAGATGACCAGGCTCCCAGAGCGGCTAATAAAAAGGCCTATCGAAATTTCGAGCTTATTGATAGGTTTGAGGCCGGCCTTGAACTGTTGGGCGCCGAGGTTAAATCGCTGCGGTCAGGCCAAGCCGACCTCGACGGCTCATACGCGCGGATAAAAGGCAGCGAGTGCTGGCTCATCGGCGCCAAGATAGCACCATATCAGTCTGCCTCCAGGCAGAGGCTATCCTCGCACGACACATCCAGAAACAGAAAGTTGCTGCTGCATAAGGCTGAAATCCGCAGGATAAAAACTAAGCTCGAGCAGCGAGGTTTTACTCTTGTACCTTTAACAATTTACTTCAATAATAGAGGGTTAGCAAAGATAGAATTAGCTTTAGCCAGAGGCAAAAGGCAGTACGACAAACGAAAGGCAATCACAGAACGTCAGCACAGAAGAGATGTCGATCGAAATACAAAGAAATATCACAAATAGCAGGCGAAATTCAAAACAATAGAATATCGAAAAAGAATTGAGCTTAAGTGACTAAAGTGAGCTAAAGTTAAATTGATAATTTTAGCACTTTAATCACTCCGAGCTTTAGACACTTTGTTTAGAGGGCTTTGACCTATGACTGAAGAAGAAAAGAAACAAGAGAAAAAGATTATAGTCGATGAGGACTGGAAACAGCAGGCTCAAAAAGAGAAAGAAATATTAGCCGCTCAGGAGAAAAATGTAAAAGAAAAAGACCAGCATGAGCGTAAAACACGTGGGCCGCTGCCGAAAGGAAATTTTGCTGCGCTGGTGAGCATGCTCACTACACAGGCATTGTTTGCCCTGGGCTTGTTGGAATTAAAGGGACAGGAAAAAAGAAGGCCTGACCTGGAGCTGGCAAGTTACAACATCAATATGCTGGAAGTCCTTCAGGAAAAAACCAAGAACAACTTAACCAAGGAAGAAGAGAAGGTTCTCGATAATACGCTTAGCGAGCTTCGCATGGGTTACGTGACTGTGGCCGACAACGTGTCATCAGCAAAAAGATAATAATGCTTTGAGCCGAAACCTTGAAACAGAGCCGTGACTCCCCGCTTTTGCGGGGATTCATCCTTCGTAGTATCTACTACGGAGAAGGACAGGCTTGCCCCTGCGAAGGCAGGGGGAGCGGTAAGAGATGGACGATGGACGAAGGACGAAGAACGAAAGAAAACAGAGCCGCGACCGTAAGGGAGCGGTAAACTTAAATGATGTATTAAAGGTGTGCGCATCGTACGTTCTTTGAATCGATGGGGACAAAACAGAATTGGCAAATATATTAGACAAGATAATCGCCGACAAGCGAATCGAAGTCCAGAATCGTAAACTACAACAAACTCTGGAGGAGCTTAAAGAGCAGGTTCGCTCGATGCCGAGATGCCGTAACTTCTATAAAGCAGTCACTAAGCCCAACCCTCGAGGCATAAACGTTATCGCGGAGGTCAAGAAGGCCTCGCCATCCGCCGGTATCATACGCGAAGAATTTGACGCGGTAGAAATTGCATTGATATATGAAAGGTGCGGTGCCGATGCCATCAGCGTTTTGACCGATGAAAAATACTTTCAGGGCAAACTCCAATACATCGAGCAGATAAAGCAGGCCGTGGAACTGCCGATTCTGCGGAAGGATTTTGTTATCGATATCTGGCAGGTGTATGAGTCCCGCGCTGCCGGTGCCGATGCGATACTGCTAATAGCCGATGCCATTAAACCGGGAGAATTGATGGACCTAATGATAGCTGCCGCGGAGCTGACACTAACGGTCCTTCTGGAAGTCCACGAAGCTGATACGCTATTAGCCGTCCGCAGTCTGATAGGTTTTCCAAAAAAAGGATATAGCGTTCTGGGAATCAACAATCGCGATCTCGCCACCCTGGAGGTTGACTTGAACAACACCAGCCGATTGGCCAGCCTCCTCGATAATAAAAACGAGCTGGTCACGGAAAGCGGAATAAAAACACGAGCCAATGTTGAAAAACTAAAGGATGTTGGCGTAAGAGCAGTTCTCATTGGCCAAACACTCTGCGAAAGTCCCAGCATAGAAGAAAAATTTAATGAGCTTTTTGGCACATAACCAGAGAGGATCAGGACATTATGAATATAGGACTTTATTTATTAGTCGGCTTGTTAGGCGGAGTTGCCAGTGGTATGCTCGGTATTGGAGGGGGAGTAATAATGGTGCCGGCGCTGGCCTTTCTATTTGGCTTATCCCAGCACCAGGCTCAGGGGACAACACTGGCGCTAATGGTGCCGCCTATAGGCCTGCTCGCGGCGTGGACATATTATAAAGGAGGTTTTGTCGATTTGAAAATAGCAGCTTTTGTGTGCCTTGGCTTTTTCTTTGGCGGACTACTTGGCGCAAAGTATGTTGTCGGAATGCCGGAGCCTCTTCTAAGAAAAATCTTTGGTGTAGCTCTGTTAATAATTGCGATAAAGATGATTCTGACAAAATAATCCAGCTATTTTATGGCTTACTTTAATGAGGAGATTGTTATGGATGTACATCCAAATCACACTGCTGAATCATTGAAACGTGTGTTGTTGACTACAATATTACTGCTATTTGTAAATGCAATCGGTCAGGCCCAACCGACAGGACTCTACCTTGAGGAAAGCGTTGTGGCAGGCGGGCCGGAATATTTTATGGAAGCTCGGCACGTGGTGCTCAAAGGGTCAAATTACGAGATTGGCAGGAAAATTGCTGAGATCGCCAAACGAAATAATGATCGAATAAAGCCCTCTGGTGATCCGCTGAGAAACAAGGTACAGCGAGAATATATGGAAAGGAACTATCCGATACACTATGAGCGGATGAAAGGCGTTGCCGATGCTTACGGTTTAAAAATTGAAAATAATGCTTATGACTTTTGTGAAATAGATCAATTCGCCGGAATACTTGGCTGCTCCGCGGTCTTTTATCCCGGCGGATTTACTCAAAATAAACATGATGTATTAAGTAGAAATTATGACTTTACCACTGGCAACATAGAAGGAAAACGTATCAGGAAAAACGAATTTGCGATTATGTCACGACCGTATATTTTTGAAGTATATCCGGACAAGGGTTATCCTTCTCTATATATAGCTGCTTTTGACTTATTGGGAGGTGCTCTTGATGGAATTAACCTGGAGGGATTAGCCGTAGCGACATTGGCAGACGGTGGGCCACGTGAAAATCCCGTTATGGGTCAGGATGAACATACAATCGGTTTTCATGCGCTCTTAAGTATGCGCTACCTTTTGGATTACTGCAAAGATGTTACCGAAGCCAAAGAAGCAATGTTGTATTTGAAGCACTATAATTTAGTTATTCCATGCCATTTTATAATTGCCGATAAAAGTGGACAGTCGTTTGTATTTGAATTTTCACGCCTGCGTAATACAAGTTACCTTATCGACGGCCACGGCATTCAATGTATTACAAATCATCTAACCTCAAAATACTCAAAAGCTGAAAACGCATCCGGAAAAGACCGAAACATTAAAGAAAGCATCGGGCGATTAGAGGCCCTTCGCAAAGCGTGCAGAAGAGGTGGCCCATTTAGCTTGAACGAAATAAAAAGCATAAATGCAGAAGTTGCTATACCGCCGTATATTTCCAACGACCGCGTCTATGCTCTTGGAAGGACACTTTGGCATAGCATTTACGATTTGGATGAAAGAAAACTGAGCGTCAAGTTCTATCTGGGGGAAAAGCCTGACCCCAAGGATAAAAGTAAAGCATTGCTTCGGCACTCCGATTACATCAACTTTCAACTGAGTACGAACTGAAATCAGAGCCACGACCTGAAATCAGAGCCACGACCTGAAATCAGAGCCACGACCTGAAATCAGAGCCACGACCGTTAGGGAGTGGTAAGAGGGACGATGGATGAGGGACGA
>CAZVWH010000024.1:0-33325 GCA_964631175.1 uncultured Pirellulales bacterium | reverse complement strand
ACTTCATCTTGGAAATCCGGGGGATGCCTTACTTACTTCTCCCTTTCATTGAGGTTTTTTCCGTTTGCTACTCTGCGTAGAGTAATGGTGGGGCAAGCCCCACCCTACTTATTTAACTCCATGTTCGCGCCGAGGCTTTTCATCAAATCTACAAAATTAGGGAATGTGGCATTTATTGCCTCGGCAGTGTCAACGATACATTCTTCGTCGAGCATTAAACCTGCCAGTGACAGGGCCATTACGATTCGGTGGTCACTTCTGCCGTCAAGTTTTGTCGGTTTAGGCCTTCCGGGACGTATTATAAGACCGTCCGGCAGCTCTTCAACATCCACCGATAATTTTGTTAGTTCCTCAGCCATACACTTGATTCGGTCGGTTTCTTTGGCTCGAGCCTGCGGGACATTTACGAGACGGGTTTCGCCTTCTGCGAATGCTGCGGTAACAGCCATAGCCGGCAGGGCATCAGGGGTTCTGTTCATATCTATCTCAATGCCCCGCAATAGTGCGGTTTTGACTGTTATAGAAGCGGCACCAATAGAGATGTCGGCTCCCATTTCTCTTAGATAATCGACTACAGCCTTATCCGGCTGACTGTCAGTGAAATCCGGACCGAGCAGTGTGACCTCATCTCCCACAAGGGCGGCGGCACACAGGAAAAATGTTGCGCTTGAAAAGTCAGCGGCAACCGTATCGTCGAAAGCTTTATATTTTTGTCGCCCTTTGATGTGGAATCTTCGCATTTGCTGGTTCTCATATTCTATGCCCTGTTTATTGAGCCAATCAAGTGTCATTTGCACGTAATCCGGCTCATTAAGCAAAGTGACATCTATTTCGCTGTCCTTTTGCGCAAGCGGAGTGCACAAAACGAGACTTGATACAAATTGACTGGTAAATGCTGCGATGGAAGTTGTACCGCCTTTTAATTGTCCTGTTACCTGAAGGGGGGCACGGCCTGCATTTTTTAGACTCTTGCATTTTGCACCCAAATCTTCCAGGGACTGCATAAGTGGGCCGATGGGACGGGACCGGATTTGCTCATCGCCGGTAAATATTATAGTCTGGCCCGGCTGGGTCAATGCAGCCGAACCCATAGCGATTCGCAACGTTGTGCCGGAATTAAGCACGTCGATGGTTTCTTTCGGAGGTTGGATTTCTCCGCCTGTGCCGATTACTTTCCACAGGTTTGGATTGGTGGTGTCGATCTGAGCACCCAGTGCGCGGTAGCAGTTAACCACGGCGGTAGTGTCGCCGGATTCGAGCGGCTTGCGGATAAGACTGTGGCCGGAGGCCAACGATGCAATCGCCACCGCACGGATGGTATGCGATTTAGACGCCGGTATTGCAACCGTTCCTTTTAGCCGTGATTTTCTTACAGTGAGCTTCATAACAAATCTCATATTGTGTATTGTGAAAATAGTATACAGACCACAATCGAGTAGTCAATAACGGTTTAAGGTAGGGAGGATTAGCAATATCTATCCATCGCCGTGCCGGCGACGGCTAAACATGAATGCAAATATTTCTCTTTCTTTATGATGCTTGTGCCGCTGCCTGGTTGACTAAAAATAGTACAGCCATTCGCACGGCCAGGCCGTTTGTTACCTGCTGCAGAATTACGCTGTTTTTGCCGTCGGCGACTTCGCTTTCCATCTCTAAGCCGCGATTGATAGGCCCAGGGTGCATAACCATAATGTCCGGCTTAGCCCTTTTCATCCGTTCCACGGTCAGGCCGAAATAATGCGAGTATTCTCGAATCGAAGGGAAGGGATTGCCGCCGAGCCGCTCAAACTGGATGCGAAGCATATTCACTACATCGACCTTTTCGATAACTTCATCGAGAGAGTAGCTGACACTGACCGGCAGCCGACTCACTTCGGTGGGCATAAGAGTAGGCGGGCCGACAAATATGACTTCCGCACCGAGCTTGGTCATCGCCCACATGTCACTGCGGGCAACGCGCGAGTGTGCTATATCGCCGACGATAGCAATTTTGAGTCCCTTGAGACTGCCTTTGATTTTGCGGATAGTATAAACATCCAGAAGTCCCTGCGTGGGATGCTCACAGTAGCCGTCTCCGGCATTGACGACACAAGCATTTATGTTTCTGCTCAAGAATTTTGCTGCCCCTGCGGCGCTATGCCGAATTACAACAATATCTATGCCCATCGCCTCCAGATTCTTAGCTGTATCCAACAGAGTTTCGCCTTTACTGACGGAGCTGGCTTTCTGGGTAAAGTCTATAACATCGGCGCTCAATCGACCAGCAGCCAGAGCAAAACTGTTGCGTGTCCGTGTGCTGTCTTCGAAGAATAAATTCACGACGACCTTTCCACGTAGGGGCGGAGCTTTCTTGACTGGCCTTGTGCTTATCTGCTCAAAGCCTTTGGCTGTGTCAAGGATATAAGTAATCTCTTCGGTGCTTAGCTCACGCAGTCCGAGCAGGTGCTTGTGCTGCCAGGGGAACTGTTTACCTTTCCTTATCAAAGCCATAACATCGCTTCGCGTAAATTCTAAACTCTAATATCTAAATCCTAAACAATTTCTAAATTCTAATCTCAAGTGTTCAAACCAATTTGGATTTTGTATTTTGGTCATTTTAGATTGTTTAGAATTTAGGATTTAGTGCTTAGGATTTATTCAACGACCACCTCATCTTTTACATCAGATTCGACGAGATTTACCTGCACTAATTTGCCGGGGGCCACATCGGTTTTATAGCCGGCGTAATCAGCCTGTATGGGAAACTCTCTGCCGGCTCTGTCAACAAGGACGGCTAACTTTATTGCTTTGGGTCTTCCTAAGTCTATAAGGGCATCCATTGCTGCACGTGCGGAGCGCCCGGTATAAAGGACGTCATCTACCAAAATGATTATTTTATCGTCGATATCGAAGCCGATTTCAGTAGTTCGCACTTGCGGCTGGGCATTGCTCTGCGGAGAGTTCAAATCGTCTCGATAAAGTGTAATATCCAGCGTTCCGCACGGCACAGCTTTATCCAGCTTTCTCGATAATATGTCCGACAGCCTTTGAGCGAGAATCTCACCTCTGCTGCGAATGCCGACTGTAGCAATGTCCAGCTTGCGCGGGGTTTCAGAAATAATACGGCTCGCCAAATCATCAAGAATCTGCTCTATCTGCTCGGAACTCAAAATTACCTTCATAAATCTGACCTTTCAGTCTTGGCAAGGCATCGGGCTTCGTTAAGACTGTGCCCTGACACGGCGTAGCGAAGCGAAGACGGTAGCCTTGACGGATAGCTCAATGTGACCAAATGTTGGACTAAGTATATCAGCTTGTGCCCGATAAGGCAAGATTTCTGAACCAGGTTTTGGACACCGTCGTTTTTAACGCTGAAAAATGCTGTAATAAAGGGCAATGAAAGATAATTTGCTTGAAAAAGAGATAGCTTTCTGGTATCATATTGACAAGTATCTGGAGCAGGAGATTACAGACTAGGAAGGTTAGCAACGGGGTGGGTAACTTTAGCCTTTGAGATTTTATCGGAACCTTCGGAGTTTTGGGATGTTACAGCGTGTAAGAAAAATGTTCATGACGAGGCTGATATTCGGCTTAGCCGTACTGCTAATGTCTGTACCTGCGGAAGCAGGCAGCGGAGACAAATCCTTCGACCCGGCTCCCGTCTCGGCGAAGCGCCGAGCCGTAGCCGGACAGGACGGGACGCTACAGCCACGAGGGCTGAGTCACGCTGGTATTTATGCCTTACGAGAGATAGCTCCTGATTTGGCAGGCTTTGGCGTCAGGTACGCCGTCATCTGTCGAAGCATTAATTACATCGACGGCCTGCCGCAAAATGACTATCAACCCAATATTGAGCATAAATGCTTTGAGGCTGTACGATTTAATTTCCACGACCAGGGTGGTCCAACGCCCGGCATTTCTCACCATTCGACGGCTGTTTGCTCCATATTGTTCGGCGAGGACCCTGATGCTACTCTACGTAGCACGGGCACGTCTGATTTACAACTTGGCCAATTCTATTACCAAGGTGTAGTGCCGCAGGCCCAGGCGAATGTCTATGAATTTTGGCACTTTTTAATCAATAATGTATTTCATCAATTGTCTCCTGGTGCTGATATTTTAATCGCCGACTTCGGCTGGCAATTTGAAGACTGGTGGACAAGAGGTATTGAATCATTAGCCGAGCAAGACGGCCTTATTGTCGTGGCGGGCATAGGCAATGGCTCCAACGCCTGTGACCCACCTCTGTATCCCGGTGCGGCGGCGAACGTCATCGGGGTTGGTGTAGTTGACTCTGTGCACACCGGAAACGTCGAAACCGACCTGGCACATTTCTCTTTAGCATATCCGGAGCATTCGAGCTTAGGTCCAACCGCAGATGGGCGGTGTAAGCCGGACATCGTTGCTCCCGGTAATAGCTTAGCCGCCAGCGCAAACGACACCGAGAGTTATGAGCTGACCGGCAACTGGTCAAGTTATTCAACGCCGGTAGCTGCGGGGACCGTTGGATTGCTGATTCAAAAAGCCAGGCAGGACCCAGCTTTGAGCCTGGTTGTGTCACCGCATGGTGGAAACTGTTTAATGAAAGCTATTTTACTGAATTCGGCAACCAAGCTGCCATACTGGCACAAGGGTCAGCTCCAGGACGATGACGACCACATTGTTCCTCTTGATTACATCCAGGGTGCTGGTATGTTGAACGCACTTGGTGCTTATAACCAGTTGATTGCCGGCCGAGACGAGCCGGGTAATGTCTCGATGACGGGCTGGGACCTGAACCTGCTGGATAAAAACGGAAATTCAGCAAAGGTTTACAGATTCACGATCACCAAGCCTGCGGACAAACTTATTGCTGCTACAGTTGCATGGAACAGGCACTATAGAGGTGTTTATCCTTTTGGGCCGATGCCTGAAAAAGACGCCGACCTCCGGCTCGAGCTGTGGGCCGTTGATCCTGCTCACTCCGACAACGATTATCTGCTTGATTACAGCGACAGCAGCATTGATAATGTTGAGCATATATACTGCCGGGCGGATGCTAAGTACACCAACTATGAAATTGTTATTTCCTTCTCCGTAGCAGGTACTGCGAAGGATGAATCCTTCAGCGACGATGGCGATCCGCAGCAAACAGATTTAATGCAAAGGTACGGCTTGGCCTGGAATGTTAGCGAAGGCCACGGTAGTGACAGCATTTTCTGGCACGACCTTAACGCCGACGGCATCGTCAATGGATTGGATTTGGCTGTTCTGCTCGACAATTGGGTAGCTGGCGTTAAGTCGCCGGGAAATTACATGCTCGGTGATATTAATACCGACGGCAGGATCGACGTTAATGACCTTCAGGTCTTCATAGACCACAATAATCGCCAGGCTGATTGGTACAAAGGCAAGGAAAATAAGCCTGGATAACCTGCCTTTAAGAACATACTTACCGCTCCCTCACAGTCGCGGCTCTTTGGCTGAAAAAATAAAAACTTCTTTCAATCCACTGTCATTTCTGGTAAGAACTGGTAACTGATTATTGGTTAATGGTAATTAGTTCCCCTTTAACAAACTGTGAGAATAGAGGTATGAAATGGCTGGTGAGATTCTCATAAAAAACGGACGGGTAATAGATCCCGCGAACGACATTGATAAGAAATGCGATGTGCTTATTGTCGATGGCAAAATCGCAGAGGTAGGTAAAATTGACCCCCCTCGGCAGATTCAGACAGTTATTGATGCCAGCGGCAAGTTGGTAACGCCGGGTCTAATTGACATACATGTTCACTTTCGCGAGCCGGGCGACGAGGAGGAAGAAACGATAGCAAGCGGCTCAACAGCAGCGGTGGCGGCAGGTTTTACTTCGGTAGTCTGTATGCCGAATACCAATCCTGCTATCGAAAATGAGACGGATGTCGAATATGTTCACCGAAAAGGGAGGCAAACAAGAAAGACTCATGTTTATGTGATGGGGGCTATCACGAAACGCAGAGAGGGTGTCGAATTAGCAGAAATGGGATTTATGGCTGAAGCCGGTGCCGTAGGCTTTACCGATGACGGCGGGGGGGTTCAGGATCCTGCCGTTATGCTGCGGGCGCTCAAATATGCAGCTATGTTTGATGTAGTAATAGCCCAGCATTGTCAAGATGATGGTTTTGCCGGCGATGGTGTGATGAATGCTGGTTATTACTCTACGATACTTGGCCTGCCGGGGATGGATGGATTGGCGGAGGAAGCAATGCTCTGGCGGGATATTCAATTAGTCAAAAGAACCAAAGCTCCCTACCATGCTCAGCATATATCTACGGCTGGGTCGGTTGATTTGATACGGGCTGCAAAAGAAGATTCCTTGCCGATTACCTGTGAGGTGACACCACATCATTTGCTTTTGACCGAGGAGTATTGCGGTGAATATGACACGAACTATAAGGTCAATCCGCCTTTGCGGGGGACAAAAGATGTTGAAGCTCTAAAGCAGGCGGTTGCTGAAGGACTCATTGATGCCTTGGTTAGCGACCATGCTCCCCATCTGCAAAGCGAAAAGGAGTTGGAGTTCTTGGCTGCTCCTTTCGGCATAGCGTCTCTGGAGTGTGCCCTTGCTCTTTTTGTCAAAGCACTTATTGAGCCGGGTATTCTTGATTGGCCCGGCATAATTGCTCTAATGACCGAGAAACCAGCCAAGATAATCGGCGTTGATAAGGGCACTCTCAGCGAGGGCAAACAGGCCGACGTTACTATTATCGACCCTGATGCCGAGTATGAGATTGACGTAAATACGTTTCGCTCCAAGAGCAGAAACTGTCCCTATCACGGCTGGAAGGTCAAAGGCAAGGTCGAAAAGACAATCGTCGGCGGCGAAATAAGATTTGAAGCGTAAAGCGATATACCCGATAGATGGAATATTTCATCCAAATTAAAGAAGATTTACCTAAATTCCATGACGATTTTATTGAGCAATGGTTAGTTCCGTTTTCAAAAGATCTAGGTTGGCCTCCGAGAACAGATTTGTCCGGTTGTATATGCGGTGGATGGGACGGATGGTACGGGATCTTAAGGGGTAAAAATTTGGACTACTGGAAGAATTTGGATTGGAGGAAGGAAAAAATTGCCCTTACGCCAGATGACCTTGTTGTGAAAGACCGTAAGATGATAACATCTCTTGTATTAGCGAATGTATGCAATGAGGTCAATATATATAGTCACCCTGTCCTGAAATCAAAAGAAAGATTCGATAGTATTTTTTGTTATATCAGAAAGGTCGGTACGTTCCCGAAGACTGTGGCACTCGAAAAACTTAATGATAAGTACAGGCTGATTGATGGATGCCACAGGTTGGCATCGTACTTCTATCTAATTGGCTGGTTCAAGGTATGTGGAGAAGATATACCTTGTTTAAATGTAAGCAGAGAGCAAGAATACTGGATTGCCGAACAGAGCGCCGCTCCCGATTCCTTGTCCGACTGAGACTATGTACTATTTAGGTGGAAGGGACGAAATTTATACTATATACGCGATACGATATACGAAATACAATATAATGTTGGCTTGCCAAAGTGCGAAAGACATGTTATAGTTTCGCTGGAGGTACAGTAGAATGAAATTTAGAGTTATTTTGGAACCAAGTGAAGAAGGTGGATATACTGTTATTGTTCCTTCCCTTCCAGGTTGCGTGAGCGAGGGCAACACTCGCGAAGAAGCTTTAAAAAATATTCGTGAGGCAATTGAGCTCTACTTAGAACCTGTAGAAGACGATCTCAGCTTTTCACAGGATTGCGAACAATTAGAGATAGCATTATGAGCAAGGTTCCGAGTTTGAACTATCAAAAAGTCATCAAGGCTCTTAGGCGAGATGGATGGATAGTAATTCGTCAGAAAGGCAGTCATATCAGATTACAAAAACGCCTTCCTAATGAGATGCTTAAAATTATTGTTCCAGCACATCGTCCGATCAAACGCTCTACGTTGTCACACATCTTAAAACAAGCACGCCTATCAGTATCAGAGTTTAATGATTTGCTCTAAACAAACCTATAGATGATTATTATTGACGGCCATAATTTGTTGCACGCAATCTGTAAGGTGGAGGAAGATAGTCAGGCACTAAGTGACATCCAGTTATGCCGAGTTATCGGCAGATATTTAAAACTAATCAGGGAAACCGGCGAGATTGTTTTCGATGGAACGGGACCGCGTGATAAAAGCGGATTCGACAATATAGACAGTTTGGAAGTCTCTTTTGCCGGGCCGGGCAGTGACGCCGACACGGTAATCGAGCGCAAAATAAAAGCAAACACAGCACCGAAAAGATTGACCATCGTAAGCAGTGACCGAAGGTTACGAAAGGCAGCTCAGACAAGAAAGGCAACAGCGGTGAAATCCGAGGTTTTCTGGATTAATGTCCAGAAGCGTTTGAGGCGAAAGAAGACCATCAAGGAGCCGATAGAAAAACGCCTGGGGCTGACCGAGAGCGAAACAAAACAATGGCTCGAATTTTTCGGCATCGAGCAGTAATAAATAAAAAGCCCCTTGCTTTCACAAGGCAAAGGGACGTTCTACGTTGTATGTACATAAACTGATTGTGATGCTTATCATCCTTATAGGCTAATAGTTGACTACTCCCTCTAAGGTATATGTTGTGGACCAGCCCCACTTGGAATAGGCAGCTACTTTCCACTTGCCGGCAGACAGGTTATGAATAGTTGTCTGTTCTACATTATTTCTCCAGTTGTTCTGATCTACTTCTTTAACGAGTGTGCCTGATGGATTATAGATTCTTAAAACCAGGTCAGACCATCTGTTCCAGCTAAGTTTTACCGACATACTCGCCGCTCCAGGCTGAGCGATGGTAACGGTGTGTCTGTTTTCCTGTCTTCTGCCGATACTGCCGGTAAAAGTAAATTCCTCAGACGGCGGAGTTGCTGGATTAACATCGATATAAAATTCCTGAATATTCCAAGCTCCCTTGTCATCTTTTACTTCAACTTTAATGTAATTGGATCCGATCTGCTCGTTATTAGGTTCCCATTCTATTAAACCCGTTGCCTTATTTATCATCATGTTGGAGGGGGCAACAATTAGAGAATAAATTAGATTGTCTCCTTCTGGATCTACAGCGTCAACATCATAAGTATATAACAGGCTTTCTGTTGCCGTTGTCACTGGATTTGAGGTTATCTCTGGCGAATCGTTTATCGGATTCACTGTAATGGAGATTGTTGCCGGGGCGCTGTCTATCTTGTCATCGTTCACCTTAAAGGTGAACTCATCTGAACCATTGAAGTTCAGCTCTGGCGTATAGGTTAGCTTTCCATTGCTGCTGAAGTTCGAATCAAGCTCCAGTGTTCCATTCGTTGGAGGGGAGAATATTGAGAATGTTATAGAATCGCTGTCTGGGTCACTTCCTGTCAGAGTAATATCTATAGGAACATCCTCATTAGTAGTAACAGATTGATCCTCCGCTGCCGGCGATTGGTTTATCTTGGTTATGGTTATGGAAACTGTGGCTAAACCGCTATCCGCTATGCCATCGTTGACAATGAAATTGAAACTATCTGGGCCGATGTAGTCATTTTTCGGAGTATATGTAATATTTGATGCTGTTCCGGATAGAGTGCCATGTGAGGGACCATCAACGGTGTCGTAAGTCAGCGAGTCACCATCCACATCACTACCACTGAGAGTAATGTCTATAGGAGTATTTTGTGTCGTTTCTACTGATTGAGGATCGGCTATGGGAGGATCGTTTTCATTGGTGACTGTGGTGTAAACTGTGGCAGTATTACTATTTGTTTTGCCGTCGTTGGCGGTATAGGTGAAAGCATCGCTGCCATTAAAGTTCATATTTGGGGTATAGGTCACCATTTGCTCTGCAGTGAGAGTGGCCGAGCCGTTCGACGGCTGAGTGAGGTTAGTTACCGTCAGAGGGTCACTATCTGCATCAGTGTCGTTGGCCAGAACGTCGATGGTAACGGATGTATCCTCTGGGGTAGTTATTGTATCATCGTAGGCCGCTGGTGGATTGTTAGCTGGACCCGGTGCGGCCTCGTCGGCGTCAACTAAGCCATATCCATACCATTTATCCCTACCGACAGAACCTAAATCATTAGCGGTCTGCCGAAGTCTGGTGCGAACTTGAGCGTTTGATAAACCCGGCTCTCCGGCTAAGATCAAGGCAGCAACTCCGGCTACATGCGGACATGACATTGAAGTACCGCTCTTTGTCGTATAGCTATCATTCCAATAAGTCGAATATATACTAACACCCGGCGCTGCCAGCTCTAAAGCTGAGCCTGTGCTTGACCAGCTTGCTTTGTTATTATTTTTGTCTGTTGCACCGACAGCGATAACCGAATCGTACTTGGCAGGATAATCAACCGTATCCCACTCCCACCAACTGCCCCAGGCTTTGTAATCATTGCCCGCAGCGGCAACAAGAGTAAGACCATTACTGTAGGCATTGTCACAGGCATTCTGCAGGGATCGAGAATTGGAATTGCTACCAAAACTCATAGATATAATGTCCATTCCATTATCAACCGCCCACTGGATTCCGGCAATCACATCGCTTACATATCCACTTCCACTACTGTCTAATACTTTAATAGAATGGAGGCAAGCTTTTGGGGCAACGCCTATAACGCCTGTGTTGTTATCTAAGGCTGCAATGATTCCGGCGCAGTGTGTTCCGTGCCCATTATCGTCCATCGGGTTATTGTCATCGTTGGCAAAATCATGTCCACCATGATAATTGGCTGATAAATCAGGATGGTCGTAATCGATACCTGTGTCTATAATTGCTACTTTTACCCCACTGCCTTTATTGTATGGATGGACTTTACCTGCATCTATGCGTTTGACACCCCATGAATTGTCCAGTTCTGCATCAAGGGCATGCACCTTCACATCTGCTTCAATATAGGCAACTCTGGGGTCGGCTCTCAGCTTGGAAATCCGCGTTTTTGATAGTTTTACTGCCACTGCAGGTACAAATCTGTAGCAGTAGCGAACCGTACCGCCAGATTCTCGTATCCATTTTCTGTTTCTTTCAGCAGCTTGCCATCCGGTTCCATCTTTAAAGCCGATCAAGACCCTTTCTTCACCCTGCACTAATTCAGAGTGGGGTGAATGGGCGAAACTTGAATTTGTCGTACATAAAAAAGTCAAAACCGAAATGCTTGTGATGAGTAATGTATTTGCCATAGGGCATCTTAATGATTTCATAATTTGCTCCCATTGCCGAGAATCAGGACGGGATTAATCATAAATAGCCTGTTTCTATCCAAATATTCGGCTCAAAATCGTGAGTTTCTGTACATTTTGTTGGGCGAGCCCATTACGGCGGGAAGACAGCTTGCTTGTTGTCAATGTTTCTGTAGGATAAATCATCAGATCAAGCAGTGCTAAACGTGATTTTGTGTGCATATATTAATCAGTTCAGGTATTCTTAAAATGATGTAAATAATTTATATTAAGTGTAACTACTTATAAGTCAATTCATTAATTTTACTGTCATCAAAATATTCCACATACAAAGTCCTTTCTTTTTGCGTTGGTACTCTCGAATTTGCTGCGGAGGCATCTGGTTGTGTTGGAGAAGGAACGCAGAGCAGCCCGGTCCGAGCTTGGGATGGACATTTGCCTACCGAAAATTGGTGTTAAAGGCCCTAAAAATCTATCTATAAGGTCAATACGCATTCATTGGTTGATTCCGGCAAATTTTTTAAGTTGCTTTATTCAACAAAAAATTGTATAAGATTTTTTTTCAGTGCGCTAAATTTTACGTACAAGCTGATACGGTAATACTTATTTAGCTAAACGCACAATTATTACGGAGTTGTTTATAATATCCATTATGGATTTTTTGGATGTAAGAGCTGTGAGATAAATTTGTTATGTTTGTTTTTATTTAAGATGGAGACGCTATGAATCGTAAAATTGATAAATCCGGCTCCAGACGGATGGTTACAATTGACGGTAATACTGCCGCGGCATACGTGGCGCATGCTACGAATGAGGTTATTGCTATATATCCGATCACGCCGAGCTCATCTATGGGCGAAATTGCTGACGCCAGGACGGCTAAAGGCGAGCCTAATATCTGGGGAACGATTCCCTCGGTTACTGAGATGCAGTCTGAAGGAGGTGCTGCTGCGGCTGTGCATGGCGCGCTGGCTACCGGTGCGCTAACTACGACCTTCACGGCTTCGCAGGGGCTTTTATTGATGATTCCCAGCATGTACAAGATAGCCGGAGAGCTGTTACCGACAGTTTTTCACATATCGGCTCGGTCATTAGCCTGTCAGGCGCTTTCGATTTTTGGTGACCATTCCGATGTGATGACCTGTCGCGAGACAGGCTTTGCGATGCTGGCCTCCTGCAACATTCAGGAGGTAATGGATTTTGCGCTTATCGCCCAGCAGGCAACATTGGCTTCGCAGGTGCCTTTCTTACATTTCTTTGACGGCTTTAGAACGAGCCATGAGATTCAAAAGGTTGAGGAGCTGACACTCGATGATATGCGTGCGATGATCGATGAGGAGTTCGTTGCCCGGCACAAAGCACGAGGCCTAACGCCTGATAGGCCTATGATTTCAGGGACAGCTCAGAATCCCGATGTTTACTTCCAGGGTAGAGAAACGGTGAACAAGTACTATCTGGCTGTTCCCCGGATTGTTCAAGAAACAATGGATAAATTCTCTAAGATTGTGGGCCGACAATATCATTTGTTTGATTATGTGGGGGCAGAGGATGCGGAGAAAGTAATCGTTTTAATGGCTTCAGGGGCTGATACAGCCCATGAGACTGTAGAGTATCTGGCATCTAAGGGTGAAAAAGTAGGCGTGGTGAAAGTCCGGCTGTTTCAGCCATTTAGCACTGAGGACTTCATCGCTACGCTTCCAAAAACTACGAAGAAGATAGCGGTGTTGGACCGGACGAAGGAACCGGGTTCGATCGGCGAGCCGATGTACCTGATTATACGAACAGCCATCGGTGAGGCTATGGGCAAAGGCGGAACTGCTTTTGAAAAATATCCGATGATTGTGGGTGGCCGCTACGGCCTCGGCTCGAAGGACTTTACACCTGCTATGGTCAAAGCCGTTTTTGATAATCTCGATGCTGCAAAGCCTAAAAATGGTTTTACAGTGGGCATCATAGACGATGTAACGAATACCAGCCTGGAAGTTGATGAGTCTTTTGAGGTTACCAGTGAACGACTCTTATCCGGGATGTTTTATGGGCTTGGCTCGGATGGTACGGTTGGTGCGAATAAAAACTCTATAAAGATAATCGGCGAGCTGACAGATAATTTCGCCCAGGCCTACTTTGTGTACGATTCAAGAAAAGCCGGTGCAATGACCACATCACATCTGCGGTTTGGCGAGCAACTCATCAAAAGGCCCTATCTTGTAGGCAAAGCTGATTTTGTTGCGTGTCATAACCCAGCTTTCCTGGAAAAATATGATATGCTTTCCGCCGCACGTGAAGGGGCGACGTTCCTGCTGACCAGCAGCTATGGCAAGGACGAGGTCTGGGACACTTTGCCGCAGGAGATCCAAAAACAAATCATCGACAAGAAGCTGAAGTTCTATTGTTTAGATGCGATTGGGCTTGCAGCCGAACTCGGCTTAGGTGCGCGTATCAACGTGATTATGCAGACTGCTTTTTTCAAGATAAGCAACATTATTCCGCTTGATACGGCTGTCAAAGCTATCAAAGACGCTATCCAGAAAACCTACGGAAGAAAGGGAGAAAAAGTTGTTCAGATGAATTATTCTGCTGTTGACGGTGCCCTTGAAAGGATTTTTGAGGTCGAAGTCCCTAAAAAGGTGACCAGCAAGATAAAGATGCGTCCGCTGGTTCCGGATGATGCTCCCGATTTTGTAAAGGAAGTTACCGCAGAGCTTATAGCATTTCGTGGAGATAAGATACCTGTGAGTAAAATGCCGGCTGACGGCAAGTTTCCGTCTGGCACAACCAAATTCGAGAAGCGCAACATCGCCGTCAATATTCCGGTTTGGGAACCGGACGTCTGCATTCAGTGCGGGACGTGCTCTTTTGTCTGTCCGCACGCAGCGATACGGATAAAGGCCTACGATCCGAAGTATGCTGAGAGCGCGCCGGAAACATTCAAAAGCGCCGATGCGAAGGGAAAGGATTTTGCAGGTATGAAATTCACCGTCCAGGTGGCTCCGGAGGATTGCACCGGCTGCGGAGCATGTGTACAGGCCTGTCCTGCGCAGGAGAAGGACGAAAACAAACAGCCAACCGGACGAAAGGCTATCAACCTGTCACTGCAAGAGCCGTTGCGACAGGCTGAGCGAGAGAACTACGCGTATTTCCTTTCGATACCAAACACCGACCTGAAGCTTTTCAAGATGGCAAGTGTTAAGGGCAGTCAGTTAATTGAGCCTCTGTTTGAGTACTCCGGTGCCTGTGCCGGCTGCGGTGAGACGCCTTATGTCAAGCTGCTGACGCAATTGTTTGGCGACAGAGCTTATATCGGTAATGCGACCGGCTGCTCGTCGATTTACGGTGGTAATTTGCCTACGACGCCCTATACAAAACGCTCTGACGGCAGAGGGCCGACCTGGAGCAATAGCCTATTTGAGGATACTGCCGAGTTTGCTATGGGAATGCGATTGACGGTCAACAAGTTCAAAGAGCGTGCTCTGTGGCTGCTGGATAAAGTAGCAGAGAAAGGCTGTGTAAAGAAAGACTTGGCTGAGCAGATACGCCAGGCAACTTTGGCCAACAATCCGGCACAGGAAGCAATCGAGCAGCAGAGGGCTCGAGTGGACGAGCTAAAGAAGCAGTGTGAAAAGAATAAATGCGCCGAGTGTAGAAATCTGTTGGATTTAGCCAATTATCTTGTTCGTAAATCCGTCTGGGGTCTTGGTGGTGATGGATGGGCTTATGATATTGGATATGGCGGTCTGGATCATGTGTTGGCAAGTGGAGTCGATGTTAATCTGCTTGTCTTGGATACCGAGGTATATTCGAATACAGGTGGGCAGATGTCAAAGTCTACGCCGAGGGCAGCAGTGGCTAAATTTGCAGCAGCGGGTAAATCCGCACCAAAGAAAGACCTGGGCATATTGGCTATGGTCTATGGCAGTATCTATGTTGCAAAGGTCGCGATGGGTGCGAACACCAATCAGACGGTTAAGGCCTTTGTCGAGGCTGAAGCGTATCCGGGGCCTTCGCTGATAATTGCGTATGCGCACTGCATCGCACATGGTATTAACATGACATTAGGTTATCAGGAGCAAAAAAGGGCTGTCGCTTGTGGTCATTGGCCGTTATATAGATTTGATCCGCGACTTAAAGAGCAGGGCAAAAATCCGTTACAACTGGATTCAAAAGCTCCTACATTTGACTTCGCCGAATATGCTTACGGCGAAAATCGTTACCGAACGTTAAAGCAGTCCAAGCCGGAAGTGGCAGCGGAGTTAATCAAACTTGCCAGTAAAGATGCGGTGGATAGATATGCTTTGATGGAGCAGCTCTCGAAATTGACCTGCGGTCAAGAGCATGGGATAATCGATAAGCCGAGCCCGGCTGAAGTGACTAAAGTGAGCTAAAGTGAGATTTATAATTTTAGACACTTTAGTCACTCCAAACTTTAGCTCACTTTAACTCAGGGTGGATAGAATATAATGAAAAAAAGAAAAATTTCCAACGGAGTAAAGAAAACGATCTGGTTGTTTCTTGCAGCAGTTTTTGTAATCACCGGATGTGCACAAAGAGGCTATGAGCAAGATACATTAGCTGTAGAGCCGAACATTGCGGCACTTGTTGTTCCGGGTGATTATGCGTCCAGCGCAATTGGAGCGACCGGCGGAATAAATGCCTGGACGAAGACGATACAATTGGAGCTTGACTGCGTAGTTACTTGTTACTCCGACTCTGTCGGAGATAAAAGTGGCGTAAGTCCGCAGGACGCCTTGCGGCGCCATCCTGGTGATTTTTACCTGACGGAGCAACACTTTACGGTTTATCCGTGGTCGAATTCTATTCGGATTTCGGCTCAAGAGCCACACGAAAAATTCGTCTGGCAATTAGCAGGAGAGAAGTTTAGTATGCTGGAAGGAAACAAGGCAGTTGGTGTTTCGCCAATGGTTATATCTTATCACGATTATGCAGAAGCCGTGCTTAGTATCATAACAGTACCGGTGCGTTTTCTTGATAAACCTGCCCCTTTGGAAAGACCAGGGCAGGCTCTGAGCGGAGTCGAAGGGTCAGTGAGCTTTGTAAAGTCGCCTGCGCCGGTCAGAAAGGAAGGACTGTGGTATTATCCGATTGAACTGAATTATGTAATGGAGCCGGTAGCTTCAGCAGACATCGAACAGAAAGTTGTAGAGCCTATGCAACGCAACTTTCCTAAGGTGGTTTTCTTTCAGAGTAAAGACAGCTCTTTAGTTGATATGATTTGGTTTGCCGACCGGCAACGGCTGGATGGGAGTAGGTTTTTAGCAGTACGTGGTTATGACTACCAAAAGGTCCGCAAGGATGGCGTTTTAGTTCCTGCTAAGATAGAGATATTTAGGAGCGATGCTCGAGCTGTTCTTAGGGAGCGGCTGGTTAAAATAGACTTTAAATTTCATAAGCCGAGTTAAGATTAAAGCTGAGCGACCCGGCACTAATGGCACAGAAGGTATATGAGGATGCCACGGCTGTAAAGCCGTAGAGCTTTGGTTTTTTGACAGTACCTTTTTAATTCACGTACTTTATACTGATTGATTCAGTATAGACCTCTTTTTATATTGTACAAAGTTTGGAATCATCGCTTTACATTTTACGATTAATACAAATTGCATTAAATTACTGCGCTTCGTGCGTTTGGCACAGATGGATGGCAGCCTCAAGCGCAGCGCCCCGCCTGAGCTTGTCGAAGGCTTGGGGATGGCTTGCCGGCCTTTATGCAAAGCGCAACATTTAATTACAATTGCTATAATACAATCGAATGATTTTTAGCTATTAGCAGTTTCTGTTAAAAGAAACTGCTAATAGGTACAGGTATATGTTTATATGTTAATGTAATAGCAATCGTACTTAATTACAGCGCTTTTGCTGGGTTATCTGATGTGATTCATGGCGCTGCTGAGCCAATATATATTGAATCAACAAGCTGGCTTAAATATGTGAGGCGCAAGGATTAATCACAATTGGTATAAGTTGCGTTTTAATATTATTGTCAAAAGGTGTGATTGTGTATGTAATATTATAAATCTGTCTGTGGCGGACCTATGATTCTGTGTCTGCTGAAAGTTTAGTTCAGTTTTTATTCAGTGCAATTTTCAAGACATCATTAGTATTTTTAACAAACCTGAATTTCAGGCCTTTTTTGGCTTCTCTGGGGACTTCGGGCAGGTTTTTTTTGTTTCTTTGCGGCAGGATGACAGTTTTTATGCCGGCCTGTTTTGCGGCTAATATTTTTTCCTTCAAGCCGCCAATGGGCAGGACCAGGCCACGTAAGGTTATTTCACCGGTCATTGCCACATCCGGCCGAGTCGGCTTATGAAGGACTAAGCTGACCAACGAGGTGAACATTGCCACTCCCGCGCTTGGCCCGTCCTTGGGAATTGCTCCTGCCGGGACGTGAATGTGATAGTCGAATTTGCTGAATCTATCAGGCTCAATTTTTAGCTTTTTGGCATTTGCCTTTACAACGGAAAAAGCAGCCTGTGCACTTTCCTTCATAACATCGCCAATATGGCCTGTTAGCTGTAATTGGCCTTTGCCGGGCATAGAAGCCGACTCAATAAAGAGCAGCTCCCCTCCGACCGGCGTAAAGGCCAGCGCAGTTGCGACACCTGGTATCCCGCAGCGCAGAGCAAGTTCCGACTCGAATTGTGTAGGCCCTAAGATCTTAGCGAGGTCTTTTTTGCCGATGGTTGCCCGGCTCTTTTTGTCCTTGGCTATCTCGGTAGCGATGGCTCTACAGATAGCAGCTATGTTTCTTTCAAGACTTCGCACGCCTGCTTCACGGGTATAGCTTCTGATTATGGTAAGTATTGCCTCGTCTTTTATGGTCAGCATGTTTTTATTTAGGCCATGCTCTTTAAGCTGACGGGGGACGAGGTATTTCTTGGCGATGTTCAGTTTTTCGGTTTCGGTGTAGCCGGGCAGGTCAATGACCTCCATTCGGTCGTGTAAGGCCGGCGGGATAGGCTCGGTATAATTGGCGGTACTGATGAACATGACGCCGGATAGATCGAAAGGCTGGTCGAGGTAATGGTCGGTAAAGCTGAAATTTTGTTCTGGGTCGAGCACTTCCAGCAGCGCCGCGGCTGGGTCGCCTCTAAAATCTGCTCCTATTTTGTCTAATTCATCGAGCATAAAGACAGGATTTCTGCTTTCGCATTTTCTCAGTTCTTGCAGAATCCTGCCGGGCAGAGCACCGATATAGGTTCTTCGATGTCCCCGAATGTCGGCTTCGTCCCTCATTCCGCCGAGCGATATACGAATAAATTTTCTTCCCATAGCGCGTGCGATGGATTTGCCGAGAGATGTTTTGCCTACCCCGGGTGGGCCAATAAAGCAAAGTATAGGACTTTTGCCGGTCGGATTCAGCTTGCGGACAGCGAGAAATTCAAGGATGCGTTTTTTTACCTTGGTCAAATTGTAGTGATCACGGTTTAATATTCGCTCAGCTTTATTGATGTCCAACTGGTCCTCGGTCTGAATAGACCACGGTAGTTCGCAGACCCAGTCCAAATATGTGCGAATGACAGTGTATTCCGGTGAAGCGGGAGGAATTTTACTTAGTCTGTCTAACTCGCGCAAGGCTTCTTCTTCGACCTTTTGGGGCATTTTCGCTTTAGCTATGTTTTCTCTGACCTGCTTTAGCTCTTCGGTTCTGAGGTCTTGTTGGCCGAGCTCGGATTGAATAGCCTTTAGCTGTTCCTGCAGGAAATATTCCCTTTGGCTTTTGTCTATCGATTCTCTAACCCGGCCTTGGATTTTGTGACTTAGTTCGAGGACCTCCAGTTGATTTGCCAGGATCATGGATATTTTACTAAGGCGTTTAGCTGGGTCGAGCTCCTCGAGCAATTCCTGCTTCTTCGCTGTGTTAAGGTTAAGGTTAGCGGCTAAGAAGTCAGCCAAGGCGGACGGATCTTCGATATTTTCCAGCAGGACAGAGGCTTCTTCCGGCACGTTAGGGCTCAACGAGATGACACGGTTGGCAGTCTGACGGACACTAACAATGAGTGCTTGAAGCTTTTTTGTAATATTTGTTGTGACATTGAACGGCCGAATTTTTGCTTTTAAATATGGCTCAGTGGCCATGTGTTTTATTATTCTAAAGCGTGATAATCCGTGGACTACAATGTTAATTGAGCCCTGCGGCATTTTAATAACCTTCAATACCGAGGCGGTAGTTCCAATGGAGTAAAGATCATCGAAATCCGGCTTATCGGTATCAGGATTGCGCTGTGTGACAAGCCCAATGATCGATTCATTAGACCTCGTGTTGGCAAGTAAAGCTTTGCTTCTTGCTCGGCCTATTGCCAACGGCGTTACAGTTCCCGGATAGGCGACAGCATTTCGAATCGGCAGGATTCCAATCACGCCCGGCGTCTTAATTTCGTGGTTGTAGTGCAATTCCGTATTGTTGTTGGATAAATAGTGCCCCATATTTGTCGGATCTTCTGCTATCATTTCAATAGGCCAATTCTGACAACAAATGGCAAAATTTTAAAGTTGATTGCTACTCTATTTTCTCGACTGTTTATACTTTGCGCTTAAATAATAAACCATCAAAGCTCTAAATTAAAAGCTAAAAAACAGGATTATGGCTACACTTCTATTGACAAAATCCAAATTTTTTTCTTGACTGGCCCAGACTAATCCACTATTTATAAGCATTGCTATCATACTAAATAGACATTAACCATGCTATTTGCAACGAAGCGCGAGCCACTAATGGAGCGAGGGATGATAGCCATCGATTAAAGGAGGAGCAAAAATGGTAACGGAGGAGTGGAAGATCGTATCAGGATCATTTATTACGCTGAGAAGCTTTGCCGTAAGGCATGCTGCGCATTTAGGATTTTGCCAGGAGGGATTACGAAGGTGTAATTTGCCACGGGTCACTTCTCATTTTGGGTTTCTCGTGGTATTTATTTTAAGCTGCTTAATTACAATGTGTATCACCGGCTGCGAGCATAGCGAACCAAGCTCAGCTCGACGCTACCCATGGATAGGCAATGACCCAAATGATTCGCCGCAAGCTACCCTATGGGAAAGTTACGTAGATGAAGGACGCCAAGCGTACAGTGACGGCCGGCATGAAGAGGCAGAGCAATTGTTTAGAGAGGCTGTGCGAGAAGCGGAGAAGTTTGGTCCGGAAGATTATCGCTCGGGACAGTCACTTTATTGGCTCGGTGCTGTTGTGTGGGATATGGGAAGACCCGAGGAAGCTCAGCAGCTTCTGGAAAGGGCACTAAGGATTGTAGAACAGCTAAACACTACAGAGACTAATGAGCCCTCAAGTTTTATAGTTATGGCGGACATATTAGCAAGACTGTCCGTGATTGAGGCCAATAACGAAAACTATATTTTTGCAAAAGCTCTGGCAAATAAGGCTGTCAAGATAAGTCGCGAAGTGGCAAATTCGCAGAATGGTCGGGCCCACAAACAGCTTTTGTCCGTTACACTTAAAACGCTGATAGATATTCAAGCCAAGAGCGGAGATTATAACAGTGCGGTGAGGACGTTCTCGGAGCTTATTCAGCTTGATCCAAACAATGCCTCTTATTATTACAGTCGAGCCTTGTTGTATAAACATACAGAAGAATATGGATCGGCTGTGGTTGATTTGACCAAGGTGCTTGAGTTACAGCCGGGTAATCCACAAACATTAAATGAGCTTGCTTGGATTCTGAGCACGTGCGAAGCTGACGAGATCAGAGATGGGCATCGCTCTGTCGAGTTAGCACAAAAGATTGTAGAGATCACTAAACGCAAAAATCCTCAGTACTTGGACACCTTAGCTGCTGCTTATGCTGAATCGGATCAATTTGACATGGCTGTAAAAACGCAACAACAGGCTATTTCTCTGTTGACCGACCCGGAGGAGATTAAAATCTACTTAACGAAACTGCGACTATATGTGGACCACAAGCCGTGTAGAGAGGTCAAAAGGAAATAACATAATTTAATCTGCTAAGAAACGAATAATAGGTCGCAGGCGGGAAAGTATAAATCAGCTTACATAAGCTGATAGAATATAATCCTGAGAATGAATACTGTCGTTCGTTGACGCTAAAAGGACAAAAAAGCGGGCGATGGGATTCGAACCCACGACGTCCAGCTTGGGAAGCTGACATTCTACCGCTGAATTACGCCCGCAAAAACCCGTATCTTCGTTTCCCAAGTTATATGATTTCCTCTGTTTTTTCAACTGTTTTTTCTTGTTATGCTTAGATGTGTAGTTTCGCAGATCGTCGGTCAAGAGCCCGAGGGGCCAGATTCCCAGGGAAATGGCCAGGCCCATATTTTCAAGTCGTGCTCCCTCCTACAGCCTCAGAACAGAAGGCACACGTAAGGCAATAAATTCTTCATTATTTAATGATCATAATATTGAAAAAGTATAGTCAAGGATGGTAAAATCAGTTGATTTTGGTATTTTGTATCGGAGTTATCTCACGGTAGGCAAAGTTAAACTCATGGGTAACGGGAAAATTAAAAAGTTAAAGAAATATATGGAGAATCGAAATGGATCGTGTCCCCACTAAGGCATTTCTCACTAAAGGAATTGGGCAGCACAAGTATCGACTGAAGTCTTTTGAGCAGGCGCTGCAGAAAGCAGGTATGGCCCGGCAGAATCTTGTACAGGTATCATCGATCCTGCCGCCGAGTTGCAAAATTATTAGTTGCGATAAGGGACTAAAGCAACTGGTTCCGGGAGCGATGTGCTACTGTGTTATGGCCAGGACCGATACGAATGAGCACGGAAGGATGATTGCATCGTCAATAGGAATTGCTGTGCCGAAAGACAGCAGCAGATGGGGATACCTAAGCGAGGTGCATAACTACGGAATGAATAAGGCTGAAGCATCGGATATGGCCGAGGACCTGGCAGCCGAAATGCTGGGTACTACACTGGGGATAGAGGTTGATCCGAATATAGCCTGGTCGGAAAAGGAGCAGGTTTATAAATCCAGCGGGATGATAATCAGAACTTCCAGCATAACGCAGACCGCTCGTGGGAAAAAGAACCTATGGACTACAGTAGTATCCATAGCAGTATTTTTGTTCGACTGATATTGGTTAAATGATAATTGGTCACATAGGGACTGGTTAAATAATTTGTAAGCGTTCACGGGAAAACCGCATTTTTGTCATTGCGAGCGAAGCGAAGCAATCTAAAATCGTACGTTTTTGAGATTGCTTCGGCCTAAAGGCCTCGCAATGACACAAAAACGCCTTATTTTCTGCGTGAACGGTTACAATAATTTTAATTACCAATTACCAGTTACCTATTACCAATCATAGAATTTATGGTGTCACAGGCAGTTAATTTTGGTTGTTTGCCCAAAGAATATTCCAGCGTGAAAAATGCAAAGATCGTTATAGTTCCAGTTGCATACGATTCTACAAGCACATGGATTAAAGGAGCAGATAAAGGTCCTGCAGCAATTATAGGAGCTTCTGCGAATATGGAGCTTTATGATATAGAGACGAACTCGGAAGTTTATCGAAAAGGAATATATACGGATAAAGCCATCGAAGGAAGGCTTACCCCTGAAAATATGGTGGAAGCGGTAAGAAAAAGAATCCGGGGCTATTTAGACAAAGATAAATTTACTGTTGTCTTGGGAGGGGAACACTCGGTTAGTATCGGCTCAATCAAAGCGCACATCGAAAACAAGCCAGACATTACTGTTTTGCAGCTTGATGCACATTGTGATTTACGGGATGAGTACAATGGCTCCAAATATAATCACGCCTGCGTGATGGCCAGAGTGAAAGAGATGCATCAGGCTCCCGCCAAGCGGGGGGCCTGTCCTATTGTGCAGGTGGGTATCAGAAGTATGGACTATTCTGAGAAGGAGCTTATGGAGCGGGCAAACGTTTTCTTTGCGGAAGATATTTATTCAAGCAGGGATTGGATTGAAAGAGTTATCTCGAAATTGACGGGCAGAGTCTATGTTACAATCGATTTGGATGTTTTTGACCCCTCAATAATGCCCTCCACAGGAACGCCGGAGCCGGGAGGATTGTTGTGGTACGATGTGCTAAAACTACTAAAGGCGGTCTCTGATAATAGAGACATTGTCGGCTTTGATGTGGTTGAGCTGTGCCCGAATGAGAAAAATAAAGCACCGGATTTCCTGACGGCAAAGCTAATCTACAAACTCTTAAGCTATAAATTTAGACTTCGGCGAGCTCAGTCGAGACGAGGATGAAATGGAAAAGAAAGATTTTCTGAAAGAGCCTGTCAAACACATCGACATAACATCTTTTGACTCTTCTGAAATAATCGATGGCTTCAGAGATATGTCCTTTACAGCCGGAGATACAGCCAGGGCCGCGGATATTTTCGGTGAGATGATAAAGGACAAGGATTGTACGATTATCTTGTGCGTAGCTGGGAGCAGCAGCGCAGCCGGATGTATGAAAGTCTATGCCGACATGGTCAGATATAATATGGTCGATGTTGTTGTTGCCACCGGTGCTGCAATTGTTGATATGGACTTTTTTGAAGCATTGGGTTTTCAGCATTATAAAGGAAGTCCTCAAGTCGATGACAGAAAGCTTAGAGAGCTCTATATAGACAGAATCTATGACACCTTCATCGACGAAGAACAGTTGCAGATTTGTGACAATACGATAAAAAAGATTGCCGATTCCTTAGAGAAGAGGCCATATTCATCAAGAGAATTTATTAATGAGATGGGCAAATATCTTCTCGGCAATGCTGTCAAAAAGGATTCTCTTGTTCAGGCGACCTACGAAAATAATGTTCCTGTATTTTGTCCTGCTTTTTCCGATTCAAGCGCCGGCTTTGGGCTTGTAAAGCATCAGGCGGAAAATCCCAGCAGTCACGTTTCCATTGACTGTGTTAAGGATTTCAGGGAGCTTACCGAAATAAAAATCAAATCTCCGGTCTCGGGACTATTTATAATAGGAGGCGGCGTGCCCAAGAATTTCGCACAGGATGCGGTCGTCTGTGCGGAAATCTTGGGAGAGTCGGTGCCGATGCACAAGTACGCTGTGCAGATTACGGTTGCCGACGTCAGGGACGGAGCCTGTTCAAGCTCCACTCTTAAGGAAGCATCCTCTTGGGGCAAGGTTGATACCGGTTATGAGCAGATGGTTTATGCAGAAGCGACCAGTATTCTACCTTTGATAGTTAGTTATATATACCACAGAAGAGACTGGCAAAGCAGAGAGAAAAGACAGTGGAGCAAAATTTTCGAATAGTTATTCGGAATCCAAAATCCAGACTTGTGGTGAGCTTGCCGAATCCAGCGGGTGTTCGATTGGCAAAAGCCAAAAGTAGTGTATGGTCTTTCAGCAGATTTGCCGTCATTATAGCTCATCTTGACGATAAGACTTTATGGCCCGGCAGGCAGGATAAAGTTTATTTTGCCAAGAATGATCAGATATTGCTGTGATCAATATCGGGGCGATCCGATTTGAACGGACGACCTGCCCCAGGGGCCGCGCCAGCCGGCATTTTAATGTTCTTAACCCCCCTTACTCGCTAACAGTTTGTGTTCATGTGAACCTGCGTGTGATTTAAGAAAACGCTCGCGTTGAACAGCCTGGGCGCGGGTTGTGTGTCTTTCGCTATACATGAGTTTCCATGGGCCTCGTTTTGCTGTATATGTTTTTTTGTTCGGATTGTTGTGCTGTTTAAGTCGATTAGCTAAGTTTTGTGTGCTGCCTACGTACAGACTGCCATCTTTGAAAGATTTAAGGATGTAAATATGGAAAGCCATAAATCGGGGCGACAGGACTCGAACCTGCGACCTCCTGCACCCCATGCAGGCGCGCTAGCCAAACTGCGCCACGCCCCGTGTAAGCACCAATATTTTAATACCAAGCAGATTATAAAACAAATACTTTTTTCAGGTTTGAAATTTTATCAATTTACATCGATAAAAACCGTCGGGTGTTCAGGTAGGGTGGGCTTTAGCCCACCAGTAGAGTATAAATCACAAACTCTCAAGCAGCTTTTCTGACTCTTTCACTTTCGGATCTAAAATTTCTTTCCTGCATAAAATCGCCTTTTTTAGCTGCTTTCGGGCCTTTGCTTTATCACCCATAGCTAAATAGATTTCTCCTAACAAATGCGCTGCATCACCTTCTGCCCAGCGGTATTTCATGACAATGGCCTTTTCGTATGCTGATTTTGCGTAGGTTTCTGCCCGCCCTGAGCTTGCCCCTAATGGGCTTGTCGAAGGGGCTTTCTCAAACTCTTTTTGTGACAAATACGCCTTTGCTAAAATTAGCTCCGCATCCGGCTCATAAAACTTAAATCCAGTGCGAGCACAAATCTTCAGTACCTGCTCTGCATAACGAATCGCATCTTCATATTTTTTTATATCTAACCACAGCCTGCCGGACTCAAGCAGGGCCTCGATTTCAAGAAAAGGCACACCAATCTTACGAGCAATCTCAAGGGCATTTTGAAGATGACCTTCAGAGTCTTTATAATTTGCCTTTATCCTTGCAATAGCACCTAAGCAGCGGTGACATCTGGAAATGCTATTTGTCCAATTTTGACTCTTACAAATATCAAGGTTATGTCTTGTCAGCTCAAAGGCCTCATCAATTCTCCTAATTGATATGAGAAAGTCAGCATATATAACCCCCCAAAAACCGTAAAGTCGAATATCTGTATTCTTTATACAAAGCTCATCCGCCTGATGGAATTCTTTTTCCGCCTCTTCGCTTTTACCCAAAAGATAAATTATCCAGCCAAGATAGGATTTTGAATCGCAAGTTTCCTCATCGGATTCTGCTTTTTCTGCCATTACGAGTGCCTTTTTGGAACTATCCAGCCCAGACCCAAGGTCACCAGTTCGAAATTGAAGGTCAGCTAAGTTTTGATAACCCGCAGAGGCGAAATCGATTTTGTCATTTTGAATATATAACTCAATTGCTGCTTTCAACAGTTCTTCCGCCTCTTTCGGCCTGCCTGTTGCAAGAAGTGCCAGTCCTGCTGCATTAAGAAGCCAGCTTTGGTCTTTTCTTTTACTTACAAGTGGTATCTTAGAGAGGTTCCCTTCCGGAAAGAAGGTTTTAGCAAGAGATAGGTCGGTTTCCCATGCACCAAGTTTCTGTGTAATAAGGAATTCTTCTCTTCTTTTTATTTTCTCCCAATAAACATCCCCCAAAACCTCATTATAAAGCCCGGCGGCACAACCGTGATAAATCCGCTCAAATAATGGCTGCATCTGCTCTAAAGTCTCAGGAAGCTTCGGCGCATATTCGCCTATATACTGATAGATGCGTTTGTGGCAAAGCTTCTTATCTTCCTTGTCAAATATGGATTCAAAGTAGTTCTTTATCAATGGGTGCGTAGCGAACGTATTGTCCTGTGCCTTTGAGATGAGCCGCCTGTCAACTAGGTTATCTACCATGCGTTTGAATGCGAATTCGGTCATTTCTATCAATGCCTGATTCACTTCGGTCTCCATCTCGGCTCGAAATACACCTTGAAAATCTTTCTCGCTGACCGCTCTTCTAAAGAGGGAGAATATCTTCATAAATGCCTGCTGCTGGTCTGTGAGCTGTTTGGCATACCATAGAAGGATTCGGTGGGCCTTGCCGCCGGCTTCTTTATCTGAATAAAATGGAGGTATTTCCTTTGCCTTTTTTATGTCACCAGCAAAATCTTCGACAAGGTACTTCGATAGAAGCATCAGGCTCAAGGCATGTCCATCATATTCCTCTATAACCGAGTCTATCTCCTCCTGGTCGCCCTTAACTCCGACCTTTTTGAACAAGCTTCTGGCATCGGCAATACTTAAACGCTCTACCTCTATATTTTGATATACCGAGCCTTCATAATTCTTGATATTTGTCAGTGGATACCGGGTCGTTATAAGGCACAATCCATCACCTTTTGTATCCGCCAAATATTTCAGCATATCGGCGCATTCCCGATGCTCCATGCAGCCGAACTGATCGCCGCTTGTCTGGCCTTTCTGCATCTCCTCAAGGCCGTCCAGTATGATTAAGTAGGCTCCCTGGCTAATATATTCCTTTATCCTGTCTGTCTTTTCCCAGGTGCTCTTTATAGTATCCGGCTCAATTTGGCCGCCACTGACATATCGCAGAAGGGCGTTTAAGAATTGTTCAAGATATGCATTACGATAAAAACCCCACCAAAAGATACCATCCGGCTTGATGTTATTATCTTCGAGGTTATCGTACCACTTTCGCACGAGAGCTGATTTTCCTACGCCGCCCCAACCAATCAATGCCCCAATCCGCACTTCCTCACTGTTATACCAACTCGTGATAGTATCAAGATGCTTCTCTTGTCCTACAAAATTCTCCTCAGGCGGCGTCTGGTTATGCAGACTCGGAGGAAAGGGGAACTGAAGAATCGGTTGTTTTCGCAGCAAAAGCGATTTAATCTCCTCATGTGCCTCATCAATTCTATCGAACCGATAATCAAGGGTTCGCAAAATCTCAGGAATTAACTTAACTTTTCCAACTATTAGTTCAATATCCTCTTTTTGCTCATATCCGGCTTCCTTGATAATCTCTTGCAATTTATCTTCTGAAATACCCTTTATCTCCTGTTCAAGTTGCTTATTTTTCTGCTCTCCTTGACTTTTTAGTTGTTCAGATAAAGAGGATACAAACTTACCCGGTGCTTTTGCCCAATTTGGTGCCGCTTCAATCAATGCGTCCAAAAGGGCTTTCAGAAGTGGATATCCTTTACCGTACTTTTTCATGCTTTGTTTGCTACCTCCGCAGATCGGCTCCTAATTATTTTGAAATTTCTATAAAACCTCGCACAGACTTATCAACTTATTATACCTACAAAAATCGATAAAGAAAATGTAAAAGTCGCTGTCAATTCACTATTGGGTATGTGTCAAGATTGTTGGTAAAATCTACAGAAAGAAAAGCTGACTAGTAGGGGTCATTTCGACCGTAGGCCCACCATAAGTGGGCCGAAGCGGAGAAATCTGCTTTGAAGGCAGACCTCTCCACTCGGCCATACGGCCTCGGTCGAGGTGACAAAAGGCGACCAACCATTATCCGTTGAGATAATAGGGAATACAATAGCGTTCACCTCACCTACAAACATGAAGTGCACTCTTTACTATTCACTCCCAAAATTTTTTACAAAAATTTTGAGATTTGTCCTTGACAAAGTTAGGTGCGACTAACTATATTAGTGTTAGTGTACATATCAGGGTAAAAGGGCTATGGTAGCAGCGAAAGACAAAAAATTGAGTGCCTCATTAGAGGATTATCTTGAGGCCATTTTTAATATAGCAAGCCGGTCTAATTTTGCCCGCAGTAAGGATATAGCAGAATTGCTCGGTGTATCGAAATCATCCGTTACAGGGGCCTTGCGGATCCTAAAGAAGAAAGGTTTAGCTAACTATAAGCCATACGGCTATGTTTCACTTACCGAAACCGGCCAGTCGGCTGCAGCCGAGGTTGTCAGGAAACACAATATTCTTAATTCCTTCTTTGTTAATGTCTTAGGCGTCAGGCCGGATAATGCCCAAAAAGCCGCGTGCAAGGCCGAACATGCGCTTGGGCCAGGCATTATTTCAAAGCTCCTGTCCTTTATCGAATTTATGACTGAAAGTGACAAAAACGGTCGAGATTTAGCGGATGAATTCCAGAAGTTCTGTAGAAAAAGGGGTGCGAGAGGAAAACGAACACGATGGAGATTACAAAAGTAGGTTAATAGCTATGGAGCAGAAGCAAACAAGGCTTTTATCTGCTGTGCGAGCCGGCGAAACGGTAAAGATAGTTAGTGTACAAGCTGGCCGAGGCTTGAATAGCAGACTTGCATCTATGGGGCTGATGTCCAAAGTTCAAATAACGGTCGTGAATAACTCTCATCCCGGTCCTTTTGTGATAAGTGTTAAAGGCTCAAAAATGATGTTGGGCCGGGGTATGGCTCATAAAATAATGGTAGTATGAGACATAAGTTCACCGCAAACCTGCGGTGAATCGCAGGTTAAATATTTAGCCCCACGTTTTACGTGGGGTTATCCTAATTTTCGTCAGGTCCCCAATGGTTATGAGAAAAATCACAGTAGCTATAGCGGGAAATCCCAACAGTGGAAAAACCACTATATTCAACATGCTAACCGGTGCACGACAGCATGTTGGCAATTACCCAGGCGTGACCGTAGAGAAGAAAGAGGGACTTTGTAGATATAAAGATTATGAAATCACGGTTGTGGACCTTCCGGGGACATACAGTTTGACGGCTTATTCAATTGAGGAGATTGTTGCCCGCAATTTTATAATCGATGAGCAGCCCGACGTTGTCGTTGATATTGTCGATGCCTCCAATGTTGAGCGGAATCTCTATTTGGCGACTCAACTAATTGAGATGAATATGCCTTTGGTCTTGGCTTTCAATATGAGTGACATCGCAAAGCAAATAGGGATGGTTTTTGACATTGAACAATTATCTAAGCTTTTGCAAGCGCCAGTTGTTCCAACCATAGGCAATAAAGCCAAGGGAAAAACTGAATTGCTTGATGCTATTATTGAAACGGCCGGCTCGGACAAAGTGCAGCGCACATATAAGATAAATTATGGCCAAGAGATAGAAACTGAGCTGGCAAATGTTGAAAATCTTATTTGTGCCGAGGAAGGTCAGTTAGCGAAAAAGTATGAACCTCGGTGGTTAGCAGTGAAGCTGCTGGAGCAGGACAATGATGTAATCGCGAAAGTAAAGAATAAAAAGGTTCAAGATGCTGTCACAGCAAGTACTGAGCATTTGAAAAGTATTTTTGGTGATGAGCCGGAAATCGTAATGGCCGACAAGCGCTATGGCTTCATATCGGGTGCGTGTCAGGAGACAATAAAAACTACCGTGGAGTCACGTCACAGCAGTAGCGACATGATAGATGCCGTAGTGACAAACCGCGTCTTAGGACTGCCGATCTTTCTGATATTGATGTATCTGGTCTTTTTAATGACGTTCAAGTTGGGTAGATACCCGATGGAGGGGCTTGAGTTGTTTTTCGATTGGGCTGGCAGTTCGATAGCTGGTCTTTGGCCTCTCGGCAGTGAAAGCTGGCTAAGGTCTCTTTTAGTTGACGGTGTCATAGCTGGAGTAGGGGGGGTGATTGTGTTTTTGCCTAATATTCTGCTGCTATTTTTTGCGATAGCGCTTCTTGAAGATACCGGCTATATGGCACGAGCGGCTTTTATTGTGGACCGAATAATGCACAAAATCGGCCTGCACGGCAAGAGTTTTATACCAATGCTCATTGGTTTTGGATGCTCGGTGCCGGCTATTATGGCTACGCGAATACTCGAAAACCGGCGCAATAGGCTAACAACGATAATGGTGATACCACTTATGAGCTGCGGAGCAAAGCTGACAATCTATGCGTTGATTATACCAGCTTTTTTCACTGAAAAATGGCATGGGCCGATGATGTGGCTTATTTATCTGATAGGCATCGTCCTGGCGATTATCTGTATCAAGCTTTTGCGACTAACAGTCTTCAAGGGCGAGACTATGCCGTTTGTTATGGAGCTTCCCCCATATCGTATGCCCACCTTCAAATCTCTGTGTATTCACATGTGGCAAAGAGGCTGGATGTATCTGAGAAAGGCAGGCACAATAATCCTCGGCATATCGATTTTGTTGTGGGTGGCGAGCAGTTACCCGAAACCTAATCCCGAATCTCTCAGAGATTTGGATCGCGAGCAAGCTCGGCAGGAAATGTTGGAATATTCGGTAATTGGCAGATTAGGACACGCGATAGAACCTGTAATTAAACCGCTTGGTTTCGATTGGAAGATAGGAACAGCTCTTATCGGCGCAACCGCTGCCAAGGAAGTTTTCATATCGCAATTGGCAATAGTATATGCGGTTAGTTCCCGCGAAGCGGGGGCCCTTGGCAGCACGGATGCGCCAGAGACAACATTGCGAGATAAGCTCCAGGCGAACTATACGCCGCTAACAGGTTTTTGCATAATGCTGTTTTGCCTGATTTATGCGCCGTGTGTGGTGACGGTCGTAATGACGAAGCAAGAGACAGGCTCGTGGGGCTGGGCGTTATTCCAATTTTTCGGACTCACTACTCTGGCTTATGTGGTAACGTTCATCGTTTATCAGGTTGGTAGCTTGATAATGACGTAAGCGACGGAGTAAATGAAGGAATTTTTTTTATATCAATATTAGAAACACCTAACTTAATAAGCTTCACCTAACTACTTAGTTTCGAATAGGTGAAAGGATGCCGAACCAATGCATGTTTTTTTGAAAGAGCAATCTTAGCTCTAATCTTATCTATGGGGAGAAATCGATGAGGCGAGTTCGGATAAGGGGATTTACGATTGTTGAATTGCTGGTGGTCATAAGCATTATTAGTATGCTTTTGGCAATTTTAATTCCGAGTCTCATTTCTGCCAGGCAGCGAGGGCGAAGCATTGTATGCACTGCAAATCTTAGAAGCATTGGATTTGCTCTGGAGATGTATGTAGATGGAAACAACGGCTGGTTTCCTCCAGCCGAGCCACGGGACAAGGATGATGTGGCCGGTCGGGATAATTGGTATCTGAATCCTGAATTGATGGCCTGTATGAACATTGCCCCTCGACTGGATGCTAATGGTCTGATAGTCGGTCCATCAGCGGAAGGTACAATTCTGATTTGTCCAAGTCATTTGAGGCCAGGGTTCACACGCGATGTGCCTCCTGATTATCAGGCGAAGCAAAGGCCTTATGCGCTTAGTTATATGATGAATGGCACCTTGCGCCTTTCAAATCGTGGGAGCAAAACCGGAAGTTACCGTCGCATATCGGAATTCCGCAGACCATGTAAGACACTTGCCCTCTGTGACGGCAATGGATACGAAAGGGCACGTGGGATTGTGTTCTACGAGGCTTGCCCGATACACAACTTTGAGTATCGCCACCGCCATAAAATCAACGTTCTTTACCTTGATAAGCATGTGGACTCATTAAAAAAGAATGATGTCCCTATGGGTCGCAAAAACCGTTATGAATATTTCTGGAGTGAGAAAAAAAAGTAAAAGTCGAGTTCTTTAATTTATTTATGTGGAAGGAGAAAGATATGTGTCGGGTAATTGGTAGTGTTATTCTGATAACTGTTTTTGGAATTTTCTTAGAACCTGCTGAGGCCAGATATATTAAAGGTCGAAATTGGGCTGACAGTATCGAACATTACACAGAGCGAATCCAAAACTACGGTCTTGGTGGCTGCAGCGGCGGGGCTCTAATGGAGCCGAACACTACGTGGTGGGTGCTGGGGCCGAATGATTGTGATGAAGACGGTGATATGAATGCTTTTACTGAGGATGTTAATGGTGAGTTGACGATTGATAATGATTACGTTGCTGGATGGCGGGGTGGTGGTGCAGTAAACAAGAACCAAGAGATTATCCTAAAGTTTGACTATGGTCTAAAAGATGTCCCTGAGGCGAACGATCTTGTGATAAGATTGTATTGTGGGGGCAAAGCTCGGTGTTCGGTATGGGCCAGTGCAGAGAGAAATGATGTCAATGACTTTGTAAAAATCGGAGAAGTAGTTGGGCATTATGATGAAATGCCCGGAGTGCCTGGCAAATTGTATAACGCTTACTTTGACTTCAACGACGTATTCTTAGACGATGTGCATTATTTGAGAGTTTGTAGGGAAACTATTGGCGCAGATACTGGAGTGTTCTTTGACTCCTTTGCCTCTGCAACGGTGATGGAGCCGAACTGCTGTGAGGAGGTGGTATTGTTCGGCTGGTGTATCGATTCGGACATCAATTCAGATTGCTACGTTAACTTTTTGGATTACGCAATTCTCTCCAGCCGGTGGCACGAGTGCAATGACCCCCACAACCTAGATTGTGACCATACTGGTTTTCCGGATCCTAATCAGCCGCCTTCTTCTTGCTACGGCGTATGGCAATCAGGTTACGGCTTCGGTGCCGACCTGAATCATGATTGCTACGTTGACATAATGGACCTTACTAAATTCGCTAGTGATTGGTTAAGATGCAATAATCTGGACGACCCTGCCTGTGAGGTCGATTGGTAGCCAACAGCGGATTGAAATTAGTTTATCAGGGAATTCGTGACTTTGTATCTTGGTGGCAAGGAAGAAAATTAACCACAGATTTCGCAGACGCCGTCCCGAGCATCGTCGAGGGATCAATAAAAT
>CAZVWH010000023.1:0-33408 GCA_964631175.1 uncultured Pirellulales bacterium | reverse complement strand
GGCACGTACGTCTCGGTTGTCCAGCAGGACGTCAATACCTTTATCGAGCAATTGCCGGTAAATCTTTTCGGCTGTCTGAGCAACGTTTGTTTCTTCCTGATTGACACAGGTAACAATCACTTCAAATGGTGCAATAGAGATCGGCCAGATAATGCCGTCTTTGTCGTTGCCCAACTCGATAGCCGAGGCCATGATTCTATTTATGCCGATGCCGTAGCAGCCCATGAGGCAGGGTTTTTCATTGCCGGTTTCGTCGAGAAATTTCGCACCGAGTTTCGTGCTGTATTTGGTGCCGAGCTTGAATACCTGTCCGACTTCGATGCCCTTTTTAAAGAGCAGCTTTTTGCCGTTGTATGTATCGCCTTCCTGGGCATAGCGGATGTCTGTAACAATAATATTATCGCCTTCGAGCGGGAAATCTCTGCCCGGCACAACGTTTTTAACGTGGTAATCAGTTTTATTCGCGCCGGTTACTCCAACAGCCATTGCTGTCACCGCGTGGTCGATAATCATTTTGGAGACTTTCTGGGCTATTTCCATCGGGCCGGCAAAACCGACTTTAGCACGGGTGACTTTTTCTATTATTGTTTCATCGGCCAATTCCACGTGTCCACCGCCGATGGTCTGGGTGAGCTTTTCTGTATTTAACTCGTGATCGCCTCGCACTAATGCAGCGATTGTGTCGCCTTCGGAGGAAAAAATGAGCGTCTTTATCATATCTTTCGGCTGAGTTTTCAAAAAGGCGCAGACGGACTCGATGCTGCCGATATTGGGAGTATGGACTTCCTGCATCGGCGGGACTTCTACCGGCACCACAGGGGTACCGGCTAAACGTCGTCCATTGTCTTTCGGCAATGGATCGACGTCTGCTCTTTCGAGATTTGCTGCGTAGGAACCGTCTTCAGTATAGACGATGGTATCTTCACCGGATTCGCATGGCACGGTAAACTGATGCGAGCCGGAGCCGCCCATCTCGCCGACCTCAGCCTCCACGATGACGTACCGCAGCCCGCAACGTTTGAAAATTCTGCAATATGCATCGTACATTGCTTTATATGATTTATCCAGACCTGCGGAGTCGGTATCGAAGCTGTAGGCATCTTTCATTATGAATTCGCGGCTGCGAATTACACCAAATCGTGGCCTAAACTCATCACGGAATTTGAAGCTGATTTGATAAAGGTTTATTGGCAACTGTTTATATGATTTTATTTCATTCACTGCGATGTTTGTCACCACTTCTTCAGCGGTGGGCGATAATACATTCCATCGTTTATGACGGTCCTCGAATTTTGCTAATGTTTCACCATAATCAACATTTCGTCCGGTTTTTTGCCACAGCTCGATGGGCTGAACCGATGGCATTAAAATTTCCTGTGCGCCGGTTCTATCCATCTCTTTACGAACGATTTCTATGATTTTGAGCAGGCTGCGCCAGCCGAGCGGCAGATAGGTGTATGTGCCGCTGGCGAGTTTACGGATAAGACCCGCTCGAATCATCAGTCTGTGGCTGGTTATCTCCGCATCGGAGGGCACTTCCTTAGTCGTAGGTATCAGCATCCGGCTATATCGCATATTTCGTCTCTCATATTTTGTATTCTTATATAGGAATTGTATTGTGTAGGGTGGGGCTCGCCCCACCACTTTCATTTAAGCCAGTTCAAATTTCGCCCTATCAATAGTTCTGGCATTTTTGCATGGTGAGTATTCTTCATGTAAATCGTGCGTGTTTCAAAGCCGTATCTAAAAGCGAGTCCGGCGAGTTCCGGAGCATTATCATATGTCAAAATAACATCACCTTGCACTTTTGAAGATTCTGCAAAAAGGCGTTCATGGTCCAATTCAAAATACTTATAAAGCCTTGTTCCAGCTTTTTTGCCAGCGATGGTATAGGGTGGATCGATAAACATTGCAACCTGTCTATGGGTATTGTATGAGATAATAGCTTGTATTCCGTCGTCGCGAATAAACTCAATTCGATCGCGAATGTTTGAGATTGCCTGGATTCGGTGTGCAATGGTTTCAGGATACCATCTGGATCTGATGCCTTTACCGTTCTCGCCATGCTTAATGAGGCCGCTTCCAGGAGCCATTATTCCACCGTGAAAGGTTCTGTTCTTCAATATCGTTTGAAAGGCGATTCTTTTGATGGATGTTACTTTATGGGCAAGCTCTCGGCGGAGATTTTCGATAGTCATATCAAATGACAAAATACGACCTATCAGCCAATTGCAATCGTCACTTAATATAGTTGTCCAAACAGCAGCTACCTGTTCGTCAAGTTCAACAAGTACAATCTTTTCTGCAAGTTTCTCAAAGGCCACAGTCAGTCCAACGATAGCTCCACCGGCAAAAGGTTCCAGAAAAACCGAAGGTTTCCAAGGAAGGTTTTCCAGCCACTGCTGGATCCGCGGCACAAGCCATGTTTTGCCCCCTGGGTAACGAAATGGACTTCGCTGTTTAACAGATGCAACGTTGATGACGTGATCTTTTGGCGGCGCGGTATCGAAGAATGTCAATTGACAACTTTGTTCAGAATGGCGCATCAATCGTCTCCATATCGGGCTGTTCATCTTCATCAAGCTTTTCATCCACTTTTTCTTGGAGCTGCTCAATGAACTCGGAAATATCTCCAGGCTCAGAATGAGTAATCTTTTTCAAACTCTCGTCAAACTTTGTAAAAATAGTTTTACAGTGCCTAAGCTTAAATCTATTTTCTGTTTTGTTCTTTACCAGATCATAGATAAACCATCCGATGTCGGCCTCAGATGGCGCCACTTCCCGAAAACGGGGTAAAGTCTCATAGAATCCACGGTTAAGTGCAACCGCAATCTTTTTGTTCCACTCCTTGAATATACCGCCTTTGAATATCAACTGAGGTGCTAATCGTTTACGTGAGGAAGACAAATAGTCCGGGTTTGGATAATTCGGACGACCTGACCAATTAAAAGTACGTCCTTGAGATAGATTTCTCATGAAATCCTCGAAGGGATTGCGGATGTTACCCGATATGTAAACTGCCTGCACTTCGAGTGCACCAAAATCTGTGACTTTGCCGGCATCATCGTAGGAAACCAGCACAACATCGATATTGCCAGCGGACTTACCACGTTTATCTTTTAACCTTACCTCGGTAAGCGTCGTCCACTTGCTGCCAGACTGAAAGAAAAATGATGCTGCATCCTCAGCGATAATCCAGTCCTCACGAAATCTTATTGGACACGTGATAACCACATTGCTGTTATCGTATATGCTGCATACTCCGAGTGGCCTATTAGCCTTGTCTTTCGTGCAGTTTGGCACTCGATTACCAAACGGGCAAAGTCGGTGTTTACGGTAGCGGATGGCTTCCTTGGATGAATTATTTATTGGGAATCCGAAAACCTCCGCTAAAGGCTGTTTTGTGCGGCCATCCGATGTTACTATCCTTTTTTCCATTTTTGATTCCAGCCGAATTCAGCCGACTTACAGACTGCATATTAAATTTGCTTGTAAGCTTTATAGCCCAAAATCAGAATGCTTGCAAGCGCTGTTAGAAAATTTAGCCTTTGGCTCTGTAGGAAAAAGGCTGGCAAAAATAAAAATTGTTACAAATACTCTTGGAAGTTTCCCTTATTTAGGATAAAATTCATTGATTCACCTCTGACTATTTTAGGAGTTGTTTAGGAGATCCCGGTCAATATGTTCACTGACCAGTTACTTGGAACAGAAGGGTAGAATTTCGGGATGGGTGTTGCTATCGAAAATGGTAAGGTTTCGACTTCCGGAACGTCAGCTTTAAATCTGGCTGCCGGCAGACGTCTGGGCAAGTATCGCTTGGAAAAACGCTTAGGTGTAGGCGGAAGCTGCGAGGTCTGGAAGGCTAAAGATTGCATAGAAGATATTTCCGTAGCCTTAAAGATTCCTCAGATAGGCGTCAACGGCGAACGCGATAATCAGGGCTTGTTTCGGGAAGTTCGGCTGGTTGCTCAATTGCGTCATCCGCATATAATGCCGGTCAAAAACGCTGACATCATTGATGGTTTCGCCGTTTTGGCCACCGAGTTGTGTGTGGGGACTTTGGCCGACCGTTCAAAACCCATGTCCGTCCGCAGGATTATATTAATTATGAGTCAGGTTCTTGACGGTCTTGCGTACGCGCACCGCAACCGGTTGGTGCACTGCGATGTCACGCCTGCAAATATATTTCTGTTTCCTGACAGCAGAGCCGCCTTAGGCGATTTCGGTATCTGTCTGAAGCTCAAAGGACGGATGGCAACTGTTGATGATTTCGGTACTCCCGGCTACGTCGCGCCCGAACAGGCATACGGCAGGCCGACTTATCGCAGCGATTGCTTTTCCGCAGGGCTGATTATTTACGAATTTATCACAGGTTTTCTGCCGCGTTGGCCTTTTCGTTGGCCGCTGAGAGGTCACAAACGTCTGCGCGAACGAACCAGTTTGGCTTTTGTAAAGTTTATGCGAAAAGCGATGGCCGTGGACCCTGAACAGCGTTTTGACAACGCAGGGCAGATGCTGGCGGCTCTGCTGGAAGCGACTCCAAAATCATTGAGGAAAGGAATTGCTCTAAAATCGCTTGACAGAAAAAAAAGTGACTGGCAGAAGATACGAAGCGAAGCCTTCATCAAACGATACAAAAAAGTCTTTCCTATCCTTTTGCGATGCGTGGAATGTGGCGAACCAATAGCTGAAAGTATGCTGATTTGTCCATGGTGCGGCGGTGAACACAACCGTTTTGACAAAAACAGCCAATTCAGTTACATTTGTCCACGTTGTCATAAGGGCGTTTTGCCGGAGTGGCGTTTTTGCCCCTGGTGTTACGGCCCAGGCTTTAAGTCGCCGAGCTCCGTGCGTACAAAAGGCGTGCACTATCAGGCACGTTGCAAATACTGCAACGGAAAACTTATGCGATTTATGCGTTATTGCCCGTGGTGTCATCGGAAAGTCCGACAGCGATGGCAGATTCGGCCATTTCCGCAAGTTTGCGGCCAGTGCGGCTGGTCGGTAGATTCATCATTTTGGAATTATTGTCCGTGGTGTAAACAGAGTTTGAGGCCTTAACCGACAACTAGACGATGGTTGATTTGTTTCTGGTTAAATGGTAAAGTCGAACGCCAATCACCAGTTACCAATTACCATTTAACCAATTTAATGGAGCAGAAATGGTACATAAGTTCATAAACCAGATCGAGCCGGGAGAGGCAATCGATGGTATTTACATGGTCAGAGATCCTATTTTACGAAGCACCACCAGGGGCGATTTGTATATAGCGATGCACCTGTGCGACCGCACCGGCCAACTGAACGGCCGAATGTGGCAGGCGACTGAGGCAGTTTACACGGCACTGCCGAAACCGGGCTTTATCCATATCGAGGGACGAAGCGAGCTTTATCAAAACAGCCTGCAAATCGTTGTTAATAGCGTTGGCGTTATTGATGCAAGCAAGGTCAATGTTGAGGATTTTCTGGCGCGGACGGATAAAGATACAAAGCAGATGTTCGAGGAGGTAAAAAAGATTGTCAGCCAAATCAAAAATCCGCAGTTAAAGGCTTTGGTTGGTGAATTTTTGGCTGACACTGAACTTATGGAGAAATTTTGCGATGCTCCAGCCGCGGTAAAAATTCATCACGGCTACTTAGGCGGACTGCTGGAGCACACGCATAATATGCTGCGTGTTGCAGTTGCTATATTGCCGTTGTACCCGCAGGTGCAGGCGGATTTGGTATTAGCTGGGATTTTTCTTCACGATATAGGTAAAACCGAGGAGCTTGCCTACGATATGGCTTTTACATATACCGATGCGGGCCAGTTGATCGGGCATATTGCTCTGACACTGCTTATGATGGACAAAAAGGCTGCTGCTTTGACGGCCAAAGGCGTAACTATTGACAAGCAGGTCTTGGATGCACTTGGCCATATTATCCTTTCGCATCACGGCGAGTATGAGTTCGGCTCGCCGAAGCTGCCGGCAATGCCGGAGGCCTTTATGGTCTATTATATTGACGATTTAGATGCCAAGGTGAGCCAGGTAACGACAGCGATTGAGAATGAGCCGGGCGAATCGGACTGGACAGGCTGGAAAGGTGCTCTACAGACGCGTCTTTATAGAAAACGTCTTGAATGATATTCTGTCGTTGTCTTGAACCAGGTTATGTTGTGCCAAATCCGGAGCAGAGAATCGCATTATCGGGCGAAAAAGGCTGATTTGCTGACAACAATGCAAAGTGGGTAACCGCGTGTTATAAAAAAGACTTGACTTTTGATGGGCGATTTGGTTTAATATATACGGAAAGAACCTATAGCCACTTAATTTTAGAGCCTCCCCCGGTGCACGGTTTAAGACCGTTGCAAGAGGAGGTGTTTTTATGGGGGGACGTGGTCATATATTTTTTGGACTGCGTGCCATAATATTAGCCATCGTGGTCATTACAGGTGGCTTGGGCAGGGCGAGTCCGCCTAAGGCAGATCAAGCTTCTGGAGTTTCGCTTATCATTAAGCCGATACCTGCTAAGGGTGGTACAATAACACCAAGTCCGGGGATTCATAACTTTGAGTTGGATACGGAAATCGCTCTGACTGCGGCTCCGAGACCCGGTTATAGATTCGTTTGCTGGTTGGGTGATGTCAGTGATCCTGAGGCAAGCAGCACTATTACCCAGGTTAATGAGCCGAAAATTATTATTGCCTTTTTCCAGAGTACCGAATATGAAGCAATGCTTCCCAAAATGAGTGCTCCCGGAGGCGGCGGTAGCGGTGGGGCTCAGCTTCATGCCGGCGGCGGCATTAACGGAATAGGAAATAATGCTCCGTTGATGGGAGGTGGGGGAAAGGTCGTGCCAAAGATCGTTTCGCCTTCTCCTGAAGTTCCATTGTGGGACTCACCTTTACCGGAAATTCCGACTGTAATTGCCCCTGTACCGGAGCTTCCGATTATGCTGATCCCTGTTCCGGATGAACCAGTTGTGCCGGAACCGGCAACGGGGACTTTGTTACTGCTTGGTAGTTTGTTTGCTTTTAAGTGGCTAAGTGGTAATCGGTTAAATGGAAAATTCAAATATTAACCTCCAATAACCGGTAACCACAGCCGAAATCACTCAAACCTATAACCGCACGTATCCGCAGTGATAAGCTCAGATTCGGTTCTTGGATATTTTCTGCAATTCAGCGGACGAATAGCGTAAATAGAACAATACGATTTTCCATCCTGCCTGTATTTCAGAAAGGGGCAGATATTAGGCAGCTTGCAGCACGCCCCACAGTTGTTGCACCGTCCTTTGCGCCTTTTAGAAACGGGCAGAACCGAAGTAACAGTCCTTTTTATTTTCGTCGACCAGGTGTTTCTTCTTCTATCCATTACAAATACGAATCTCCCAAGCCATACCTGGCAAGACAGAGCATGCCAATTATTCAACAGCTTGGTTAAACCTTACACTCTTTGGCTTTTAAGTCAAGTTTTCTGACCTTTTCACACCAATTGCGTTAAATTACTGCGTTTTATGTGTTTGGCACAGATGGATGTCAGCCTCAAGCCTGCCCTGAGCAAAATCGAAGGGCGCAGCTTGGGGACGGCTTGCCGGCCTTTATGCAAAGCACAACATTAATTACAATTGCTATAATACTACTACAGCGCCACTTGGCGCTGGAAGATACGGTTTTTGAATCAAAATTCTAAGCACTAAATCCTAAACCTGTCCCTTCGACAAGCTCAGGGCAGGCTCTGAGCGACCTGTGGTGAGCAAACCTGTCTTGAGCGTAGTCGAAAGAGTCGAACCAAGTCGAATGGACTCTAAATTCATCCCTAAGGGACAAGATATCAAATGTTCAAAATCCAAACTTTCTCCACAGGATGCCTTGCGGCAAAAACAAAAACTGCACATTAGCAGATTTGGGCTGTTTGGATTTTTGGTCATTCGGATTTAGAGATTGTCCGTTCTCCGTAGTTCCAGCCTTTGCAGCCGCTTCGGCAGATTAGGCACTACGAAGGATGAATTTAGGATTTGGAAATTAGGATTTAGGATTTAACATTATTAGTATAAGTATTTATAAAACAAAGGGTTATCAATATGAAGCAAATCTAAGCAGCGCTATAGTAATGCAATCGAATAATTTTTAGATATTAGCAGTTTCTGTTAAAAGAAACTGCTAATATATTCGGATGTGTATTTATATGTTGATGTAGTCCAATTGTACTTAATTTGTACTTAATTTCAGCACTTTTGCTGGATTTTCCGATGTGGTTCATGGCTCTGGCTGAGCCAATAAATATTGAATCCATAAGCTGGCTCAACTATATGAGGCGCAAAGAGTAATCACAGTTGATATCATTTGTTTATTATGATTATCTGCCAAATTGGCACACGGAAGAAGAGGACAGAAGACCTTAACCGCTTGTTAAGGCTGAAATTATCATTTCAAACGTTTTGGGCACGGTTTTTGCTCATAAATTTTAGAAGATACCTTATAATTTGTGCCATTCCCGGCGAAGGGCCGGGCCGTAGAAGGATTTGAAGGAATTTAGATTATGAAATTCGACAAATTTACATTGAAAGTTCAGGAGGCGTTAGCGACCGCACAGCAGATAGCAATGGCTAAATCGAATACCGTTCTGTCGCCGCTGCATCTGTTAAGTGCTCTTTGCAGCGATGAAAGCGGTGTCGTGGTTATGGTTTTAAAGAAGATCGGCGTTAATGTTTCGCGACTTAAAGATATGATAGAAAGCGAGCTTAACCGTCTGCCGCAAGGTCAAAGTAGTGGTCAAATTATGCCGGACCCCGGATTCAATCAAATCATTCTGGATGCCCAAAATAGAGCCGATGCGCTGGAGGACGAGTATTTGAGTGTTGAGCATTTGCTTCTTTCGCTTGCGAAGGTTCCCAGTGACGCCAAAGAGATTCTAAGCCTTAATTCAATTACGCCTGAGCAGATCGAGAATGCTCTTAAAGATGTTCGCGGCGGCGAGAAGATAACCGACCAGACCCCGGAAGACAAATACAAGGCTCTGGAGCGTTATGGCATCGACCTTTTGGAAATGGCCCGAAAGGGCAAGCTCGATCCTGTTATCGGCAGAGATGAAGAGATACGCAGATGTATGCAGGTTCTCAACCGCCGAACGAAAAATAATCCGGTATTGATTGGCGAGCCGGGCGTGGGAAAGACCGCAATTGTCGAAGGTCTTGCTCAGCGGATAATCGCAGGCGATGTCCCTACAGGTCTGAAAAATAAAAGAATCATAGCTCTGGATATGGGAGCACTGATAGCCGGTACCAAATTCAGAGGTGAATTCGAGGACCGGCTCAAAGCAGTGCTGAAAGAGGTCATCGGTGCTGCAGGCCAAATTATACTTTTTATAGACGAGCTGCATACTGTCGTAGGTGCCGGCAGAGCCGAAGGCTCAGTCGATGCGGGCAATTTATTAAAACCCTCCCTTGCACGCGGTGAATTACGCTGCATCGGTGCGACTACGATTGACGATTATCGAAAATATGTGGAAAAAGATGCGGCCTTAGAGAGGCGCTTTCAGCCGATTCTAATCGACCCGCCGAGTGTTGAAGAGACTATAGCTATCCTTCGCGGCCTAAAGGACCGATATGATACCCACCATGGCGTTCGTATCACAGACTCAGCTCTCGTCTCCGCTGCGACTTTGTCCAATCGCTACATAACAGACCGATGGCTGCCCGACAAAGCGATAGACCTGGTTGACGAGGCGGCCTCGAAGCTGCGAATCGAAAACGACTCGCTGCCTGCCGAGCTTGACGACATCCGCAGAAAGATTGTTCAGCTTCAAATTGAACGCGAGGCACTGAAAAAAGAAACCGACGAGGCCAGCAAAGAGCGGCTAAAAAAAGCTGAAAAGCAGTTGGCAGAGTTACAACATCAGGATAAAGAACTTACCGTACGCTGGGAAGGTGAAAAGCTCGACATTGACCAGATAAAAGAGCTAAAGCAAAGAATCGAAAATGCTCAAACCCGGTTTGAAGAAGCTCAGCGTAAAGGTGAGCTGGAGGCCGCTGCCCGTTTGAAATATGAAACTATTGCCAATTTGAAAAAAGAGCTTCAAGAAAAAGAAATCCAATTAACCAAATCTAACGGGACCAAGCTAATCGAAAACGAGGTAAACGAAGAACACATCGCCGAAGTCGTATCCAAATGGACGGGGATACCGGTGGCGAGGCTGTTGAGCGGTGAGCGTGAAAGACTGATGAAGATGGAGGAGCTTATCAGAAAGCGCGTGGTCGGCCAGGATGAGGCAGTAAGCGCTCTATGCAACGCGGTGCGGAGGAACCGGGCGGGCCTGGGCGACCCGAATCGGCCGATAGGGACATTCCTGTTTCTTGGTCCCACAGGTGTAGGCAAGACCGAGCTTTCCAAGGCTCTTGCTGATTTTCTCTTCAACGACCCAAATGCTATGGTGCGAATTGACATGAGCGAGTTTATGGAGCAGCACTCGGTTGCTCGACTCATCGGCGCACCGCCTGGGTATGTCGGCTACGAGGAAGGCGGACGTCTGACTGAGGCGGTTCGCCGTAAGCCTTATTCTGTGATTTTGCTCGATGAGATTGAAAAGGCCCATCCGGATGTCTTCAATGTGCTATTGCAGGTTTTCGACGACGGCCGATTGACCGATGGAAAAGGTAGAACCGTAGATTTCAAGAACACTGTTATCATTATGACCAGCAATATTGCCAGCCAGCAGATTCAAAAGCTGACCGAAGAGGCCGGCGCCGACTGGGAAATCGAGGCCCATGTTAAAGATGTTCTCAGGCAGGTCTTCAAACCCGAATTTCTAAATCGCATCGATGAAATAATCGTCTTCCATATGCTCACAAAAGACAACTTAAAAAAGATTGTCGATATTCAATTGAGCTATTTAACTGAGCGTCTTAACAGCCAGAAGATAAAGCTCCGGTTTACTGATAATGCTCGCCAGCAGATTATGGACGAAGGCCATGACCCTGTATATGGTGCAAGGCCTTTGAAGCGGACGATTCAGCAGCGATTGGAGAATTCTCTTGCCGCCGAGCTTTTAGCCGGCAAATTCGCCGAAGGCGACACCGTAAAAGTCGATGCCAACCAACACAAATTCGAATTCGATAAAATATAAATTTAAAGAGGTGAGTCAAAATGGACATTGATCCAGCAACAAAGGAACTCTGCCGTGTATTTGCCACCACCGTTTCCCTTTTGGGCAGGTTGTCGACTTTTTATACCGTGGCTACTAGTGGGCTACATGCCGGAGCTAAAAGGCAGATGGAAGCAAACTGGCAAATATTTGTTCAGATGTACCAATCGGGGGAACTGTCCGGTTTTTTAAAAGAGCCCGATAAGGTTGATGAATACATCAACATTGTTAAGCAAAAGCTGCCTGAACTTCTGCAGAATACTTTAAACACAGCCCAGAGTTCGGTTGACGCTGCATGCATAGTATTCGCTCACAGTATATTAGATGCGTGCGTCTATGGTTATTTAACTGTCACGTCGCTATCTTCCCCGTGGTCTTGGGAGTGTTACGTTGAAAGGAAAAAGATCGAACTTCGAGCTTATAAAACACAATCATATAAAGACCTCCTCAATGCCGAAATTCAGGACTTATTGAAATCTAAAGTAGAACGGGAGTCATTGCTTTACAAGTTGGATCTATTGCACAAAATAGCTCCACCGAAAGGGGATAAATGGATTAGCATGGGTTATTCTTATGAAAGGGAAAGGCTTGTACAGTTTGATGAAACACGACATAAAATAGTCCATGGGAATGACTGGAGCTACTATTCACGTAACCGTTCACACAGAAAATAAGGCGTTTTTGTGTCATTGCGAGGCCTTTAGGCCGAAGCAATCTCAAAAACGTACGATTTTAGATTGCTTCGCTTCGCTCGCAATGACAAAAATGCGGTTTTCCCGTGAACGCTTACCTATTTTTTACGGCTTGTGACAAATAAAACAGGCTTAAGACTTGTTATATCCGAATTGAACAGACACATGATCAACACGAATTTGCCATCCGTGAGTTAGAGAAACTTTGTAATGAACCCCCAGGGAATTTATTAAAGGCGACACCATAATAATCGACGCCAATTAGCATAGATTCACTTTTAACAAAAAATAAACATGGATTAAAAAAGATTGACTTTGTTGATCTTTTTTTGTAAATTCGAGTAATAAAGGCTTAAATATTTATCATAGGGTTGTATAAAATGGGACACTCGTGGATTAATATTGAGGTTAGTGATTTAGAGAAAAAACATTCCAAGAAAGTAAAGGCGCTAGTAGATACCGGAGCAAGTTTGACTACTTTGCCTAAAAAACTTGCCGATGCGCTGGGAATCAAACCTTTTACGGAAGAAAAAGTTAAGACTGGGGCAGGAACCATAAAAATATCGAGAGGCAGAGCATGGATAAAGCTCAAAGGCAAAGAGTCACCCTTTGATGTTTGGATATCTGATTTTATAGATAAAGTATTACTTGGTGTGGTAGTCTTGGAAGTTATGGGATTTGAAGTCGATCCAACAACGCAAAAGCTCAAACCAACCCCCCTATTGTTATATTCCTTTTCGAGAAGATTAAAACAATAAGAATCATCTCTAACACCCATAATTTCACATTTAAAAAGTCCAGTTCCGATTAAAAAAGATTTGATCTTTCTGTGCTTTTTGTAGGAATTTTCTGCATCGCCTATTTACTAATGGAGAGTTTGTTGTGCATACCATTTTCCCACTGAATAGATTGAATCTTCGAAATTTCTCTTGCAGTTTTTCCCACAGAGGCCAGAATAGCTCAATCGAAATATGATATAAGCGAAACTATCTGCAAGAAGGAAATCTAAATGGACATTCAAACGGTCTTAGAGCAGGTGAAAAAGGATGAAATAAAATTTATCACCCTTCAATTCACTGATTTGTTGGGCGTTATAAAGGAAGTTATCATACCGGTTGAAGAATTAAGAGATGCCCTAACCGATGGGGTTTGGTTTGACGGCTCTTCCATCGAAGGCTTCGCCAGGATACAGGAGAGCGACCTATATCTTGTGCCCGATACGGCAACTTACGCCGTTGTACCCTGGCTGACCGAAGATGGTAAAACAGCAAGATTGATATGTGATATCTACCGGTCAGACGGCAAACCATTCGGCGGCGACCCAAGATTTATCCTTAAACAAGCGGCTGCCGAAGCAGAAAACCAAGGCTATAAATATAACGTTGGGCCGGAGCCGGAATTCTATTTATTTAGAGTCGATGGTCCAAAAAGGACTACGCCCATAGACTACGGCAGCTATTTTGACCTTTCTTCTCACGAAGGGTACAAGGTCATAAAAAGAATAATCGCAGCTCTGGAGAATTTCGCAATTGACGTTGAAGCATCTCATCACGAGGTCGGCTTCGGACAATATGAAATAGATTTTCACTATGGACACTGTCTGGATATAGCAGACAAGGTTGTGACATTAAAATACACAGCCAAGAAGATTGCTCAAATGTACAATTTACACGCCACGTTTATGCCGAAGCCAATAATGGATAAACCCGGCTCCGGAATGCACGTTCATCAGAGTTTGTTTGACATCAAGACGAAAACAAATGCCTTTTACAACAAAGAGCACCAATATAATCTGTCTAAAATCGCATGTAATTTTATTGCTGGACAGATAAAGCACATCAATGCAATGTGTGCAATTTTATGTCCCACCGTCAACTCCTATAAAAGATTGGTATCCGGCTTCGAGGCCCCGGTGTATATTACCTGGGCTGCTATGAATCGTTCAGCATTATTGAGGGTGCCCAAGTGGTTCGGGCAAAAACAGGAAGCTGCCAGAATAGAGCTGCGATGTCCCGACCCAAGCTGTAATCCTTACCTGGCATTTGCGGTTATGCTAAAGGCAGGACTGGATGGAATCAAAGATGACCTGGCCCCGCCAGAGCCGGTCGAAGAAAATATCTATCAGCTCGACGGCGAAAGTCTGGTTAAGAAAAATATCGGCCTTTTGCCGACATCACTGGCCGAAGCTATGGATGCACTGAAAAATGACAAAATTCTGCCGCAGGCCCTCGGCGAACATCTGTTTGAAAGATATATTGATGTAAAGACAAAGGAATGGGATGAATTTAAAAAGCAGGTTACTAATTGGGAGATTGAAACATATTTGGATATATTCTAATTTCCTCGGCGGTAGCAGCATGATACATAGGTAAACGTTTCACTGCCTTATCCGCCACTGGCGGATTTGAGACTACGCATATATTTTTGAAGTTGCAGAGCGCCTTTCAGTTGAGTATAATTTTCGCAGGTAGCCAAATCTGGTTTCTCTGTACAGGCTGTAAACCCCACTTCTTGCTTTTGCAAGAAAGCAGGGGGGTGCCTAATACAAAAAGGAGTACGTATTATGGCGTCGGTGTGTTTTTATTTTCAGGTACATCAGCCTTATAGGCTGAGACGCTATACCGTTTTCGACAGTGACAGCAAGTATTTCGACAATGTAAAGAACTCCGAGATATGTAAAAAGGTCGCAAACAAGTGCTACTTGCCGACAAATTTGCTGTTGCTTGAGCTGATCAAAAAGCACCAAGGCAGATTTAAAATATCGTTTAGTATAACCGGCGTATTGCTGGAGCAGTTACAATTGTATGCTCCGCATGTTCTGGCCAGTTTTCAGGAATTAGCCGGCACCGGCTGTGTGGAGTTCCTCACGGAAACTTATTTCCACAGCTTAAGCTTTTTGTACTCGCAGGATGAATTTATCGAGCAGATTAAGTCTCATAGACAGGCTATACAGCATTTCTTCGGCCAGACACCTCGTGTCTTCAGAAACACTGAGCTTATCTATAACAATGCTTTAGCTGAGCTTATTGGTAAGATGGATAGCTTCGATGCAATACTGACCGAAGGTGCGGACCATATCATGGGCTATAGAAGCCCCGACTTCGTGTACCGTCCGGTTAGTGATAGCAGACTGAAGTTGCTGCTGAAAAACTACCGTCTTAGTGATGATATAGCTTTCAGGTTTTCCAATAGAGCCTGGAGCCAATGGCCTCTTAATGCTGACAGATTTGCTACCTGGGTCAACGCCGTCAACGGTAACGGCTATACGGTGAACCTTTTTATGGATTACGAAACCTTTGGCGAACATCAATGGGCCGATACAGGGATATTCAATTTTATGCGGCATCTGCCGGACGAAATTCTAAAGCACCCGCACAACGACTTCAAGACGCCTTCTGAGGTGGTCGCCGCCTACGACGCGGTTGGTGTAATTGACGTTCCCTACACTATAAGCTGGGCTGATATTGAGAGAGATCTTTCCGCCTGGCTGGGCAACCATATGCAACAAAACGCCCTTAGTGAGCTTTATAAACTGGAAAGTAAGGTCAAAAGTACAAACGACAAAGAAATAATCTCTGACTGGAGAAAGCTGCAGATATCCGACCATTTCTATTACATGTGCACAAAATGGTTTTCCGATGGTGATGTGCATAAATATTTCAATCCTTTTAATTCGCCTTATGAAGCGTACATCAATTTTATGAATGTGCTGGATAATTTGAATTCTCGGTGCAGCAAGGCCCTTCAGCAAATAAAACGGCAGTCTTTAGATATTCCAATTGTCCCTGACCCGACAATAATGCAGGCAACAGAGAAGCGAATTAGTAAATTGACGAATTAGTTACCAATCAATTAATCCGCCAATCAACTCATTTGTTAATCTTATGAGCAGAACGTACTGGGAACATTATTCACATCCGGCTGATATGGGCATTCGCGGTTTTGGGCCAACCAAAGAAGAGGCTTTCAGTCAGGCTGCTATGGCTTTGACAGCGGTTATCACTGATTTGAAAACGGTGGAACCAAAAGAAATGGTCGAGATTAACTGCCATGAGCAGGACGATGAATTGCTCTTTATAAGCTGGTTAAATGCTTTGATCTACGAGATAGCGACCCGACACATGCTGTTCGGCAAATTCAATATCAGTATTAAAGACCAGCGCCTTCAGGCTAAAGCCTGGGGCGAACAGATAGACTTGAAAAAACATAGTCCTGCTGTGGAAGTCAAAGCTGCAACATACGCGGATTTGAAGGTGCAGCAGGATAAAAGCGGAAACTGGCTGGTACAGTGTATCGTAGATGTATAATTTTACTAAAAGAATTCAGAAGACAGAAAACAGAAGACAGAAGAAAGAAAACAGATTACAGAAAGCAGACTTCTGACGTCTGACTTCTGTTTCAGGTGCGAATTGAATATCGAGAAATTAAAAAGACGTTCTGATTACCAGTGGTACATAGAACCCGAAGGTAAAATGCAGGTGCCGGTTATTATCTTTGCCGATGAAAAGCTCATAAAAGATATGGACGAAAAGGTTCTTGAGCAGGCGTCGAACGTCGCTAAACTGCCCGGTATAGTTAGGGCTTCATACGCAATGCCTGATGCGCACTGGGGCTATGGCTTTCCGATAGGGGGGGTGGCTGGTTTTGACGCAGACAAGGGCGGCATCATCTCCGCAGGAGGTGTGGGCTTCGACATATCCTGTGGTATCCGCTCGCTATGTACCGGCCTTACATTTGATGATATTGAGCCTTTAAGAAACAAGCTCGCAGATCTGTTGGCTCGACGCATACCAGCCGGCTTAGGCAGCAGAGGCAAGCTTCGTCTCTCCGGAAGGGAAATGGACGAAATGCTCCGAGAAGGGGGACAATGGGCTGTTGAGCATGGCTATGGAACAAAAGATGACCTCCAGCGTACCGAAGAAAATGGACGAATGACAGGCGCTGAACCAAGATACGTTTCGGATCATGCCAAGAAACGTCAGGAAGACGAGGTCGGGACACTCGGCTCCGGCAACCATTATCTGGAAGTACAAAAAGTCACTGAAATCTATAATACCAATTGCGCCGAAGTTTTTGGTCTGCGTCTAAATGATATTATTGTAAGCATCCATTGCGGCTCCAGAGGACTCGGCCATCAGATAGCGACCGATTTTCTTCCGAGGATGGTCAAGACGGCTCAGAAAATGGGAATAGAATTGCCGGAGAAAGACCTGGCCTGCGCACCGATTAATTCCGAAGTCGGCCAGCAGTATTTGGGAGCGATGAGATGCGGTATTAACTGTGCTGTGGCGAATCGTCAGGTTCTAACGCATTTAGTCAGGCAGGTTTTCAGCGATGTTTTTCCAAAGAGTAATCTGCGTCTGCTTTATGATGTATCTCACAATACCTGCAAGATTGAAGAGCACACAGTGAACGGGAAATCAAAAAAGTTATATGTGCACCGCAAAGGGGCCACTCGTGCTTTTGGACCGGGTCATCCGTCACTGCCGGCTGACCTTAAAAAAGCGGGCCAACCTGTTCTTATAGGCGGTACTATGGGCACCGCATCTTATATACTGACTGGTACGGAGAAAGGTATGTCACTTTCCTTTGGTTCCTGCTGTCACGGTGCCGGCAGAGCTATGAGCCGAAAACAGGCGACAAAAAGATGGCTTGGCAAGGATGTTTTAAGAGAGCTTGCCCAAAAAGGTATTATCGTTCGAGGTGCATCTAATCGTGGTATTGCCGAAGAGGCCCCGGGCGCTTATAAGGATGTAAACGATGTTGTTGACGCCACCGACAAAGCTGAGCTTGCCAAGAAAGTTGCTAAACTTGAGCCTCTGATCTGTGTTAAGGGATAAGCAATCCATGAGTGTCTAAAGTGAGCTAAAGTGCCTAAAGTGTAAAGTTATAATTTTAGTCCACAGGATGCCTTACGGCAGCACTTTAGGAACTTTCATCCTTCGGAGTACTACGGAGAATGGACCAAAGTTTAGCTCACTTATTCAGAATAGTTTAATTTGAAAGGGAGCCTAAAATGAAAAGTTGTAAAACAAGCCTTATTATTATGACATTTATCCTCGTTTTCGGCGCTGCTATAGTTACTGAAGCTGTTAGCCCTGTCGAACCGCTGGCGAAAATCACTGTCGAGGCAGGAGAATACAGCCGAATCGATATACCGGTATCGGTAGCACTCGAGGGAATAGTTCAAGACCCTGCTCAGAGCCGGCTAATGCTGATAGAGGTCAAGAGTTCCGAGCGTGTAATTGTCCCTGCACAAGTTGAGCCGGAGCCTGCAAAACTTTGGTGGGTTCTTTCCGGCACGACAGATAAAGGGGACAAGCGTATTTATGAGCTTGTCAAGGCTGAGCCGGAAGAAGCATCCCTTATCAAAGCGGTAAAGAATGATAAGACGCTGGTGCTCCAGCAAGGTGACGCAAAAATCCTGCAATATAATCATGGTATTGTGCCGGCTCCGAAAGACATGGGAAAAGTGCCGGAAGTACGCAGGCCCTTATACGACCGTAGCGGCTTCATTCATCCACTCTGGTCACCAGCCGGTGCGGTGCTGACCGATATCCATCCGCCGGACCATCTACATCACATGGGGATTTGGATGCCCTGGACGCGCACGCTGTATGAAGGTAAGCACGTTGATTTCTGGAACCTTGGCGACGGTACTGGGACGGTGCAGTTTACAAAGTATCTTTCGACGACTGAGGGACCTGTTTACGGAGGCTTTTCCGCTGAGCACGAGCACATTGCCCGTAAGACTTCGGCGGGAGAAAAAGTAATACTTAGGGAGGTCTGGGATGTTCGTGTGTATAATGTTGGTGGACCTGAGAAGGGATATTGGCTGATTGATTTCAAGTCCACTCAACGCTGCGTTGCTGATAAGCCTCTGATTCAAGAGCAATATCGATATGGCGGATTCGGCTATCGCGCCGCCCGTGAGTGGAAAGGCGAAAACGCCAAGTATCTGACCAGTGAAGGAAAAACTCGCAAGGACGGCAACGGTACACGGGCGCGCTGGTGTGATACTGCCGGAGCCATAAAAGGCAAGTGGGCCGGTATCACGCATTTCAGTCACCCGCAGAACTTCCGGCACCCCGAACCTATGCGTATTTGGCCTGATTTCGAGAGTAATGTTTTCTTTAGTTTTACGCCTTCTCCGGCGGGCGATTGGGAGATGGAGCCGGGCAAAGATTTTATTTTCCAGTATCGGCTTTACGTGCACGAAGGCACAATCGAAGTTGATGATGCCGAACGCTTATGGCACGACTACGCTGAGCCGCCAACGGTCAAGCTGGAAAAGATAACGCCATAGATTCGATGTTACCGGCGAACGTAACAGAGCCGCGACCGTGAGAGCGGTAAGCAGTTAGGCAGTAGGGCGGCTTGCCCCTTAGTAGCGAAGCTCCTTCGCTACGTAGCACGAGTTAGTCCGGCTTGAGGCGTGCCGATAAGATAGATGTGAGAGAAAAGACACTGAACGAGATTTACCAATTACTTTTTGAACGATTTGGTCCTCAGCATTGGTGGCCCGGCGAGACTCAATTTGAGATAATCGTCGGAGCCATCCTGACCCAGAATACTAACTGGACTAATGTTGAAAAAGCAATAGCGAACCTAAAATCCGCTGGCTGTCTAATCCCCGAAAAACTATATCACTTGGACCTGCCGCGGCTCGCTGAGCTTATCCGACCAGCCGGCTATTACAATATAAAAGCAAAACGGCTCAAAAGTTTCTTAAACTGGCTCTTTGAGAATTATGACGGCAGGTTGTCAAATCTTCAAAACCTTGATACCGAACGATTACGAGCCGAGCTTTTAGGAATAAAAGGCGTCGGTCGTGAAACCGCCGACTCGATCCTGCTTTATGCTTTTGATAGACCTATCTTTGTTGTGGACGCATACACCGCGAGAGTCGCCATTCGGCACGGACTAATCGAGCCGGGTGCTGATTACGAGCAATTGCGAGAAGTTTTTCAGTCAAATCTTCCCGAGAATATCCAACATTTCAATGAGTACCATGCACTACTGGTAAAAGTCGGCAAAGAATTTTGTAGGCCGAGGGCACGATGCACCGGCTGCCCACTCGAAAAACTACCTCACACTCTCGACAGCGAGACTTTTTAAGCCGTTATTCAAATGGTCTGCTCGGTGCACATGGTACTACGCGGCTGTAAGGCCGACCCGTTGGTGGTTGAAATTCAACCGAGCGCGGGTTAAGATACAAAGATGACTAAGGCATCTCAACGAAAACGTTGTCCAGTGCTGGTTTTGGGGATTGGCAATATCCTGCTGCGGGATGAAGGCTTTGGGCCACACGTGATTAAGGAACTCCAAAAGATAGAGCTGCCGAGCTTTCTTGAGCTGCTGGATGGCGGCACGGCGGGGGCCGACCTTATCGATTTTATATGCGACCGCCAAAAAGTAATTGTTATAGATGCAGTTCAAGCTGATGTGGAGCCGGGTTCAATCTTACGCATGACCGCAGCAGATTTGACTAAGAACCTTCATCAGGGCATTTCCCTGCACGAGTTTGGGCTCATCGAAACGCTCTTAATGGCAAAACAGCTTAACTGTGCCCCCGAGGAAGTTGTTATATTTGGCGTAAAGCCCGAAGATATAAACTGTGGAACCGAGCTTACCGAAAAGATGGCAAAGATAGTGCCAAAAGTTATAGAACTAATCTTAAATGAAGTGCCTGAGTAAAGGTCCGTTTTAGAACAATGATAACACTAAACCAGGCACCGTCGTTTACAGATGTAATACAAAACCGCCACGAAGATAATCCAGCTCAAAACCAGCAGACCTACTACAAGATAAATTGGGTCAATCATCGTACTTAATGCTTTTAGCAGGGAACCTCCTGTAAAGAGCAGCATGAATAGCAACATAATTGTTACTATCACAAAATATGGCTTTTTGAAAAAGAACAACTGAATAGTAAAAACAATTGGTATCATAAGCAAAGGAACAAAACAAAGTTTTATATATATAGCATGAAAGGTAAATGTGCCGCCACGCAATGTAATATCCGGCATAATTGCTGCTAATGGCAAAGAAAAAGCTGCTATGATGGTTACCAGCGCGGTAATCAGGACCGAAGTCGTAGCGGCCAGTATCATTACCGTAAAGAATCTTTCATTTCGTCCACCCCAGACCAGCATGCTTGAGTAAACAGGTAACCGTACATACGCTACCATAGAGACAGGCACAATGTAGAACACAACTACTGCCCCAGGCCCCATATAACCCAAAAAGCAAACCACCGGTAAAGCCACAAACACACCTGACAAAGCTCCCTTCCACTGCGATATCGCAACTCCAAATGTGGTGTATAATCCGCCCCATATATATCGTCCTGTCCGAAAGAATTCATATTTTTGCATACGGCCCAGAAAGAATCTCTCCACCCACGGATTCGGATGTGTTTTGAGTTTTTTGTCCCATTTAATGGCTGCCCTTGTCTTACGATATCTTTGTAATTTGTCGCGATTCCAGGCATCGAATAAACTGACCCACAGCACATCACAATATCGCCGGGCCAGCCCTTCATAGCCCAACCGAAACCATGCAACAATACTGGTCAAAAGCCCGACGCAGATAACTGCTACAGGACATAGTACAATGGCACTTTCCGAGGTTATATGCAGGTCAAAGAATATGCCTGCAAACCCGGCAAAGCATAAGTATCCTATGGCAGCAGCCGCGTTTCTGTTGATAAAAGCAAGCCCTACCCCTAGCCAATAGAAAATCAAATTTGCACAAAATGCTGAGCAAAGCATCAGAAACGGTTCCCACGAGAGCAGACCAGGATAAGCAAGAAAAGGAAGCGACCCTAAGAAGCTAATCACTATCCCTATCCAGAATATAAGTCTTCTTACGGTTTTTCGGTGACCAGGCAAACAATAAGAAAAAGGCTTAGTCAGGACATCTATTGCCAACGCCACTGTGATAAACCCAATTAGAAATGCTATCGCAATAAACCATATGAATTGTCCTTTACCTGCTCTGGGATTGCCCAAAGCCGCCATGATACTTAAAAGCACGAGTAATCCCAGGAATGCATAAAACAGCCAAAGACCCCGGCGTTGATAAAGATGCCTCAAATTAGCAGTTAAAATATTCATCTTTTACAACCTTTTTAACTGACGACAATTTTGTATATCTCTTCCAGCGACAATGGCTGTATTTCGATTTGACAATCCAAACTTTGTGCTGCCTGCTCAATTTGCTCCTGCGAATAATCCTTCACTGTCAGTATCGCCTCTCCATTGCTTCGCTGACACTTAACCACGTTTTTAAATGGCAGCTCAGCCGGCAGCTCTCCGCTCAAAGAGCTTATACGCACCCGGCTGAATCGCTCCTGCAATTGGTCAAAGCTGCAATCTACGAGAATACGCCCTTCCTTCATAATTACTGCATGATCGATAACCTTCTCTACATCGCTTAGAATATGCGACGAAATGATAATAGCGCGGTTCTCGTCCTGGATAATTTTCAGCAGTAGATCAAGAAATTGTGCCCGTGCTATCGGGTCCAGAGTCGAGGCCGGCTCATCCAGTATAAGCAGCTCCGGCTCAAAACCTATTGCCAGCAGTATCGCTAACCTTTGTCGCTGCCCCGGCGATAAGGACCCGACACGTGCTTTGGTTGAAATTTCGAAGTCGTCGATATACCTTTCCTCCAGCTCATTGTTCCAATTGGGATAATATGTGCTGACATAGCGGACTAGCTGCTTGACCATCATCCAGTCGAGAAGCTCGCCTTCCTGGTGAACATATCCGATCCGCGCCAACTGCATCGGCCCTAATTTTCCAGCTTCACAGCCGAAAGTAGTACAATGTCCTTCATCCGGCAGGTACAATCCAATGATATGTCGAAGCAGTGTGCTCTTGCCGGCTCCATTGGCCCCCAGTAATCCTATGATTCTGCCTCGATAAATCTGCAGGTCAACCTCGTCAAGAGCCTTTGTCTTTCCGAATCTTTTGCAGACCCTGCGCATCTGAACTATTGGGTCTTTACTACTCATTAGAGTAACTCCTTGTTCTTGAGTTATATTTGCTATATAAGTTAGCGAGCATTTGGCTTACCTTTTCCTCAGATATTTCAAATTGTACTGCTGTCAATGCCGCCTTTCTCAGAATCTCTTCCAGCAGCCTGGCCTTGACCCGCTCCTTCTGTCCCTTACGCAGCTCTGCTACAAACAGCCCAATTCCTCGCCGTCTTTCCAGCAGCCCTTCAACCTCAAGCAGGGCGTACGCCTTGCTTATTGTCATCGGATTAACGTTAAGTTGAGCCGCAAGGTCGCGCACTGATATTAACTGTTCTCCTTCAACCAACTGCCCTGCCATAATTTGCTGGCGTATCTGCTCGATTACCTGTCGATAAATTGGTTGTCCGCTGCGGTGGTCAATTTCCAGTAGCATTTCGTTTTACCCCTATTCTGTATTACTGTATTACTTATATAATACACTATATCCATCACAAAAGCTTCATGCAACAAAAAAAAATGAAAATTTTCAAAAAATTTTTGTGAGCTCGAAAAGGCAGACTGCCGGTTTTTCGACAAAGCATAATCAAATTTTCCTTGTAAGAAGGTGCTGATTCCTTATATTAAAGACCCAACGTTCAGAGCAGTATCACTGATTAAGTTAATTTCTAAACCAATTGAAAGGGAAATTATATGGTTGAACCTATTTGCATCTCTCGTCATTGTCCGGAGATGGCCCCGATGTTCATAGTGCTGTTAATCATGTTCATCGTTTTCGTAAGCCTGGTGGCGATCGCCATCAAGGTACTGATCTTCTGCAAAATCTTCTCCAAGGCTGGTTATAGTTGGGCACTCGGTTTATTGATGCTTGTGCCAATAGCGAACATAATTATGGCCTTTTTCCTGGCTTTTGCCGACTGGCCGGTTTGTAAGGAGCTTCGTAAACTAAAACAACAGTTAGAAAAATCCAAAGCGTAAGTCACAATCAACAAATAGAATCGATGTATATTAGCTGTACCTGTTGAGCGTTTTTAATCTTGGAGGTCTATTATGACTGCCGAGCAGATAACAAGAATAAGTGTAATTGACCCTCTCGGCCCGGCATTTGAGAGAGTGAAAACAATCCTTTTCAAGCCGTTCGATCTGGGCAAATGGTTCGTTATAGGCTTTTGCGCGTGGCTGGCTTATCTCGGCACCGGAGGCGGCGGAGGTGGTGGTAACAGGGCTCAGTGGCATATGGATAAAGATTTCGGACAAGCAGCCGAAGAGGCAAAAGAGTTTGTCTTAGAAAACCTGTTCTGGATTATTCCTGTGGGCGTCATGGTCCTGTTGGTCATAGTTGTTCTATGGGTTCTGTTCACCTGGCTTAGCAGCCGAGGACGATTTATGTTCCTGCACTGCGTAGCTCAAAACAAGGCTGAAGTCAAAGTACCATGGACGAAATTCCGTGAACACGCCGGCAGTCTGTTTCTTTTTAGAATTGTAGTGGGACTGGTGGCTTTTGTAACATTTGGCCTGCCTTGTCTTATGGCCGCATTTTCTTTGTTTGCAATATTGTCCGAGCCGACGTTTGTCTGGGCTGTACCGGGTCTTGTTGCGGCAGGGCTTGTCTTTATTGTGCTGGCGATTGTTTTTTGGCTGGTGAAAAGATTCACGACGGATTTTGTGCTGCCGATTATGTTTTTACGAACAACGCGTTGTGTAACCGCCTGGCGGGAATTTCTCAACCTGCTTTCTGCTAACAAAGCTCGCTTTGCGCTTTACGCCCTCTTTAGAATTGTAATAGCGATTACTATTGGTGTGATTATTGCTCTCGGTTTTTGTATCGGCTGCTGCCTTTGCTGTGTAAGTATGCTTTTGTTGATACCTTATATTGGTACTGTTATACTTTTGCCCGTGTTTGTTTTCGAGCGTTCTTATTCTCTATACTACATACGCCAGTATGGCCCGCCATTTGATGTATTTAACCTCGCGGCAGAAGAAACCCCGCAATAAATTGCGGGGTTGTCTTTATAGCAAGGCCAGCCAGCCGCCGTCAACGTATATAATTTGGCCGGTGATGAAGTCACTGGCGCTTGAGGCTAAGAAAACAGCCGTTCCGACAAGGTCGTTCGGCTGACCCCATCTGCCGAGTGGAGTTTTTGAGATGACCCATTTGTTTAGATTCGGATCGGTCTGTAGGCCAGCGGTGAGGTCGGTGGTGATATAGCCCGGCCCGATCGCATTGACGTTAATATTATATTTTGCCCACTCCACAGCCAATGACTTTGTCAGCATCATCACGCCGCCTTTACTACATGCGTAAGCCGTGTTTGTAGGCCGAGCCCCATGACACATCAGCGAGCCAATATTGATAATCTTGCCGCCAGCTCCAATTTGTTTTCGATGCTGACAAAAAACCTGCGAAAGTGCAAATACGGCGGTCAGATTTACATCAATGACCTGGTTCCAGTCCTTCAATTCAACATCCTCAGCCGGTGCTCGGTGGGTTATCCCTGCGCAATTAACCAAGATGTCAACGCCTTTTGTTTCTTTTAGTACATCCTGCCAAGGTGCACTTATTGCATTTGTATTAGCCAGGTCAAATGGATAGGTCCAGACGTGTTTTTCTGTTTCAGCTTGGATTTGCTTTTGGGCGTGCTTAAGCTGTTTTTCCGTGCGGGCGATAATTGCAATGTTTGCTCCATGTTGAGCTAAGCCTTTTGCCACGGCTAAGCCGATACCTCTGCTGCCGCCGGTAACTAAAGCAGTTTTGCCCGATAAATCAAAAGGGCTACTTTCCATAAGACAATAGTAAAGCACAAAGCAAATCACATAGCAACAGGACAAAAATATTTAGCCCCCCAATTTATTGGGGGGTTTATGTATCGGGATTTTGTGTTTGTGAACAAATAGAAAATCCTTGATTTCTGCGTATAAATCCGTAAAATTTTGATCAACAAGAAGCAAGCTTAAACCCAGGATTCGCGATGCCGTATAACATTAGGATAGTAAGCACCTACCCGCCACGGAGATGCGGTATAGGGACGTTTTCACGTGATTTAGCCACCGCCTTGGAGCACTTAACAGCCGAAGTCGGCCATATAAGAGTGGCGGCTATAGATAATAATAATGGTCGATATGACATTCCTGTGGACCTTATCATAGACCAATATAATCTACAATCCTGGGTTGATACAAGGACTAATATAATAACTCGTGCACGCGAAAGTGCTAATCCTACCGTTATTATATTACAACACGAATATGGACTTGACCCGGACAAGGATGGAAATGATGGTCAGGGTACAAACTTTGTTGAAATGGCAAAAGAATTTGGCGAGCAGGAGCTGACAACGTTAGTTTATTTGCATACGGTCCTCAATGAGCCGGGTCCTCATAAAAAAAGGATCGTACAAGAGCTTGCTAATTTTAGTGAAGGACTTATTGTCACCACGGAAAGTGCTATTGACATACTTGAATCCGAGGCTTACGGAATCGACCATTCAAAACTAAAGCATATTGACCACGGGATCAGAATGCAGCATCCTTCTCAATACGACCGATTGGCGATAAAAAAGGAGCTTGGTTTGGAAAATCGTTTTCTCATCACGACGCTTGGACTTCTTTCTCCGGACAAAGGGATCCAATATGGCATACGAGCTTACGGCAGGTTTCTGAAAGAGTCCTGTACGGAAAGTCAGAGAAAAAATATAGTCTATTTAATAGCAGGACAGTTTCACCCCGAATTTGTTAGGGCTGATGGTGGCCAGCCCTACCGAGAATGTCAAGCGGTAATAAATCAGGCTCTTGAAGATTGTAAATTGCGATGGTGTAAGGCGCATGACCTCAAGACAGTGGACTGTGATAAATGTGATGTTGTCTTTCTCGATACTTTTCTCGATGAGGCTGCTTTGCTGAAGCTTTACGGTGCGACAAACGTGGTGGTGCTGCCATATCTTAATATGGAGCAGATATCGAGCGGCATATTAGCCGATACTCTGGGGGCAGGTAGAGTCGCTATTGCAACAAAGTTTCGGTACGCCAGGGAGTTGATTCATTCGAATAAACGATGTCCACCGGGTGTTGTAAGGGGCAGGTATGCAAGAGGTATATTGGTTGACCCTGATGAGCCTTCTGTCGAACAGATAGCCCAAGCGCTTGATTATGTCGTGTTTCACAAGGGCAGGAGACTTATTATGGAAAGGCAGGCCCACCAGAGAGGTTATCAGATGAGGTGGGATAACAGTGCCTGGGCGCTACTGCAATACATTGAGTTCGTCAGAGAACAAAACCAGATAGTGACAGGCAGAGGAATAAAATTCACCAGAGAAAAAACTTCCATCCTTCAGCGAAAAAATAAAGTGGCTTATTAACAGAACTGCCAGCATTGCCGCCGAATATATGGCATATAGCACATTTCTGCCCGGCTGTTTAGCGCTTTCTGTTCATTCCTTCAAGAGGTTTTGTAGTACTGCGGCTGTGTGCATTGCCAGCAGCATCAGATAATCCAAATCGCTTAGGCTGTAGTGTTCATGCACCATAGCATTGTCAACATACAAGACGCCGTAACAGCCGGCGGACCGCCTAATTGTTGCTATCATTGCCGAGCGTATTCTTGCCTTTTCCTCTACATCAGCCGCAACTCGCGGCATGACCATAGACTGACCCCTTTCGACCGCATGATTAATTTTTTCACCAAGTTTTAGGCTGCTTAGCTCCACCACTTTGCCGTCCCGTCTTTTACCTGCATGATAGGTCATAGGGCCGTTGGGTTGTTCTCTCAATGCACACCATGTATGAAATGCACTAAATTGTTTTAGCGTGATATTCAATAAGGTCAGCAGTAATTCTTCAAGCGTTTTAGTTTCACAGATGGCCTCGGTAGCCTGCGAAAAATCGTTTAGTCTTTTGGCCGGCAGTCTCATAGCCGGCGCATGACCGGCATCCGGTTTTCTTACAACGGTTTCGTGAACTGGTATTGCCAGCGATGCTTCCAGATTAAGTGTGTCTTCCAGTTGACTCTGCTGGTTGACTTCTGGTTTGTCTTCGAGATTGATTTCAATAGTAAAATCCGTTATGTGAAGACTATCTCCGGTTTTGATTTCGGCTTTGTGGATTGGCTTGCCATTTAGATATGTTTTGTTAGCTGAATCCATATCTGTTACTATCCATTTCCCGTCGTCGGTAACAGATATTACGGCGTGCTGTTTCGAGACCGTTCTGTCAGGTAATAAAACGTGGCTGTTTAACCCTCTGCCGATGGAAATAGGGCCTTCGGTGAATAAAAACTCCTTGGCCGTGGCCTCTTTTTGTTTTAAAAGCAGACGCATTACACTTTCCTCCGCGTGATAATGCTCTAATCGTATTTATTATAATTAACCAAAATTTAGCAGATTTGTCAAGAAAACTTTTTATAGGACACCTCTTTTTACATCTGATTGCCTCCCCACTCTTGTCTTCGACTACCCCTGCATCTCCCGACGCAAGGCGGGGCAGCGGGACAAGAAGACGTGGGGGTGGGATGCTTTAAAGCGTATCGTATTCTCAGAGATGACGAAAAAGCATATAATTCAGGCAAAAATTATGAATTCCTGTCTCTATAAGCCTGCTTCCGAGCTGAGCCCTTCGACTTTTCTTGTGGCGGGCTTGAAGCTGTCACCTGTCTTTATTCGAGTCATCAGGTAATCGGCAGAACATGCAGGCGTATTATAAGAGTTGGCCTGCCATGAAGGAGAATACAAGCGGTTTTACTAAATTGGCCAAAGTCTTGGGGATGAATGTATAGCATATTTCTATTTGAATTCTCCCAGCCTTTCGGTACAATTGTGATTAGCGCAGAGACACAAACCCGTCTATTACGGATGCTTCGCAGAGTAAAAAGGAGTGAACAATGAGATGTATATGGTATCCCATTTTAATTTTATTGCTTGCAGCTCAGTGTGTTAATGCAGATGTTAAGGGTCCTAACGAGCCTAACGATCCGAATGGTCCGAAAGAGCTGTTGCAGGCCAAGTGGGATGCCATACTTTCGGTTATAAAGAAAAAAGATACAGACCAGCAAGCGAAAGAGGAAGAAGTCACAAAAATCGTGAGTCCAATCTTTGATTTCCAAGTAATGGCACAGCTCGCATTGGGCAGGACACATTGGCCAAAATTTACCCCGTCACAGCGTGAGCAATTCACAGAGCTTTTTGCCGAACGGCTGGTACATTCATATACGAGAAAGGTCATGCTCTACACGAATGAAACAATTCTATTCAAAAACGCAGTACCGAAGAAGGAACGCATTATCTACATCCCCGTAGAGTTGGTATCAAAGGACAAAAAGATAAACATGCTGTATAAGCTTCGCAAGACGGGGCCGCCAAAGGGGGACTGGAAGACTTATGATGTAGAAATACAGGGCGTCAGCATCCTCTTGACTTATCGGGCGCAATTTGATGACATCCTTCGCAACGGCACCATTAAGGACCTCCTTTCTCAATTGGGAAAACCGCCAGAGTCTTGACCCACAAAGCTGCTTAATCGGACCGGTATATGAAGAAATACTTCTCTGTGACGCCATTATTTTTCGACCGAGTGCTCCTCCAGCATCCCCGGATAGTTATTCTCTGTATGCTCGCAGTTGCTGTTGTTTTTTCCTTTCAGGCTCTACGTTTCAGACTGGATGCTTCCGCAGAGACGCTGGTTCTTCAGCATGATGAGGACCTGCGTTACTCACGTTTGATAGACTCCCGCTACGGACAGCATGACTTTCTGGTACTGACATATACTCCCAGAGGAGACCTGTTTTCGCCAGATGCGCTGGCCACTTTGGCTCAAATGCGAGATGATTTGAGGTCTATAGAAAATGTCCTATCGGTGGTTTCCATTCTGGACGTCCCTCTGCTGGAAAGTTGCCACGTCTCACTCAAGGACCTTACCGCAGATCTTGCCACCCTCGAATCGCCGACAGTTGACAAAGAGCTGGCCAGGATAGAATTTCGCGATAGTCCCCTTTATCAAAATCTGCTGCTCAGTCCGGATTTAAATACCACGGCACTACTTATTAATTTCCCGGACGACGATGTCTATCACGATTTGTTTGAGCAGCGCAACCGGTTGCAGCAGAGAAAAGCCGCCGGCTTACTAACCCCGGATGAGCGTGCCGAGCTGAAGCGCGTTCTCGAACAATTTCAACAACACAGAGACACAATGAGGCGGCAGCGTCGTGAGGATATCACAGCAATACGATCGATAATGGACAAATATCGCAGCGATGCCGAGCTGTTTCTTGGCGGCGTCAGTATGATCGCGACCGATATGATTGCCTTCATTAAAAATGACCTGAAGGTGTTTGGTCTTGGAGTCTTGCTCTTTCTGGTTATTACGCTGGGCATTATCTTCAGGAGAAAACGCTGGGTGCTCCTGCCATTGCTCTGCTGTGTGCTTTCCGCAATCTGCATGTTTGGTCTGTTGGGATGGTTAGGCTGGGAGGTAACGGTCATATCCTCCAATTTTATTTCTTTGCAACTGATCATCACCATGGCTATTTCTATTCATTTAATCGTGCGATATCGAGAGCTGCTCGCCCAGAGTCCCCAGGAGCCTAATCGCCGGTTAATTCTTGATACCGTCCGATTGAAGCTGAAGCCTTGTGTGTATGCGGTGCTAACTACGGTTGCCGGTTTTGGGTCTTTAGTGTTTTGTGACATCTTACCGGTCATCACGTTCGGCTGGATGATGATTGTCGGTCTGTTTGTATCGCTGATTGTGACCTTTCTAATTTTTCCAGCTGTGCTGATTCTGATGCCCAAAGATAAGCCCCCCGTTAAACGAGAGTGGCAATTTTCCGTCACATCCGTCACAGCCAAATTGACCGAAGCACACGGCATACCGATCATGATTATCAGCGGCCTTATCTTTATCTTCAGCCTTGTTGGCATATCAAGGCTTGATGTAGAAAACTGTTTTATCGATTACTTCGAGAAAAACACTGAGATTCACCAGGGCATGAAAGTAATCGACCAACATTTAGGCGGAACTACTCCTCTTGATATCATTGTAGATTTTGAGGAGCCTAACGCACTACCACTTGCTGGTCCGCGTGGGCAGAATGAAGCGGAAAGCAGCGACATATTCGATGAGTTTGATGAATTTGACGAGGCCGCGACGGACGAGAAATACTGGTTTACCGCTGAAAAAATGGACCGCGTCAAGGCTGTGCACCGTTATCTTGATAGTCTGCCGGAAACCGGCAAGGTGTTATCATTGGCCAATATGTTAAGCGTCGCTGAGAAACTAAACGACGGCAAGGCTTTAGATAGTTTTGACCTCGCACTGCTTTATAGTGAAACGCCGGACAAATTCAAGACTATGCTGGTTAAGCCTTACGTCTCGGTGGAGCACAATCAGGTCCGCTTTTGGCTGCGGGTAAGAGATTCCGAGAAGTCTTTGAGACGCAACGAGCTGCTGAAGAAAATCAAGGCAGATCTAACCGGCAAATTGGATATTGACGAGAGACGTGTTCATCTGGCCGGCCTATTGGTACTGTACAATAACATGCTTCAAAACCTGTTTGGTTCCCAGATTCTAACATTAGGCATTACTGTGCTGGTGTTGACGGGGATGTTTCTGATATTATTTAGGTCGTTGAGAATAGCTCTGATTGCAATGCTTGCGAATGTGCTTCCCATCTTAGTCGTGCTCGGCGTAATGGGCTGGCTGAACATTCCTCTCGACATGATGACGATAACCATCGCGGCTATCGGCTTGGGAATTGCCGTCGATGACACGATTCACTATATCCATAGATTCAAAGATGAATTTCAGAAAGACCACAAGTACCTGCCTACGATGCATCGATGCCATGGAAGTATTGGCCATGCTATGTACTATACATCGGTAACTATTATCATAGGTTTTTCCATCCTGGCTTTATCCAGTTTCATCCCTACTGTTTATTTTGGTCTGCTGACCAGTTTAGCTATGTTTATTGCGCTGCTTGCCGCCCTTACCCTTTTGCCACAACTATTGATTTTAGTCCAACCATTTGGTAAAGAGAGTTGAGAAATTAGAATGAGGACGATCAAATGGCATTAAAAGGACTGGACATGATCACCAATAAGGATAATGTGGGACTACTAAACGTGGTTTTGGTCATTTTGGCCGTGGCATCTGTGGGATGCGCGGTTTCTGAAAAAACTCCGTCTTCCGGCCTTGTTGTGGAAGCTTCATCGAACGAACAACAACCGCTTACCGATGCCAACAGTGTCTCGTCGGCTTCAGATGAACCTGACAAGGGACTTGCAGATGACGAATTTGACTTGTTGGACGAGGAGCTTACCAAGCGGATGGTTGAAGTGGCGGACCCGCTGGAGCCTCTGAATCGAATGATGTATGGTATCAATGACATACTCTACTTCTGGGTGGCCAAGCCTATCGCTCAGGTGTACAGAGATGTGGCACCGCAGCCGATTCGTATCGGCATCCGTAATTTCTTCAACAATTTGACTACACCTATTCGTTTCGTCAACTGCCATCTCCAGGGAAAAGTCAAATCCGCTGACAGAGAGTTGGAGCGGTTCCTTATCAATACAACATCCGGCATCCTGGGTTTTGGCGACCCGGCAAGAGACAAAATGGGGCTGGAGCCTGTCGAGGAAGATCTGGGCCAGACTTTAGCCGTACATGGATTTGGAAACGGCTTATATATTGTATTGCCGCTGCTGGGGCCATCGACGCTACGGGACACGGTAGGCTTTGTGGGCGACCAGTTTCTCAATCCGGCGCGTTATGTGGAACCCTTGGAGGTCTCTATTGGTATCTCCGGCGTAAAGGTCACCAACGAAGGCTCATTTCATATCGGAGAGTACGAGGATTTTAAATCCGCTGCAATTGACCCTTACGTGGCGATGCGTCAAGCCTATATTCAGTATCGTAAAAAGCAAATTCAAGAGTAGTTCGGTGGTGTGTATATATTCGTCTGATGTTCTGATAAGCAGTGATGAAATAAGATCAGGATATTAGGACATCGGTGTGAAGATTATCAGCAAATCAGGATACCAGGAAAAACAAACGGATATTGCCTTTTGATATCCTGATGAACTGATGCCTACTGCCTGGTACAAAAACTACTCCCATTCGATTGTCGCCGGTGGCTTGCTCGATATGTCATATACAACACGATTGACGCCGCGAACCTCATTTATAATCCTGCTTGACATAATGCCAAGCACTTCGTGAGGTATCTGCGAGAAATCAGCAGTCATAAAATCAGAAGTTTCAACCGCCCGGATTGCAATAACATTTTCATAGCTTCGCTCATCGCCCATTACGCCGACCGTTGAGACGGGCAAAAGCACCGCTAAGGCCTGAGATATTTTTCTGTACAGCCCTGCTGATTGAATTTCATCAATCAGAATCTCATCCGCTGCTCGCAGGATTTCCAGTCTTTTGGTAGTGACCTCACCGATAATTCTGACCGCCAGGCCTGGGCCGGGGAAGGGATGTCGCCAGACGACGTCCTCCGGCAGGCCGAGGTATTCGCCGACCAGCCGAACCTCATCCTTAAATAGCTCCCGCAACGGCTCAATAAGCTCGAAATCCAGCTCAGCCGGCAGGCCGCCTACGTTGTGATGCAGTTTTATAT
>CAZVWH010000022.1:0-33694 GCA_964631175.1 uncultured Pirellulales bacterium | reverse complement strand
CGATAAGAAGGGCATTGCCCGATACGGCCATAGCTCTGTGCCGATGGAGGATGCTTTGGCAAATGTGTCGGTGGATTTATCCGGGCGACCTAATTGTGTGTATAACGTCGAATATCGAACAGATAAAATCGGTGACTTTGATGTCGAATGTTTGCAGGAGCTGCTGCGCAGCTTCTCGAATGCCGGCAAATTTAATCTGCATGTAAATGTGCCGTATGGCATAAACAGCCATCATATTGCCGAGGCGATTTTCAAGGCGATCGGTCAGGCACTTGCTGAAGCTGTAAAAATTGTCGGGACGGACGTCCCCAGCACGAAGGGAAAGCTGTGATTGGAGAGCCAGAGGCTGAATATCGAACCGGTATCGGCACCGATATACACAGGTTCGCTGAGGCAGGAAAGCTGATGCTCGGCGGAGTTTATGTGCCGTATCCCGCGGGCCTTGCCGGCCACAGCGATGGTGATGTGGGCTTACATGCCGTCATTGATGCTCTGCTGGGGGCAAGCGGTATGGGCGACATAGGGACGTTGTTCCCAGATACGGATCCACAGTGGATGGATGCTGACAGTAAAGAGCTTGTGCTTATCGTAAAAGAAAAACTCGAAGAAAAAAAATGGCAGGTGGTTAATATTGATGTGATAATACACATAGAGCAGCCGCGACTTGAGCCGTTCAAAGGACAAATTAAACGCTGCATTGCCGGGCTTTTAGGAATTGATTTTACCGCCGTGAATGTAAAGGCAAAAACAAACGAAGCGCTCGGCGACATAGGGACCGGCCAGGCAATAGCTGCTACGGCAATAGCGCTTTTAAGAAAAAAGAAAAGAAGAACACTATGATAAAAAAACACTAAATTCGAAATCCTAAGCACTAAACAAATTCAAATGACTAAAATGCAAAATTCCAAACAATTTGTTTTGAACATTTGATATTTGAATTTTGGATTTATTTAGGATTTAGATATTAGAATTTAGGATTTAAGAAACTATTATGGGATTGAGCCTTTATAATAGCTTGACGAGGAGAAAAGAGGAATTCAAGCCGTTGGAAGAAGGCAAGGTTGGTATATATGTCTGTGGGCCAACCGTATATGGAGAAACACATTTAGGACATGCAAAAAGCTATGTAAGCTTCGATGTCCTGGTCCGCTATCTACGCTACCTCGGATATAGTGTCACCTACGTACAGAATATAACCGATGTCGGCCATTTGCTCGGCGATGCCCAGGAAGGCCAAGACCGAATGATGGTAGCCGCTGCAAGAGAGCGTAAACACCCGATGGCCGTGGCAGAGTTCTATACCCGCAATTACTTTGAGGATATGGACGAGCTCAACTGCGTTCGGCCGGATATCAGCCCACGTGCGACCGGTCATATAGTTGAGCAGATAGAGCTGGTCAAGACGCTTCTGGAGAAAGGTTACGCCTACGAAGCTAACGGCTCGGTCTATTTCGAGACTGCGAAGTTCAAAAACTATGGGAAACTTTCCGGTAGAAATACAGAAGAAATGTTAGCCGGCGCCCGTGTGGAGGTCTCACCCGATAAAAAGAATCCGGTTGATTTTGCACTCTGGAAGAAAGCCGAGCCGAACCACATTATGCAGTGGCCGAGCCCATGGGGGATGGGCTTTCCAGGCTGGCATGTAGAATGCTCAGTGATGGCTATGAAATATTTAGGTAAGACCATCGATATACATGGCGGTGGACTCGATAACCAGTTTCCACACCATGAATGCGAGATAGCTCAATCGGAGGCTGCAAACGGTGTGCCGTTCGTCCGCTATTGGATTCATAATAATATGGTAACCGTGGACAGCCAGAAAATGAGCCGAAGTCTCAATAACTTTATTAATTTAAAACAAGCCTTTTCCGGTGCCCACGAAAGATTAACCAGAGCTTACGAACCGCTTGCTATAAGGCAATTGGTTCTTAACAGCCACTATCGAAGCCCGCTGGATTTTTCAGATGCGGCTCTGTATGGGGCCCAGAGTGGAAACCAAAAAATTGCCGAAACGGTCAAAGAGGTGCGGAAAAAAATGGCTCAGGCCCGTCATGGAGAGCTTGACGGCGAAATTGCAGAGCAGCTCACCCAATTGAGGGAAAAATTCGAAGCGGCAATGAATGACGATTTGAATACCTCCATCGCACTGTCGGTTCTATTTGAGCTGGTTCGACTGGCAAACAAACTGCTCGAAGATAACAAAACAACAAAAGCAACCTTTAACGCGGTGGAAGTTTTGTTTAGCCGATTAGGCGGAGATGTCTTGGGTATCGTAAAAGACGAATATCTTCAAACCGGACAGGCCAATGACGAACTCGTTAGCAAGCTGGTTGACATCGTGGTTGAACAGCGCAGAGACGCTCGAAAAGAGAAAAAATATGCAAAAGCGGATAATATACGCAACCGTTTAGAGGATATCGGCATTGTCTTGGAAGATAAGCCTGACGGAACCGAGTGGAGATGGAAATGAGAATCCTTGGCATCGACCCGGGTCTGCAAGTATGCGGATATGCTTGTCTGGAGGCAGATCGAGATACGGAAAGGCTTATTGAGGCGGGTGTTTTCAAAACATCCAGCGACTTGTCAATAGAAGCTAAGTTAAATCAAATAGCCGAGGATGTAGATTTACTTTTAGAGAAGCTCAGGCCTGGGATGGTTGCAGTAGAGCAGTTATACTCGCACTATACACATCCGAGGACAGCGATATTGATGGGACATGCAAGAGGTGTTATATTACAACGATGCGCACAGGCCGGCATCGAGGTTAAGAGCTTTAGCGCAACTCGTATAAAAAAATCAATCACGGGCAACGGCAGGGCGTCAAAGGAGCAGATACAAAAGACTATTCAAACAATTTTGTCCCTGCCGCAGCTTCCTGAGCCGAGCGATGTGGCTGATGCCATAGCAGCGGCGCTGTGCTGTGCAAATGAGGTGAGCAATATTTTGGTTGGTGGGGCAAGCCCCACCCTACAATCTCAAAAGTGAGCATGAGAAATGGGTGTTTAGCCCCCCAATCCTTCGACCATGCTCAGGACAGGTTTATTGGGGGGTTACCTAAGCAAAGAGAAATGAGATTATGATAGCCAGAATAGAGGGAAAACTGATTCAGCTGGATACCGGCAGTGCTCTTGTGCAGGTCGGCTCGGTCGGCTATGAGGTGATGCTGCCGGGCTATTGTGTAAGTGCCTTGTCGGATAAGGTCGGCTCAAACATCGCCCTTTGCACAATGGAATATTATGAAGGTACGCCGGCCGGTGGTAATATGATACCAAGAATAGTTGGTTTTTTAAGCTTAGAGGAGAGGAACTTTTTCACTAAATTTATCAGTGTTAAAGGAATGGGTATAAGAAAGGCCTTGCGGTCACTGAGTATTCCGATAGCCACCATAGCAGCCGCGATTGAAAATGCCGATGACAAAACATTACTGACGCTTGAAGGCGTTGGCAAAAGGATGGTTCAGCAAATTATTGCCGAATTAAAAGGTAAATTGCAGACTTTCGCGGTTGGAGCCGAACCAGCCGGGCCGGCAGAGAGATTTGAGCCGTTCCAGATTGAGGCGCTGGAGGTTCTTATCGCCTGGGGCGAAAAAAGAAGCGAGGCAATGGAACTGATTCAGATAGCTTGCGAAAGGCACCCCAGTATAAACTCTGCTGAGGCTCTTGTACCTTTGGTCTATAGATTAAAACAGGGAGTAGAAGTCTAAAATGGTTGGTGGTTCGTAGTTATGAGTTCGGTGACTACGAACTACGAACAATGAACTACGAACGAAGCTATGGCTATAGGCAGAACAATAAGCGGACAGGTATTAAATGAGGGGGAGGAGAACTTTAACATCTCGCTCCGTCCGAAGCTGCTGGATGAATGCGTAGGCCAGTACAATACAAGAGAAAAACTCACTATAGCTATGGAAGCAGCTAAGCAAAGGTCAGAGCCTCTGGAGCACATTTTGTTTTACGGCCCGCCAGGACTTGGTAAAACAACGCTGGCTCATGTTGTGGCAAACGAGATGGGGACAAGAATACGGTGCTCATCGGGTCCGGCTTTGGCAAAAGCCGGCGATGTGATGGGACTTTTGAGTAATATAAACACCGCCGATGTACTTTTTATCGATGAGATTCATCGGCTGAGCACGCCGGTCGAAGAGTTTATTTATCCGGCGATGGAAGACTTCAGGGTTGACTTTACCGTCGATAGCGGCCTACACGCAAAGACCATAAATTTTCCACTGAAGCGTTTTACACTAATAGGCGCAACCACACGAGCGGGCCTATTGAGCGCACCGCTTCGCAGCCGATTTGGCATGTTATATCACCTGGATTTTTATAACAGCGAGGAGCTTAGTGCAATTTTAACCAGATCGGCGCAGATTTTACAACTGCAACACGAAGATGGAACCTTGGAATTGATTGCAAGTCGCTCCCGTGGAACGCCGCGCGTGGCCAATCGGCTGCTAAAGCGTGTGCGTGACTACGCGCAAGTTAAAGGCTCTGGTATTCTTAGTACCGACATCGTTGAAAACGCTCTGTTGATGGAGCAAATTGACGCTTTGGGACTGGATGAGCTAGACAGAGCATTTCTGCGTGCGTTGGTCAATGTCTATGAGGGTGGCCCGGCAGGTATTGAAGCTATTGCAGCAACGCTCGGCGAAGAGAGAGACACACTTGAGGATGTTGTTGAGCCGTATCTTTTGCAGATCGGCTTTGTGCGCCGAACCAAAAGGGGAAGAGAAGTCACCAAACAGGCCTGCGAGCATCTTGGCCTAAAATTCCACAAAAAGAAACAAAATTCCGACCAACCGGACCTTTTTGACCAAAACAAATAATAATCTTGTAAAACCATCTTGAAATATAAAAGTTGCTGCATCCACTATAAGCATTTATCCAACGCTCCCTTACAGTCGCGGCTCTGATCTTGACCAATAATCAGCTTTTCAGGATATGCTTAGCCATTTTGGGTCGGTGGCCGATCAGTTCTGTGAGGTGGGAGATCAAAATCTTCTCAATTTCATTTTGCGTTCCTTCCGGTGCTTGAGAAAGGCCTTTCAAGTTGGCTAAACAAGCCGCGGCGTTGCTGGTCAGCCGAATCTTATCAGGAAAACTTGCCTCACAATCTCTACAAATCAGGCCGTTCGCGGAACTGCTGAAATAAAACTCGTATTGCGTATTGCGTATTGCGTATTGCGTTTTGCAATTTGCGCAGGCATTTAGTATGGGCATCAGGCCGATCTCCCTGAGCAAAGTCAACTGAAATAGTATAAGCAATGATAGTACATGTTGATGCTCGATATTCTCCGCAGGATGTGGCGCCAGCCATCCCAGCGACCTTGCGGCAGATGCTTGATGCTCGTCGATGTTCTGTAAGAACTGGAGAAAACTATCGAAAAGCTCCGGATGAGGGTCGTAATCATGTGTCAACTTATGTAAAAGTTCAGCAGCGAAAAGGCAACAATTCAAGGCAAAAAAATTATTAGTTAGACGAGTGAAACTTTGCTGCTGGAATTCAGTTAGAGTGGCAAGTTTTTCTTTAGATGAATCCGAAAAAACAATATCACCGAAGGAGAACATTTCTATCGGCCCATCAAATGCCGATTTGGGCCGTTTTGAGCCTTTGGCGATAGCGCTGATCTTGCCGGTTGCTTTAGTGAAAAATGTTACTATCTGAGACGTTTCAGAATAATCGACAGCCCGTATGCAGATAGCTATGTCCTTTGTCAACATGGATTAAGTTGATTGGTGAATTTGTAACTAATTCACTAATTCGCTAATTCACTTCGCTTGTTTTTTGGATTCTGATATGTTTGATTCTCCGTGGCTCGGCTGAAATAATGCTAAATTTTATTTTTTCGTAATCAAAGCCTTCGCCGGCTTTGGGGATATAGCCCAGATGTGAGCAGACAAAGCCGCCTATAGTGTCATAGTCTTCGTCTTCAGGCAGATTCAACTCGAACTGATCATTAAGGTCATCGATGTGTATCCGTGCATCCACCTCAATAGTGTCTTGATCGATTTTCTTGATGGGTTCAGGTGGAGTTTGTTCATATTCATCGGTTATTTCACCGACAAGCTCTTCGAGGATATCTTCCAAGGTAATGATGCCGGCTGTTCCGCCATATTCATCGAGCACTATGGCGATGTGTTGTTTCTGGGTTTGAAACTCATGCAGTAGAACCCGCAGAGGTTTTGTTTCCGGGACGAAGTAAGCTTCTCTCATTTGGTCGCGTAATTTAAACTCTGCCGGGTTTTTCCCGATCTCAGCCAACAGGTCCTTGGCATAGATGAGTCCAACTATGTTGTCAATATGGTCCTCATAGACGGGGACACGCGTATGGCCGGCGGTGTTAATAGTTTCCAGAATCGTGTGCAAATCTGAGTTGGCCTCGACTGCTACTATGTCTGTTCGTGGAGTCATAATTTCGTTAGCGGTGGTTTCACTTAGCTCCAATACGTGCTCGATCATTTTTTGCTCTTCTTTATCGAGAACACCTTCGGTTCTACGCCGTTCAAGGCCGTTCAAGAATTCCTCCTGCTTTTCTTCTTGCTGTTCTTCAGGCGAAATTTGGACCACACCGGCCAGGCGTCTAACCAATCCATCGTATAACCGAAAGACGTAAAGAATTGGCGAGATAATCAACGCCAAGAACATTAGCAGCCTGTATGTTCGGGATAATATTTTCTCGCCTGCATATTTAGCCCAGGCGTGAGGAATTGCCAAGCTGAATAACGAAAATATCGCCATTGCTATAACAAACGCAAGGGTATAAGCACCAATTGTCGGCTTGGATTCGTTCAACCTCACAAAAATAGAGACCAACAGCAGCAAAATACACATATTGAAGATAAGCCGATATAAAGAGCAGGTTAAAATCAGCTTCTCGGCGTTTTTGATCAGACTGTTGGTGAGGCTTTCTTTGTTTGTTGCTTTGAAGGCTTCCTGTAGCTTCACATGCGAAAATATGCGCAAAGCAATACTATTGACAGAGAAAAACAGGCTTGCTCCGGTGAAAATGCAAATCAATAAAACCGCCCAGCCAACGTAGCTCACTTTTTGATACCCTTTCCAAACATGTTATTAAATCCTAAATTCTAATATCTAAATCCTAAACAGATCCGAATGACCAAATGTTCAAATTTTCAAAACAGATGTTTTGGTCATTTGGTAATTTGAATTTTGGTCTTGTTTAGGATTTAGGATTTAGTGCTTAGTGCTTTTATTTGTATTATACACCACACCGTAACCAAACTGTTGCAAGATTTCGTCTTCGGTTTTGTGCATTCTTTTAGCTTGGTTTTGGCTGCGGTCGTCCAAGCCGAGATTGTGAAGCAGCCCATGTGTTATATACAGGGCCAATTCAGCTTCGCCGGAATGACCTCGCAAATCTGCTTCTTTGACGGCTAATTCGCCGTTGACAACCAGCTCAAATGTCTTGCCGGATTCCAGATCATCGGATAAATCAAAGCTCAAACAATCTGTAGTAGATTTACGATTCAAGAACTTAGAATTTATTTTGCACATTTGCATATTGTTAACAATCACGATACTAACAGTCGCATTTGAAAGCTTAAAACGCTCGCAGATTGTTCTGACAAGCTTTTTAATTTTAGGCAGAGATAATTCTATATTCCGAAAGTTTTTGTCTATTTGAACGGTTATCATGATTTCCAAATTTAGCTTGTTAGTTGTTTTTTCCGCTCGGCTTGCCCAGATTGCATGCCTTCAGATTCGTCCGGTGCTTTGGGATATGCGATTCGGCCGTGATAATGTGCCGCAAGGGTTTTTGACATACTTGCCTCTATCTGACTTAATTCCCGCAGTGATAGGTCACATTCATCAAACTGGCCGTCTTGCAGACGCTTCATAGCCATATTGTGCACCACCGCCTCTATTTTTGTTGGTGTCACTTCAGGTAGAGACCTGACGGCGCCTTCTACAGTATCAGCCAACATTACAATTGCAGCTTCTTTTGTTCTCGGCTTTGGGCCGGTATATCTGAACTCACTCTCTGAAGGTGGAGCCTGCCCGCTTTGCGGCAAGCCGGCTTCATGTTTCTTTTTAGCCTCCCCTTCGGCTTTGCTCAGGGCAAGATTGTAAAAAGGTTCAACGAGAGTTGTTCCGTGGTGCGTTTCAATAAACTGCCGAAGCACGGTGGGCAAGCCATATTCCTTGGCCATCTCTATTCCGTCTTTGACGTGGCCTACAATAATCAATTGGCTCATTGCAGGCGATAGCTCCTTGTGTCGACTGATCGAGCCCATCTCATTTTCGACGAAGTAAGTAGGCTTATTGATTTTTCCGATATCGTGATAATAGGCCCCGACCCGACATAAAAGTCCGTTTCGCCCAATTGCCTCAGCAGCAGCCTCAGCGATAGAACCTATTAAAAGACTATGACTAAAAGTGCCGGGTGCTTCCATAGCGAGCTTTTTCAATAAAGGCTGATTTGCGTCGCTGTAGTCCAAAAGGGTCATACTTGTTGCTATGCGAAATACTTTCTCAATAATCGGCAGCAATCCCTGCATGAGTACACTTACACCGAGGGTAACACCTGCATGAATACCCGCGTTGAGAAAGATTTTATCAACTCCGGATGGGTGAGGCAAAAAACCTAAAGCCAACGCTATTATGAACACCATCAAACTCGCTAATGTACCAACCTCAAGTAATTTCATTCTGGTACGGACTTCTCGTAAAGAGAAACAGCAAGTAATAATGCCAGCGGACATAGTCAAAAAAAGATTGAAGTTTGTCAGTTGATATTCATCCCCCATGCCCCCAAGGGACAAGAATGGGGCACTGGCAGTACTCGTCATCGGTCCCACGGCAAAACATGCAAAAAGGCAATAAAATATGCTCATACCTATTGCAAATCGCTGGTTATAAGCGATAGTCAGAATGATCGCAGCAGTGACGGCAGTACCGGTGGCCCAGGCAGTATGCTTAGCGAATAATATGCCTATCTTGGTCGTGGCTAATAGGAAGACAAACAGGCCGACTAATGCTATAGCTCTGGCGTGGTTTTTAATTATTCGCTGTTGGTAATGGTGAATATAGAAAGCCGCGGCAACAGAAACAAGCACGACTATTACAGATAGCAGTACCAGATCGAGAAAACGAGCTTGATAAATTGAATCAAAGGAAAGAATAGTGATACAAACGATGACGAAAAGCAGCCATAGCAGCAACGAAATAATAACGTCGGTATCGGCGAGTCGGTTTATCTGCAAAGAGCGCCCGGCAGATATACTTTTTCGCACCCGGCTTCGCCGAGGACTTGTCTTTTTAAACAATCGCATTTGTTCACTTTGTTATCCGGCAGTTAGTACTAAAGTGATCTAAAACGCCTAAAGTGAGCTAAATTGTATCCGGCCTTGACGGGTTAGACACTTTACACTTGTTTTTGCTTTTGTTGCTTTTGTTTCTTTTTTTTATAAGCTCGTACAATATTTTGCACCAATCGATGCCGTACAATATCTTTCTGGGTTAATTCTACAACACCTATTCCTTTAATCCTCCTGAGCAGATCGATTGCCTCGACCATTCCGCTTTTTTGTGGACTTTCCAGATCAATTTGCGTTATGTCGCCGGTTACTATCATTTTGGAGCCTTGGCCTAATCTTGTCAAGACCATCAGCATCTGCAGAGATGAGGTGTTCTGAGCCTCGTCACAGATGATGACAGATTCATTTAACGTTCGGCCACGCATAAAGGCAAGCGGAATGATCTCAATAATATCCAGCTCCATGAATTTTTTCATCTGGGCGAAGTCCATCATATCTTCAAGAGCATCAAAAAGCGGACGAAGATAAGGATTTACTTTCGCCTGTATGTCGCCCGGCAAAAAGCCTAATTTTTCGCCGGCTTCCACAGCCGGGCGTGCGAGGATGATCCGCCTGATTTGTTTTTTCTTTAATATCGAGACCCCAATGGCGACCGCCAAATACGTTTTACCTGTTCCCGCAGGCCCTATACAAAAAGTAACATCATTGGCCAACATTGTTTCGATGTACCTTAGCTGCCCGGTAGTGGAGGGCTCTACTACTTTCGAATGAGAATAAACAGTAATAGCCTCACTGGTCCTGGCGTTAGGGATCAAATGTTTTTGAATGATAAAAGCATGTATATCCGCAGCGGTGAGCGAACGGTGTTTGATTAAATGCTTTTGCATTTTTTCAATAACTTCTGCAGCCTCATTCACTTTTTTTCCCGTGCCACTAATTATTAAATTAGACTGTCGGGCGGTTATTTGAACGCCAAGGGATTGACGCAAAAGGCGGAGGTGGTTATCAGCAGGGCCGAATAATTCAAGCTGTTTACTGACGGAATCCAATTGTATCGTAACTTCCAAAATATACCTCGACTGGTTATTGGTAATTGGTCCACCACCGTCCAAAGGGTGGTGCCGGATTTAACCAATTACCCTTTAATGAAAAGCATAAAAAATAAATAAGCAAATGGTGCCGCCACTAAGGGTGAGTCAACAATGTCAAGCACACCGCCGAATCCCGGTACCTTATTGCCGGAGTCTTTTTGTTCAGCATCCCGCTTCATCATCGACTCGATCAAATCGCCGGCCTGAGCGATACAGGCAAAACAAAAACCAAAGATTAATGCCAACCACCATTCCATTATATCAAAACCCGCCGCAAATACAAAAGCCACTACCATCGCAGTTGCAGCAGCGGCTGCCATGCCTTCCCAGGTTTTTCCAGGGCTGATTTTGGGTGAGAATTTGTGCTTTCCAAACAAAGTCCCTATTGCATAAGCTCCTATATCGGAAGACTTTACAACAAAAATGAACATCAAGACAGGCCAGAGCCCGAAGTCGAGCCGAACAGCCAATACAAATCCGCTGAAAAGTCCCAGATAAATGATAGAAAAACAATTGACTCCGCAATTGGCCAACACCGCTGTAGTACCATAGCAGGCGTATTGGTATAAAAGCAATCCCAACAATGCAAAGGCTGATACGTAAAATAGATACAGCTTAGGCGACATTTCAATAAGCTGTGGCCAATACCATGTACTCGCCAACAGAATTGAAGCGATGGCTGAGATGGGCGTGAAAATCCTTAAATCTTTTGACGCGGCAAGGTTTGATAGTTCCAATAAAGCTAAGATTATTAAGATGGCAATGAGGATAGCGAAGATTGTTCCTCGCAGAGATTTGTCACCTCCGACGAATTTATCGGGGGCTGCTGAAATGCTCAGTGAGCCATCCAGCCAGCCATCTAAGACGGTAATGCCGGTAAAAATTACCGTCATTAAAGTTCCAAAAAATAATCTGTGTTTCAGCATAAATAAGGTTATCCGGGTATCAGGCCCGCCCTGAGCGAGGTCGAAGGATTATCAGGGTATAAGATAGATTTTTCTTGGTTTCCGCCGTAAGGTCGCTGGAATGTGGCGCAAGCCATGCTGCGCAGCTGGCGCCATGTCCTGTGGACCGAATTTCCGATACTCACCGCAAGGTGTCCTGTGGACTTCATCCTGATTCTCTGATTTGGTTCCCGCGAAGCGGGGGCCCCTAATATCCTTCTTTCACAATATATATCAGCCTGCTATATTATCAACTTTTTGCTGTCGTGACAATATTTCCGCAGAAAGTTGCCGGCGCACGGCCCGACAATTCAAGAGCCCAACAAAGCTGTCATCCTGTTGCGATACGACGACCGGCAGGTACTCGGTATCAAGTTGACTTGCCCCTTCAAATGCTTCCGACAGCCGTGTATCCGGCGTTACCTTTGCAATAACAGGCTCCATAATATCAAGCGCTACCAGCCACTCGTTTAGCTCCTGTGTGGCAAAGGTATTTCTAATACCAGCTAACGTGATGGCACCTATTAATTTCTTAGCGTTATCCACAACGGGATAATAAAAATTCTCGGTACCGCTGACAATCTTAACCACCTCATTCAGAGATGCACCCGCAGTAATGGTGGGGATATTTACTTCCATCACATCAGTAACATTATAGGTTTTGATGAGATCCTCTTCGGTAATATTAAGCCCTGCTTCGCCGGCCTTTTTAACGCCTATTTTTGTGAGAATAGGGCCGATCAATTGAAGTATTAACACTCCTGCAATTATTACTGACAACATCATATCTCTGACCCGGCCTTCAAATCGTTGGCTGGCCATTAACAACAAAGCAACAGCAATAGTACCCTGTTGATATAGGCAGAAGCCCAGATATCTTCTTACCGTCGGCACAGCTTTGCTATAAACAGCACCCAAGTATGAGCCTGCTGTTTTTCCCACGGTACTGCCGATTACATAAGTACCTGCCAGGAGCAAAATCGAGCCTGTAAAGTTTACATTGAGCCTGGCGCCGATAATTACAAAAAACATAACATATATTGGCGGCGAAAATCTGGTCACCAGCTCAAAGCTTCTTGAGCTTCGTCTTGGTAGAATATTTACAAGCATCGTCCCGCAGGCCATTGAGGACAGGATAACGTCTAAACCAAGATATATTGCCAGGCCAATAGTCAGCAGTATCATACTAATTGATAGGACGAGAGTCCTATCGTCGTCCTCACTTTTTTTTGCTATCCAGCTTAATATCAAACCTGCTGCCACCCCCAGCACCAATGAACCTATCACTTCATAGAACGAATGAAAGATCAACAGCCAGAGGCCGGCTTGCTTGCTGCCGGTAAGAAAACCTGCCAAACTAACACTGCTAATGTATAACACCAAAGCTAATGCGTCATCCAGAGCAACAATCGCTGTCAGCATACTCGTAAGCGGCCCACGGGCCTTGTATTCCCACAGGATATTTACCGTTGAGGCAGGATCAGTCGCTGAGCAGATTGCGCCGAAAACTACGCCAATTGCCAACGCTGTTTGCCAATCATAAAACAAACAAAGCGCAAGAAAACTTAAAAGCAGCACCAGCAAAAAGGCCATCCCCCCTTCAAACAACAAAATCGCAAAAACTTGTTTGCCGAATCTTGCAAAAATCTCACGCTTAAGCTCCCCGCCAATGAGAAAGCCAATAACACCAAGTGCAAACAGGCCGAATGGTTCGAGAGCCTGAACTGTTTGTTGAGAGACGATGTTTAGCAAAGGGCCTAATACGATACCTATGGTGATGTAACCAACTACCTGTGGAATATGTAGCTTTTGAAAAAGTCGTGCGCCAAATGCGCCACTTAGAATAATCAGGCCGAAAAGCAAAACCAGATTCAAGTGGCCATAATCCTGTGTGCCAGCTATTATAACTGGATCAGCCATGGTAACCTATTCTATATTCATCTACACTTCGGCCTGTTAGCTGCTATGCAGCTTATCAGCTTCGCGCTGCCGTGACAGCACCTCCGCACTAAGCGACCGTCTAACTGCACGACATTTCAAAATTCCAATAAGCCTATCATCCTCATTTGAAGCCACTACCGGCAGATGTTCCACATCCAGCCGTCTTGTTTCCTCGAGGGCTTCCGACAATGGCATCTGAGGTGTGACCTTGTCTATGATCGGCTCGGCAATGTCAAGAGTCACCAGCCAGTCATTTAATTCCTGCGTGGCAAAAGTTTTTCTGATACCGTCCAGCGTTACAGTTCCAATGAGCTGGTTGTTGCTATCGACGACCGGATAGTAGAAGTAGTCGGTATCGCTTACTATCCGGACAACTTCACTTAGAGGCATTCCAGCGTTGAGTGTGGGTAGCTTTGTATCCATCACGTCTTTGACCTGATATGTCTTAATGAGGTCCTCCTCGGTTATATTTAAACCGAGCTCGCCTGCCTTTTTGATGGCAATTCTTGTCCCTATAGGCCCAATTATTTCAAAGACAATTGTAGTGGCAGCGATGGTATTGACCACAACAACGGCTAAATTCATACCCGTTTCACCCAGAGGTCGCAATTGCCCTGCCGCCAGCAGTGAGAGTCCTATGGCCACGCCGGCCTGACAGAGTATCCCCATGCCAAGATATTTTCGAATCACCGGACTCTGCTTGGATAACACTGCACCCAAAAAAGCGCCGCCCATCAATCCACTTATCCTGCATAGCACATACACCAGCCCTAAAAGGCCCATAGTCGGCAGCAGACTTATTTGAAGATGCGCACCGGCCAAAAAGAAAAAGATAATATAGACCGGCAGAGTAAGAAACTCTATTGCTCGATAAGCCCTTCGGTTTCCAGCCGGATATAGATTTACGTAGATCATACCTAAGCTTAGATTCGCCAGAATAAGGGACAAATCAAAATAGATGCTGATCCCTGTGCATAAGAGAATACTGCCCAGGCAGACTGCTAATATGGCGTCGTCGCTGGATAGCCGCTGCATAAAATACCCGGCAACCGCACCTATTGCACATCCAAGAGCAATCGAGCCGATTATCTCGAATACAGGGCCTTCTAAAAGACTTTCGACGGACAGCTTGCCTCCTACCAGCAACAGCCGGGCCAGAGCCATAGCAATAGCAAATATCACTATAGCCAGTCCATCATCCAGACCAACGACGGTATATAAAGCATTAGTCAAACGTCCCTTGGCCTTGCACTCCTGCAAAACCGCCACTGTCCCTGCCGGTGCAGATGCCGGTGCCATCGCCCCGAAGATAAGTGCTAAATACAATTTGCCCGTCAGAAAATATACCCCTGCTGTCACTAACAAAAAGGCCCCAAATGACTCCAGAATTGTAATGACGCCGATACCCGAGCCCATTTCCTTCAGAGTGCTCAGCTTCATTTCGCTGCCGATTATGAAAGCCACTAACGAAAGGGCAAAGCTGGTGAAAACATTCATTTCTTCGACGAATTCTTCGTGAAAAACGTTCAGAAGCGATGGCCCGAATATTAGACCCGCAACTAAATAGCCCACCACGCCCGGCAGTTTAATACGTTGAGATATCTTACCTACAAGGAAACCGAAAAGTATAGCAATCGCTATGAAAAATAGAAGGTTCATATTTTCAGCTAAACTTAATGTCGAAAAGTCCGCTCAATATCAAAGGCTACGCCATGCTACAGGAGCCTTACCTCTATAGCAAGACTAATCAGGAACCCCCGCTCTTGCTTTCGCAATCGCTGGGATGGCTAATGCCAGAAAGCGCGGGGGCGAGGCCGGCTTTTGCCCGCTAACTATCGTCAAATTTCACAATATAACAAGAACAAAAAATTCTTGAGTGAGCAAATACGCAATCACTCACGCGGGATGCTGCCACTACTGCCTGAAAAATCTGTATGTTAATACTTAATGCGGTTTTGTCAAAACGTTTTTAGACAGTTTAGAATGAGTCTCTATCGGCGGTCGCTTTTGTTGTTGTTTTTGGCGTTGATTTGAGGTACACTCGGCTCAGCCGAGCGACAAGTAATATGCAAGTCGCAGCGTCGCTTTTCTGGTGACGACCAAACGTAGAAAAAAGTCGGTCATCAATAATATAAAGGGATGTTGGCATGAATAATGATTTACATAAGAAGGGAAATTTCACTTTGCCTGGTGAAGCTGGTTTCGAGGATTTAACGTTAGAGCTTGCGGAAAAATGGGGAGCCGACGCCATAAGAGACAGCGATGGAACCGTATTGTCGGATAAAATAATCTCTTCTGCGTACAATATCTACTCTACCCTTTGTCTTATTCGTATTGATAACCAATGGGCAAAGGCGCATCCGGATAAACTTCAACAAAACTACTTGATGAGCTATCCTGTTATCGCAGAAAGTGACAGCGTTGAGATAAATTTATTAAGTGGTTACTTCAGAGAACAATTCAAAATTAATGCAAATGATAACCCTAAAAAATGGTGGCAGGTGTTTGACAGAACTACCGGAGAAGAAATTCCTGCCAAGCGGTGGAGCTTTAATCCCGAAAAAGGAATTGTAACCGTACAAGACACGAAGAAATGGCATAAATATACGGTAAATTTCTTGGCCTATCGAATTTGGGAAGCCATTTCGATGTATAACCACATCACCAATAACTGGGGTGATAGAGAGCATCTGATGCCGATTGACCCGATATATCCGGAAACGCAGAAGTTTATTTTGGCCTATCTGGAGAAATGGCTCAAAGAACATCCGAGGACGAAAATAGTCCGCTTTACATCGATGTTCTACAACTTCGCCTGGTTTTGGGGCGATTCCGCCGAGCTGCGTTTCACATATGCCGACTGGGGCTCTTATGAGATGACGGTCAGTCCATACGCACTGCATCTGTTCGCCAAGGCCAGGGGCTACGAGCTGACCAGTGAAGACTTCGTCAACAATGGCTCTTACTGCTCCAGTCACAATGTGCCGTCCCGGCGCCTGCTGGACTGGATGGATTTCATGAATGAATTCATCACAGGCTTCGGGAGAAAGTGCATTGACCTGGTTCACGCTGCCGGCAAGCAGGCCTACATGTTCTACGACGATCACTGGGTTGGCACCGAGCCTTACAGTGATCGATTCAAAGACTTCAACTTCGACGGCCTGATTAAATGCGTGTTCAACGCCTTCGAAGCCAGATTGTGTGCGGGTGTTCAAGGTGTCAAAATCAAGGAGCTGCGTCTGCATCCTTATCTTTTCCCGACCGGACTGAAAGGTGAACCCACCTTCATGGAAGGTGGCGATCCGGCCCGGGACGCCAGGCGTTTCTGGGCCAATATCCGCCGGGGACTGCTTCGCGCGCCGGTGGACCGAATCGGCTTGGGCGGCTATCTGCACTTAGTTGAGGGCTTTGGCGACTTTGTCGAGACGATGACGCAAATCGCCGAAGAGTTCAGAATCCTGCGAGGATTCCACGAGAACGACAAACCTTACACCGCCCCCATCAAGGTGGCCGTGTTGACGGCCTGGGGCAGGCTGCGCTGTTGGGTGTATGTCGGCCACTTTATCGCCGGGATGGAGTTATACGAGCTGACCGAGTCCCTGGCGGGCCTGCCGGTGAACGTCATGTTCCTCAGTTTTGACGATATTCTCCAGAATGGCGTCCCAAAAGACTGTCAGGTCATTATCAACACAGGCCGGGTTAACAGCGCCTGGACCGGCGGTGACCATTGGAAGAACGAGAAGATCATCGAAGTTATTACCGATTGGGTTGCCAATGGCGGAGGATTTATCGGCGTAGCTGAGCCTTCCGCCTGTCAGCATAATGCTCAATACTTCCAATTGTCGCATCTATTAGGAGTCGATAGAGAAATAGGCCTTACGCTCAATAATGGTAAAATTAAATTCTCAGTGGCTGATGAAAAACATTTCATAGTGCAAGATGTAAAAGGTGATATCGATTTCGGAAATGACATCAATAAAGTTTTTGTTGTAGATAAAGATACGAAAGTGCTCGCTGAGAAAGAGGGGTCACCGAGAGTTGCGGTGCATAATTTTAGGAAGGGCAGATCAATTTATTTAGCCGGCTACAAATTCACGCCGGAGAATACGCGTTTATTATACAGAACGCTATTTTGGGCGGCAGGTCGAGAAAGAGACTTCGGCCCATGGACGTGCAGTAATATTTATACAGATTGCGCATACTATCCGAAGGGCAAAAAACTCGTTGTCATAAACAGTAGTGACAAAAGCGAGAAAACCAAAGTATTCGATTCGAGCGGAAAATCCATAAACGTCAGCTTGGAACCACATGGCATTAAAATTATGGATATGTAAAAAACGACGATTGTCATTGCGAGTCCGCCGAAGGTGGACGAAGCAATCTCATTTCTATAGGTTATTGAGATTGCCATGACTCGACTGAGCTCGCCGAAGTCGGCCTTTCAGGCCTCGCAATGACAACTGCTCAAATTACCTGCGACAAAGTACTACTAACCCATAATAACTGTAGCACTATGAGTTTTATCGTCACCAAAAGCCGGCAGGATGTTGCCCTTTATTTTTTTATCGTCGATGAGGATTTCCTTCACGCTTTTTGATACGTGCTTTGGATTTTGTACGGTGATTTGGTAAACCGTATTTCTGAATTTTCTTTCTATGACAAAGCCATCCCAACCCCTCGGAATACAAGGGTCGATTAACAAACCATCATATTCAGGCCTAATGCCCAATATATATTGCGCTATGGCATAGAAGTTCCAGGCTGCGGTTCCGGTAAGCCAGGAGTTCTTGGCTTCGCCGGGCTTAAATGCGTCTTTGCCGGCGATCATTTGCGAATAGACATACGGCTCCATTTTGTGCAGCTCGCTGATATCTTCAAGGTAAGACGGTGCGATTTTTTTATAATACTCAAATGCCCTGTCACCATTTCCAAGCATTGTCTCGGCAATCATAATCCAGGGATTATTGTGACAGAAAACACCTGCATTTTCTTTATAGCCTGCCGGATAAGTGGATATCTCGCCTAAATTGATGTGATATTTTGTAAAAGCAGGATTGTTCAATACAATCCCATATTCACAATCAAGATATTTCCTAACAGATTCTAGCGCTAAGCGAGCTTTACCGTCTTCCAGTCCTATGCCTGCCATTACACAAAAACCCTGGGATTCAATAAAGACCTTGCCTTCTTCGTTCTCTTGACTTCCAACTTTTTTACCAAAATAATCGTATGCCCGCAGGAACCACCCGCCGGAGGCGGGTTTGATCCTGTCCAGCCCTTCGGGCTGGCCGTCCCAGCCGTGTTTGTTGATGCTCTCTACCATTTTCTTAACGTGGGCATCCGCTGCTTTTGCTTCCTTTTTTTCGCCGTGTCTTCCGCACAATTCCGCAAACTCGCTGCCGTAAAGAACAAACATTCCTGCAATCACCATAGATTCAGCGACACCGCCTTGTTTGTTTTCTGTGGTCTGGAATGATTCGTCCGGATTTTTTGAAAAGCAGTTTAAATTTAAGCAATCATTCCAATCAGCCCTGCCGATTAGCGGAAGATTATGAGGCCCAAGATTATTAACCACGTGGTAGAAAGACCTTTTTAGATGCTCAAATAGAGATTTAGCTTTTGTCTGGTCGTTATCAAACGGGACTTGCTCGTCAAGTATCGACCAATCGCCGGTTTCTTTAATATAGCTGGCCGTCGATAGAATCAGCCAGAGGGGGTCGTCATTAAAGTTGCCACCTATCTCGTTATTGCCTTTTTTAGTCAGCGGCTGATATTGATGATAGGCGCCGCCGTCTTCGAACTGCGTCGCGGCAATATCCAAAATTCTTTGCTTTGCTTTTTGCGGAATTTGATGAACAAATCCGATGAGGTCCTGATTGGAATCTCTGAAACCAAGCCCCCGGCCTATGCCGGACTCAAAGTATGATGCACTGCGTGACATATTGAAGGTGACCATACATTGATACTGGTTCCAGATATTCACCATTCGGCTAAGCTTTTCATCATGGCTCTTCAACTGATAGACTGAAAAAAGCTGCGACCAGTAATTTTTTAATTTTTCAAACGCTTCATTTACGGAGTTGGTATCCTTATAGCGTGCAATTAGATTTTCCGCTTTTTGTTTGTTAATAACTCCAGGACTTTCCCATTTATTGTCCTCATCGTTTTCAACATAGCCAAGAATGAAAATCAGCTCCTTTTCTTGTCCGGCAGCCAGATTTATTTCCAGCATGTGTGAGCCGACCGGCGACCATCCATGAGCAACCGAATTGCGGCTTACCCCTTCCATTACGGCATCAGGATTTGCAAATCCATTATACAGCCCGATGAATGATTCCCTATCCGTATCGAAGCCCTGTATGGGCTGATTGACGGAGTAAAAAGCATAATGGTTTCGCCTCTCTTTGTATTCCGTTTTGTGGTAGATGACCGAGCTTTTGACTTCCACCTCGCCGGTTGACAAATTCCGCTGAAAATTGGTCATATCGTCCAGCGCGTTCCAGAGACAGAATTCTACAAAGGAAAACAGCTTGAGCTTCTTTTGGGTGTCGCTTTTATTAGTGAGCTTGACCTTCTGAATCTCACAATTGTCACCAAGTGGCACAAAATATGTAACCTGTGCCTCCAGTTTGTTTTTCTCGCCTGTTATGATTGTATAACCCAATCCGTGTCTGCATTCATAATGATCCAATGCGGTCTTTACGGGCTTCCAGCCCGGCGACCACACAGTCCCGCCTTCATTGATATAAAAATATTTTCCGCCTTCGTCGATGGGGACATTATTGTATCTGTATCTTGTGATCCTTCGAAGCCTTGCGTCCTTGTAAAAGCTGTATCCGCCTGCGGTATTTGAGATAAGCGAAAAGAACTCCTCCGTGCCCAGATAATTAATCCAGGGATATGGCGTTTTAGGTTCGGTTATAACATATTCTTTCTGCCGGTCGTCAAAATGTCCGTAGCGCATAAAGCTGCAAGCTCCGTAACCAAATATCATCTATCGGTATTTACTGTCTGTTTTAACGCTGAAAAATTACCAAGAAAAAGGCCTCACTGCAAATGTTTTTTATTTAATCCTTACCTCTGTGGTGGTGGTTGATAACATAGACCTCGACCACAGGGGTCGGAAAATAAATCCCCGACCGCAGGTGTTGAAAAGACAAACCCCCACCGCAGGGGTGGGGGCTAAAAAGGCGGGTGCTTGCGCACATAATCAATTCTGCGTTTTAAGTCCTCCTCGGTAAAACAAAAGCGCTTATCAAAACCGCGAGTCCATATTCGGCCAACCCGAGCATCTTTACAAAGTGCGAACATTGAAGCATTTTTGTACCTGCTTACAATTTGCTGTATAGATTCCTGGCAAGGAAGGGCCACAATGTGAACGTGATGTTCGCAAACAGATATCGCCTCAATTGTTTGGCCGATTCTTTTAGCTTCATCTAAAATTGCTTTACGTACTACGAATCTTTGATCTGGATTTAGTTTTACAGTTCTTGTTGTTTGTAACCTGCGGTTGGCAAGCAGGATTTGTTGGCTGCCGGGCAAGGTTCTGCCGTGTTTGACATAGCCACGTTTGTCGCCTTGCAGCCAACTGCCGTAGGTGGTCCATGTCACCATATAGCCAATCATATTCGACATAGTTACAAGCATATCACGAATAATGCGCACCTACAAAATTTTTATTTAGCCCCCAGGCCTGTCCTGGGGGTTTATATATCCACCCCAACGGTGGGGGGTATTCTTCCTTGACACCTTCACCGTTAAAAGTTAGCATATCGCCTCGTCAAATAATTGGAGTATTAAAAAATGACTAATGTGACTTTGATTACCGGCGATGGGATTGGGCCGGAGATTGCAGAAGCTGCCCGCAGATGCGTCGATGCTACAGGTGCACAAATCAACTGGGAACCGGCTGAGGCAGGCGTAGAGGTAATGAATCGGCTGGGAACGCCTCTGCCGGATGAAACCGTCGAATCAATTAAGAAAACAGGCGTTGCACTAAAAGCTCCAATCACCACGCCCGTTGGAAAAGGCTATCGAAGCATAAATGTACATCTTCGCCAGACGCTGGATTTATATGCCTGTCTTCGGCCCTGCAAAAGCTATAAGGGTGTGCGCAGCAGATACACCGACATTGACCTTGTGGTCGTGCGTGAAAACACTGAAGACCTATATGCAGGCATCGAATTTCAAAAAGACAGTGACGATACAATCGAAATCATCAACTGGATAAATAAACATTCCAGCCGGAGAATAACTGTAGATACCGGCTTAAGCATAAAGCCGATTTCGGTTAAGGCTACCGAACGCATCGTCAGATTTGCGTTCGATTACGCCCGCAAAATGGGACGAAAAAAGGTCACATCCGTTCATAAAGCCAATATTATGAAGTTCTCAGACGGATTATGGCTTGAGGTAAGTAGAGAGGTCGCCAGGCGATATCCGGACATCGAGTTTGAAGACCGTATCGTTGACAATATGTGTATGCAGTTGATACAAAAGCCGGAGCTTTATGATTGTTTGGTTCTGCCGAATCTGTATGGTGACATTATAAGTGATCTTTGCGCAGGTCTTGTTGGCGGACTGGGTGTGGCGCCCGGCGCAAACATCGGTGACAAAGCAGCCATCTTCGAGGCAACCCACGGCAGCGCTCCGAAGTATAAAGGTCAAAATAAGGTCAATCCGACAGCCTTGATACTAAGTGGCGTGCTGATGCTAAGGCATATAGACAAGAAAGCCGAGGCCGACAAACTCGAAGCAGCGGTGGCTGCGGTAATCGCTGAGGGAAAGAGCGTGACGTACGATATGAAGCCGGACCGTGACGACCCCACGGCTGTTGGCACAAGTCAAATGGCCGACGCCATCATCGAAAAAATCAAAAGATAAACCGCAGATTTCACAGATTAACACAAGTAAATATTTAGCCCAATGTTTTTACGTGGGATTTTGACTGAAAATAGAGAACAGAAGAGTGAAAAAGGCAAATAAATGAACATTGAGACATCATTTCACGTATAGAATGACAACTTTGTGGCCGATATTAGTCAACGGAGGAAAAATGAAAAAACGAAAGATAGCAAAATTCATTTCAAAGTTATGGAAAGAATGGCGAATGACCATCTTTTTCATAGTCTTTGTAGTAATACCTGTAAAATCAAGTCTGGCGGATTGGAATTGGGTCCCTACCGGCTCTATGAATCCCACTATATTGGAAGGTGATCTGATCTATGTAAACAAATTGGCATACGGCTTGAGAGTTCCTCTTACTTCCTATCGGCTTGCAGAATGGTCTGACCCCGAGCGAGGAGATATTGTTATCTGTTTTTCTCCTGATGATGAAAGTCGATTAGTCAAGAGAATAGTAGCAGTACCAGGCGATAGAATTGAAATGAGGAACAATGTGATTTTTCTAAATGGCCAGCCGCTCACCTATAGCGAAATTGATTCGAGATATACGGAACAACTGGCTTGCCAATTGAAGGACCGTTCCATATTAGCAACAGAAGAGCTCGATGGAACCAACCATGCGGTAATGAGCATTCCTTCAGTCCCGGCAATACGAGATTTTGGACCTTTTACAGTACCTAGAGGAAAATACTTTGTTATGGGTGACAATAGGGACAACAGCAGAGATTCAAGATATTTCGGATTTGTGGAAAGAAAAGCAATAATCGGAAAAGCAAAAGGAATTATCATATCGTTTGACATTACAGATAAATTTCAGCCACGGTTCAGAAGATTCTTTGCCTCTGTGAACTAAGCAGTTTAGAATTTATACTGCTTGTCTTGCTCATTGCGAACCCCTGTGCCCCCTGGGGGCAGATACAGGGGCGTGGCAATCTCTCTCCATATCGGATTAGATTGCTTCATCGGCCTTTGGCCTGCTCGCAATGCCAATAGGGTGTTGCAAATTCTACCTGCAATCGTCAATCTCTTAGCCTTAACTAATCCCTTTTTTGTGGCAAATAGATGTAATTCAATGTATTCTATGTGGCTGAAAAATGACATTCGCAAAGAGGATCGGTAATTGAACCAGGAAGTTTATCGCAAATTGATTTCAGGGCAGGCCGGCGGCTTGAGTGCGGCACTGTTGCGTTTCTTCCTGGCTGTCGCTGCAATAGGTTATTCAAGAGTTATTGGGCTGCGCAATTTTCTATACTCCAAAGGTTGGCTGAAAACACATCGTGTAAATGCTGTAGTCTTTAGCATCGGTAATATAACGACCGGCGGGACAGGTAAGACTCCACTTGTGATCTGGCTGCATAATCTATTACAGCAAAAACAGCTACCTTGCGCTGTGCTCACGCGAGGCTACAAAGCATCGCACTACGACATAGATGAGCCGGCAACTATTGTAGAGAATTGTCCACAAGCCAGAGTGATGGTAAATCCGGATCGCTTGGCAAGTGCAGACGAAGCAGTGAATAAATTCGGTGCAAAGGTCCTTATTATGGACGACGGATTTCAACACCGCCGACTGGCCAGAGACCTCGACATCGTAACAATCGATGCGACACTACCTTTCGGCTACGATAAGCTCCTTCCAGCGGGGCTGCTTAGAGAACCCGTTACCGAACTTAAACGGGCAAATGCCGTTGTCATCACCAGGTGCGATCAGGTTACAAAAGCTAAATTAGCTGAGATAGAAAATAAACTACAGCAGATAAATCCCAATATGATAATTGCACGCTCGATACATGCTCCTGTCTGCGCAAAATCCGCAGAGGACCAGGAAATCAGTCTTGATAAACTAAAGAGTAAAAAGATATTCGCCTTTTGTGGCATAGGCAATCCGGACGCCTTTTTAACAACAATCAAACGGTTGGGCTGTGAGATGGTCGGCTCGAAAGTTTATAACGACCATTATCACTATACGGAAAATGATATTGCTGATATTCACAAACAGGCTGGAAATTTTGGGGCGGATTTAATACTTACAACGCAGAAAGACCGGTCCTCAACACAATACGCGATACGTGATACGCAATACGAGATACCTTTTGCCTATCTGGCAATTGAGATAAAATTCCTTTCCGGGGAGGACAAATTAAGGGCCTTGATAAAAACGACATTGGCGGTTAAAATTACCACAAAGTGAGACAACCTGCGGTAAAACCGCAGGCTAAATATTTAGCCCCACGTTTTACGTGGGGTTTTATTGACGGAAAAATCAAAAATGTATAGGCAATTACTAAAGGTGGTAACGAACCTCGGCTCGCCGAGAATTCTGGTCGTAGGCGACTTTATGCTCGATGCTTATGTTTACGGCGATGCCTTGAGGATAAGTCCGGAGGCACCGGTACCGGTATTGAAGGTTTGCCGAACCGAATACCGCTGCGGCGGAGCAGGCTCCGTGGCCGCCGATCTGGTCGCTCTCGGAGCTTCTGCCTTTTGCGTGGGGATTGTCGGAGATGACCTGAATGGAAAAATCCTTAAAGATAAACTAATAGAAAGCAAAGCTGACATCTCCGGACTGCTCACGGCAACGGGCCGTCCCACCATCAGCAAGCAAAGACTCATAGGTCTGGCGCAGCATCGCCATCCCCAGCAATTGATAAGAGTGGATGAAGAAAGCACAGAAATACTAACCAATGAACTAAGTGATGCAGCTCTACAGGCCTACAAAAACATATTGAAACAAGCTGACATTGTTTGCCTGCAGGATTACAATAAAAGTTTGCTTAATCCTTCGCTTTGCCGGCAAATGATACAGTTAGCAACACAAGCCAATAAAAAGATAATTGTTGATCCGTCTCTTACGAGTGACTATTCAAAATACACCGGTGCCACTCTCATTACACCTAACCGTAAAGAGACTTCCACAGCAGTTGGTTTTGAGATAGAAACTTCCGAAACGGCAGCCAGAGCGGCTAAGTATCTCCGCCGGAATTTAAGGCTTGAGGCCGTAGTAATCACATTAGATAAGGAAGGTGCGTATCTTGAAACAGAAAATCAAAGTCAAATCGTACCAACCAGGCCACGCAGCGTCTATGACGTCAGCGGAGCAGGTGACATGGTCCTGGCAACGCTGGCAACAGCTCTGGCCGCCGACTGCGATTATGAAACAGCAGTCCAGTTGTCCAATATCACCGGCGGAATCGAAGTGGAAAAATTTGGCACCGCAACGGTAACCATCGACGAAATCATCAATGAGCTCGTCGCTCAAAATCGCGACCAAATCGGCAAGGTTCGCTCTGTTGAATCTATGCTGGAAGAGCTCGATTGGCACCGCAAGCAAAAACAGACTATCGTTTTCACAAACGGATGTTTTGATGTGATCCATAGAGGACATATCGAATTTCTGAAATTCTGTAAGTCTCAGGGTGACAAAGTTGTTCTCGGCTTAAACAGCGACCGTTCAGTGAAGGCTGTTAAAGGACCCCAGCGACCTATAAATAGTCAGGACGACCGAGCTGCCGTGCTGGCCTCACTGGAAACGGTGGATTACATTACATTTTTCGATGAGCCGGACCCGCTTGACTTAATCAAAAAAGTAAGGCCGGACGTATTGGTTAAAGGACAGGATTGGGCGGAAAAAGGCGTTGTCGGTCGTGAGTTTGTTGAATCTTACGGCGGTAAAGTTGTTCTTGCTCCACTGGTTGAAGGCAAAAGCTCAACGGCAATAATCGACATAATGAAGTCAAAGCAAAGAGAATATCCATGGACGAAGATGCCAGAAAGCAAATCGTAGAAACGATAGAAATCCATAAGAAGATGGTTGCCGAGCTTCAGCAAAATTGTATTGAAACAATAGCTGTCGCGGCTGAAGCGATTGTAAAAGCCCTGAAAAAAAACGGCACAGTTTATCTTTGCGGCAATGGTGGCTCGGCTGCCGATGCCCAGCATATAGCCAGCGAGCTGGTGGGTAGATTCAGAAGAGAACGAAAGGCTTTGCCCGCTGTGGCACTTTCGACCGACACCTCCATAATTACCTCTATCGCAAACGATTACGCTTATGAAAATGTCTTTGCCCGGCAGGTAGAAGCTTTGGTGAAAAAAGGTGACATTTTGTGGGCGTTTTCCACCAGCGGCTCTTCGGCAAATGTAATCGCAGCGGCTGAATCGGCCAGAAGCAAAGGGGCTTGTGTGCTGGCTTTTACCGGCCGAGCTAATAGCAAGCTTGAGCAAATTGCCGATATCTGTTTTTGCGCCAACGACGAATCAACAGCTCGCAGCCAGGAAACTCATCAGCTTGCCTACCATATAATTTGCGACCTTGTCGAACAAAATTTTGTAAATAGCTGAGCAAAAGTGAATTCAAAGAGATATGTCTAATAAAGCAATATTCTTAGATCGTGATGATACTCTGATTGAAGATCCGGGCTATATCAATAATCCCGAACAGGTGAAGCTGCTGGATGGTGCAGCCGAGGCACTCGTTGAGCTAAAGGCTATGGGATATAAACTGATCGTCGTCTCCAACCAATCGGCTGTTGCACGTGGGATTGTTACGGAGAAAGTTGTTGGAGAAATTCACGAGCGCTTGAAGCAGCTTCTGGCTGAAAAAGGCGCATATTTAGATGGAATTTATTACTGTCCTTATCATCCCGAGGGAGTTGTCCGTAAATATCGTAAGGAAAGCGACTGGCGAAAACCAAATCCTGGAATGTTGCTGGCTGCCGCTGAAGAAGTGGATATCGACCTTACACAATCCTGGATGATTGGCAATAATAGCAGGGATATAAAGGCAGGTTTACGGGTCGGCTGCAGAACTATTTTAATAAACCGCTCTACAGATTATAAACAGTTAGAACCAGGCGAGCCAAAGCTGGACTACAAGGCTGTAAACATAAAAGAGGCGGCAAATATCATAAAGAAATATCACCGTTCGCCTGTTGAAATAGAGGTCCAAGCTCAATCAGCTCTTGTTGATCAAACTAAATCTGCCGACCAAGTCGAAGAACACCGAAACTCATCAGAGCCTCCAAAGCCACAGGTTATTTCTCCAGAGCCAAATGTAGAGCCACAAATAGAATCGCAGGTCGATCTTCAAGAGCAACCGGTACGTAGTGACAGAAGCGAGCAGCTACTAAAGGCCATCCTGGAACAACTCAAAAGCACGCAACGCAACGACATGTTTGGTGAATTTTCCATGATGAGACTCATAGCTGGGATCGTGCAGATTGTCGTTTTATTTTGTCTGCTGATAACCGTATGGCTTCTTATGAGTCCAAATAGGCAGGATAGCTCTGTTTTGATTGCGCTTGGCTTCGCTATGGTTCTACAGCTTATGTCACTGACCTTTTATATAATGCAAGGCAGAAAATAGACCAGCGGTTTTACCGCAGGTTAAATATTTAGCCCCACGTTTTACGTGGGGTTTGTGTTTTACGCAGTCGAGATATACAATGCGCAGTACAAGAAACAGGATTTTGGTCTGGCTTGCCTCTCCTATGGGTGATGCTATCCTGTGCACGCCGGCCTTGCTGGCTATCAGCCGACATTTCAAATCGTCTCGAATCTGGTTTTTGGCTGAGCCTGTGGTTCATGAGGTTTTATCGCCGAACAACTTTAATAACGGCTGGCTGGTCCAACGCCAGAAAAATCCATTCACGATTGCCAAAATGCTCAAGAAGCATAAATTCACTCATGCGATCCTTTTTAAGAATTCTTTTGCCTCGGCATTGACGGTTTTTTTAGCGGGAATACCATCGCGAATCGGCTATGCCCGCGAAGGCCGAGGATTTCTTTTAACAGAAAAACTTTACCCTCTAAAGTTATCCACAGGCAAATACAAACCATTTTCTATGGTTGATTACTATCTTGACATTGTGTCCCGTCTAGGTGCACAACCAGTCAGCAGAAGCCTTGAATTACTTGTTGATCCACAGTGCAATGATAATCTTAGGGCCAAGCTGCCGGAGCTGGAAAACGCTGGCGGACCAATTGTTATCCTTGTCCCTGGTGGAGCATTCGGGCCCAGTAAATGCTGGCAGAGCGTAAGATTCGCGCAAACAGCGGATTGGTTGATTGCTAATTACAATGCAACTGTTGTGGTCTCTGTCTCACCTCACCCTGCTGAGAAAAAAATTGGCAGCGAAATCTGTGACGCAAGCAGAAATAAGCTTATAAACCTGTCTGAAATAAAAATAAATCTTGGTGAATTAAAAGCGCTTTTTTCAAGAGCTTCCTTAGTGATAACAAACGACACAGGTCCTCGGCATATAGCTATAGCCTTGCAGCGTAAAGTCATCACTCTTTTTGGGCCAAATGACCCAGCCTGGACCCAGACCAATTACGGAAATGAGATACAGATAGTTGGCAATGTCCCTTGTGCTCCCTGTACAAAACCGCGATGCAAAAAAAACCGACATTTGTGTATGCAGGCAATCACAGTGGAAATGGTTTGCGACGCGGCAAAACAATTATTTGATGATAATCGCAAACAGAGCTTTATCTATGCACGACAGAAATTCGTAGAAACATCGGACTCTTTCTTTATCGACCCTGATTATGAAACATCATTTAGCAAATTAGGCTTAGCTTCTGTCGATGCGGTCTTTTCATTCAACGCAGCAAGAAAACTGGTTAAGAATAATCTCGCCAATTACCGGGCTCGGCTGCAATTCGAGATAAATTCATCTTTAACCCCGTTAGAAATCTGTACCGAAGGTTCATCAATCCCACGAGAGGACTTGCTTCTAACGGGGTCAACGACACTTTTCTTAAAACGCTATGAAAGGCCTCCAATTTTGGTTCAGGTTAAAAACTGGTTGACACATCACAGTTTGAAAAGCTGTAGCTTTATTGAGTTTGAGCAGACAAGCTACCTCGCAGAGGCAGGTATAAATACTCCCAAAATAGTGTCTTTCGGCCAAGAGTGGGGTATCTTTTTCGAGAAAAGAAGCTTTATCATCACCGAAAAGGTTCCGAATGCCGAGTCCTTAGAGCGAAGATTGCCAAGTTTCTTCAACGGCTCAGCACAGAGGGAAAATTTGAAATCGCGAAGAAATTTTATTAAAGGATTGGCAGGCTTTGTAAAAAAACTTCACGAGACAGGTTATCGTCATCGGGATTTATACTTTTCGCATATTTTCTACAGTGACAACGGTGATTTTTGTCTGATAGACCTGGCACGGACTTTTAAGCCGATCATCCTGCATCGGCGGTTTCAAATAAAAGATATTGCACAGTTGTATTATTCTGCGCCTGCCAAGTATTTTTCAAACACGGATAGGTTGCGCTTTTACCTCAGCTACATTGGCCGAGACGCCGTTAGAAATTCAAAAAGGCAGCAAAATGACAAGAAAAGAAAAAGATTTCTAACGGGGCGAGACAGGCTTATCAATGAGGACAAAGTTTTTATTCGTAAAGTCTTAAATAAAGCCAATCGCATGGCTCAACATGACATGAAGCACGACAGGTTTGCTCCTTTCATGTCCCAGCGGGATTAGGTCTTATATTTTACAAAGAAATGAAAATCGCGATTATAGTAGAGCGGGCGGATATAAACCTTGGCGGGGCGGAGCGTTCAGTCTTTGAAACGGCAACTGCCATCTCAAAATTTGGCATTGCGGTGGACATACTCGCGGCTAAAGGCTATAGGAACACTAAGCATGTTCATATACTGTGTCGCGACAAACCTGGCAAACGCACTGGTTACTTTGCATTTGCTACGGCACTAAAAAAACACTTATCAGACAATTTCTATGATATCATTCATAGCGTTTTACCGTTTACCTTTGTAGATATTTACCAGCCGCGCGGCGGTACCTACGCTGAATCGACTTTGCGTAATGCAGAAAGCTTCCAGAATAAATTCAAAGTTTCTTACAAGAAGCTAACGGCCTTTGCCAATTTCCGCCGGCGTATGCTTTTGCAGGCCGAGCGCAGACTATGCAGACAGCCCAACAGGCCAATAATTATAGCCATATCGCGATACGTTGCCGAACAGTTCAAACGGCACTATTCCGTCAGCGATGAGCGTATAATGATTGTACCCAACGGAGTAAAAATACGCACAAAAATCGACACAAACAAGGCTTACAAACTCCGTTCACAAATACTGGCTCAGTTAGGCATTAAGGAATCAGATAAGCCTGTCTTTTTCCTGTTCGTGGCTAATAATTTCCGGTTAAAAGGACTCGCTGTTTTAATAAAGGCGATGCAGTTGGCAACAGGTCGCAAAACAACACGACCCGGATTTTTAATCGTTGTTGGCAATGACAAAATAAGCCAATATCTCAAGCTTGCCAAAGAGGTCAATTCATCTGCGGCAAATAGGAAAATCATTTTCTTAGGACCCGTCAGCCACATTCAAGACATCCTATCGATAAGCGATGTAGCTGTTTTATCTACTTTTTATGACCCATGTTCACGATTCATTCTTGAAGCATTAGTGGCAGGCAAACCGGTAATAACCACCAGATTTAATGGTGCAACCGACCTCTTTGTTAATAATCGGCACGGCAGAGTCATCGATTCTCCTGAAGATGTTCCTGCACTGGCAGAGGCGGTTGGCTATTTCACAAATATGGACAATATCCGAAAAGCATCCGAGGCGATCGCTGCGGACAATCTCAAAGAAAAAATCTCCATTAGAAGGGTTGCAGAACAGCTAATATCAATTTATAAATCAATACTCGAAAGGCGGAAATAGTTACGAAATTTATGATTTTTAACTATTGATGTATTAACACTGGATGGCTGAATTACCCTTTCAAATTTTAATAAAAAGCGCATCAGGAAAGACAGAAACTTTAACATGTACCGCTCTTTTACGGGCTATTCCAGGAAGGCGTGAGGTTTATGATGCCTTATGGAACCAGCGGGCTGTGATTGTTAAGGTGTTTTCACATAAATTTTTTGCAAAGCGTCATCTTAATAGAGAATGGCGAGCATTAAAATTACTCCAGCAGCAAGGGTTAAGTTTGCTTGAGGCTTTATTTTTTGGGAAAACTGAAGACGCCCGATGGGCACTGGTTATGGAAAAAATCGTCAATTCGTTAACCGCTCTGGAAGTTTTTAATAAAACAGCAGAAAAGTCCAAAAGATTTGAGATAATGGTCCTGATTTGCAGAGAGCTGGCTAAAGAGCACAGCAAGGGCGTTTTGCAAAAAGACCTTAATTTAGGGAATTTCCTTCTGGATGGTAGTAAAATCTTTGCGATCGACCCCGGACAGATGAGGTTTTCGTCACATCAGGTGACAAGAAGCAAAGGCATTTCTCAATTAGCTGCGCTGGCATCTTGTTTGGTGGACGGTAATACCGAATTTATTCCAAAGCTCTGTCGAGAGTATTTGAAAGCACGCGGCTGGAACTTTAACAAATCAGACGAGATATTGCTCCAAAAACAGCTACTTATACATCAAAAAAGAGCTATCAGAAAAGGTTTGAAAAAGTGTCTGCGGACAAGCAAGAGATACTTGCGAATTAAAGCCGGTGCAAATATTGCTGTTTTTGACAAAGATTTTTGCCGGTGTGCCGATCCGCTTGGTTTTATAGAAAATATAGACTCTCTGCTGGATAAGGGACGTATTCTTAAAGATGGTAACACCTGTTATGTGTCCCGTTTGGTGTGGAATGGTAGGGATGTTGTGGTCAAAAGGTATAACCATAAGGGATTTATCCATTCACTGCGGCATACGATAAAGAAGTCACGCGCATATAGAAGTTGGTTACACGCACACCGGCTTAGTATGTTGAACATAGCTACGCCGAAGGGACTTGCCTATATCGAGAAACGCAAAGGATTACTCGTATGGAAATCTTATTTAGTAACCGAGTATGTCCAGGGACAAAAGCTTTATGATTTTCTTCGCAATCCGCCGAGGCGGACTCAGGAGCAACGTTCAGAAGTAACTCTGCAAATCAAGGAGCTGCTTGACAAGCTCGGCAAACATCGCATTAGTCACGGCGATTTGAAACATACAAATATTTTAATTACAGAGAGCGGGCCTGTTCTGACAGACCTCGACGGAATGAAAACGCATAAACTAAACTGGACTTATCATCGGCATAGGGCAAAAGACCATGCTCGCATCCTTAAGAATTGGCCACAAGATACCGTAGTCAGCTTGCAAGACATTTTGTAATCAATTCGACTAGTTTCTTGCCGATTATCACGGTATCAAAGTTTTGTATCCGAGCTAATCCTTCTTTCCCCATTTGTTTTCGCAATTGGGGATCGTTAATCAGTTGAGTAATTTTTTCAAACCATTCATGTATGCTTATTGCAAGAAAGCCTGTGACATTATCACGTACATATTCAGAGTTTACACCTACGGGCGAGGCAACTACCGGCAGGCCGGCGGCTTCATACTGTAGAATTTTGAAGCCGCATTTTCCGCGTGTAAATCTGTTGTCCGGCAGCGGTGCTAAACCAACATGGCTCGTAACTAAATCAACTGCCTGTTTTTCCAAAGACCATTGAAATTTTTCCACCTCAATATTCTTCAGATCGAAGAAAGCGTCACATATTATCCTCAAAATGACATTGTTATAGCGCAAGCCAATTTGCTCAAGAGCAGGTTTAATTTCAGCAAGATACTTAAGCGTGCTCCTGCTGCCGATCCAAACCAGACGGATTTTTCCGTCGTTTTGGGGATTTGTCTGCACCTTGTAGGCATTGACATCTAAGCCGGTAGGTAAAACCTCAACATTGGGATTGAATTTCCTCGCGTGTTCGGCAAGATAAGAATTACCTGCGATAATCATATCCGCTAAACCGGCACTTCTGCGAAACGGCATAAAGTGTGACCAACTATTACGCTCAGGAGTTTTATCGCTGTACATTATAGCGTCATCAAAATCATAGATGACTTTTCTGCTGTATTTACGCAGGGAAAAAGCATCGAATAAATTCAAGCCTTTTCTGTGGAGGAAAACGCCGTTAAACTCTGCTGTTTGTTTGAAAAGTCGCCGACGTGCTAAAGAGCCGGATGGAAGCTTGGCAACTTCACAATTTATACCGTTTGCTTGCAAAGCATCAAGATAAATTACTATCCGCTGCCTGAAGCTTGCTCGATTTGGATTGTTGGTCAGGATAAGAAGATTCATTTGCTTTTTCAATCAAACTAATCGATTTTTCAGCAGATTTTAAGTATAATCAGACAGGAGTAAAGAATATTTACGATCTTTCGGCGAGCAGAAGGATGATATTCATTATTTTAATCAGTGGCTCTTATTTGTTTGGCTCGATACCATTCGGCCTGCTCATTGCAAAGGCAAAGGGAAAAGATTTGCGCTCTATAGGCTCAGGTAATATTGGCGCGACAAACGTGGCACGTGCTCTCGGCAGAAGATGGGCCTACCTGTGCTTTCTGCTCGATGTGATGAAGGGCCTGGTTCCAATGCTCGCAACAAGGCCATTTGCTATACCTCTATCCACCGATTCATATCCCGAACGTGTTGTTGTGCTCTGGTTATGGCTTTTAGTAGGCTGTGCTGCTGTTGTAGGTCATATCTTTCCGATATATTTGAAGTTCAAGGGCGGCAAAGGTGTAGC
>CAZVWH010000021.1:0-34151 GCA_964631175.1 uncultured Pirellulales bacterium | reverse complement strand
AATCAACTACTGCCGTGTAGGACTGCAATTAGTATCTGGGACTGTTTGGAAATTGGGCTGTCTTGCCCTATCCAATCACCTCCTGGCCCTGCCCCCCAGGAATAAATTTGCCACCGGGCAAGCGGGCTGGAATTTTGAATTTTTTCATTTAGGATAGTTTCTAATAAATCTGCGACCGCTTTAGCTCTCTTGGCCGAGAGTATCCATTGTTGTTTTTCTGTTTCTGCTGGCCTGGTTGTGCTGTTTTGAGGTCCTCGAGATTTGCTCGCAGGAGTCTCGTTAGCCAAACCGAGAACATAGAGACTTCCCGCTCCTCGGTGGCCGATACCAAGCCTGGAATTGGCTTCTCGCGGTTCGGCTGAACTCATCATCGAAGCCTGTAAATCCAAACAAAATTCCGTTAGAAATTTCTTTGCCGATTTATCTAACGTCGCTTTACTCGGCGGAAATCGAATGTTGGTTACCGAAAAATTGGATTTTTCCGCGACTATCTGAGAAGGCATTGCTTTCGTTGACTGGCTTATTCTTTCAAGAATCCGTTGAGTTTTTATTTGTTGTTCATCTATACCTCTGGTTTCTGATTCATTTTCAGGGCTATTTATTAAATATCTCATCTTGATTTCGTCGAAGCTAAGCGTCACTTTTTTTCCAAACAGCATTCCGAGCCCACAGTATCTAATAGATTTACAGAAGGAGTCCCGTCCTATGTTAAAAATTTCCGGGTCCTGAACCTGAGCCAGGCTGAGCAGCAACACGAAAAATGTCAGCAACAGTGTTACCATATCTGTAAATGTCACAATATAGCCTGGGACACTGTTGCCTTTGTCCTCGAACATTTGGGACTCATCGGTCAATGGTAAATACTCCGTTCTAATATGACAATCTCAAGCATTCGATTGTCTTTTGATTTTGGTAAATATAATTTATTGCTTGAAGGATTTTCTTTGGGGATAGTGCTTGCCGACGAGATGCTGAATCGCTTTTTATCCAAGCCTTGTTTAGCAGTCAAATACTCTATTGCAGCCCAGGCACGTTCGAAGCCTATATTCTGACTGGCTTTGTCCAGTCCTTGGCCTGTTTGAAGCCCGTCCTGAGCCGTGTCAAAGGACAGGTTTTCACTTATTACTATTCTGTTGGGTACTGTCCTTAAAAGTGCTGCTATATCAGAGAGAATTTGGCGTCCCTTGAATGAAATCTGATTTCCTCTGCCCCAAAAGATTTTTTCCGATTGAATTAAGAATACCTTTTTATTATATAAATTCAACTTGCTTTGAAGAATTTTTGGATTGGCTGCGATTTGGCCATCCAGGGTAGGTTTCTCATTACCTTTATCAAACTCCTCTTTATACTTAATTGGCTCTACAATCTCAAATGTCTCTCTGTCCCTTCTGGTAGAGCTGCCGATTGAGGGTAGAGCTTCGGCCAAAGAATGTTCCATTTTCATGAAGATTTTGTCATCAAAAGACGAAAAACTCAATAGAAGCACAAAGAATGTCAATAACAATGTCATGCAGTCGCTAAAAGTTACCATCCACTCTGGTGCACCGCCAGGAGCATCCGATTCCGATTGTTTTTTTGTGCGAGCCGCCATCAAACGTATAAATCAAAGGACAAAATGCAAAATTAACTAAGTTGTTACCGCACAATGCTGGTGATTAGTGGTTGAATTTACCATTTAACCAATAACCATTTAGACGGTAGCCTTTACTTCCTCTCGTCTGCTATGGGAAACGAATACCTGTAGTTTTTCCCGGACAGCAGTCGGACTGTCACCACGTGCAATAGCACAGATTCCCTCTACAATCATTTCCATTATTTTAGTCTCTGCTTTGGAAAATATTCCTAATTTGCCCGCTAACGGCAGAAAAATTAAATTGGCAGTCAAAGCACCGTAAAAAGTGGTAAGCAATGCTACCGCCATTCCGCTACCTATCGATTCAGGCGATTCCAGGTTCCTTAGCATTTGAATCAGACCAATAAGTGTGCCTATCATTCCAAAAGCGGGAGCGGCCGCGCCCATAAACTCGAGAATCTTTTTGCCTCTTGAATGGCGATCCTGAAGGTTCTGAATCTCCAGCGACAAGTGTTCCCGGATATTATTGGCGTCCTGTCCGTCAACGAGCATCTGCAGGCTCTTGCCTAAGAAAAAATCGTTCGCACCGTTAATTTCCTGCTCTAAGGCCAATGCCCCGTCTCGTCTGTTGATAGCTGCATAGTTGATCATTTTTTGAATCAATTTTGACTGAGCCGGTATCTTTGTGAATATCGTTTTTTTGACTATCGAGAATATTGCCAAAAACTGGGGCAGCGAGAAATGTATAAGCGTCGCGCACACCATACCGCCTATGGTGATCGCCATAGAGGGAAAATGTATAAACATGTGCCAGCCACCTCCGGATACAATGGCGCCGGTGATGACAACAAAACCGAGAATTACTCCTATTATGGTCGCTATATCCATAATCTAATTAGTCTCCGTTATTTGTTTTAATCTCTTGCAAAGAGCCGCAGCCAGTTTGGGCTCAGAGGCGCCTAACTCGGCTAATAATTTAGCCTTGGTCCTTTCGTTCATATAGTGCAGGATCTTTACCGCATCATTCATATTGCTCTGGCCATCTACAGGCTCTGTGTTTAGAGACGGGCTGCACATATTAGTTAATATTTTGCCGGCGCTGGCGGAGTCCATCTTATCGTAGGTAGCTGCCATTTTGGCCAGATTGACCTTCTCGGTCTGGGTGATTTCAACCCTGCTCTTGAGCAATTTATCTCGTTGCTCTTTGAAGTGTGCTACCATTGTGGCAAGCTCTGTTCTTAGTTTATTGAGGTTTTCGATGTCCTTTTGTAATGTATCTTGAGCTATTTGGATTCTGTTCTCCCGCTTTTGAAGGCTTTGCAGCATGTTTTCATACTGTCGTTTCTTTTCCATGACTTCATAGACGAGATTCTTGAGTTGTTTCTCAGTCACGCCCGACTGGATAGACGGCTGTTCTATTGTATCGTCAACGGCATCGCGGAGAGCTATCGCACTAACTTCCGGCTGGAGTGGCTTCGGTTCAGCTTGCTTCTCGGCAGGTTCGATCTGATCTGTTCCGCCGGAGGCGGATTGATTTATTGAAGTTGAAGCCGGCTCGGTGAGCCATGCAAAGACAAACGCCCCTGTAAAGCTTACCAGGCCGGCTGCCGCTGTTAATATTATTAGTTTCTTGTTCACTGCCGTTCTCCTAATTTTTTTGGGTTCTCCGGAGGCGGATGACCCCTTCGTCTAATTCTTTTTGCTCAAGTTTTTCCTGTTGCTTTATGAATCGTTCTTTAGCATCGTCCCGCAATTTTTCCATCCCTTCTTTAAATCGCCTGACCTTTACAACCTCAACAATTTTGTCTTTTTGTTGTGATTCGAGTCTGTTTATTTCATTCTGTAGCTTCTTTATCTGCTGGTTACTTGTCGCAGAATATTTCAAAAAAAGCTCCTGTTCGCTTAATCGTGTCTGATGCTCTTTTGCCGCTATGGTCGAAATCATGTCCCTGAGTCTTTTCTGTCGTATTAACAGCTCACCTCGTTTCTGTGCTAACCTTTCGGTTAGCTTGAACATCTCTGTTCTCTTTATCTGTTCCTCTTTTACCTTGAGGTCAAGAACCTGCTGCAACCGCCACACAAATCGTTTCATTTACCTTTCAACCCTTATTTTCGAACGCTTAACAGCTCGTCCCACGAGCGGGTAATGGCGGTTAGCTGCTTGACAGTCTCTTCAAAATTTGTTCTTTGACGAACAGGCTGGACAAGAAAGCTGTTTATTTTGTCAATCAAACTGATTGCTCCATCGATACGTCTATTACTACCCGGTGAAAATGCACCAATGTTTATCAAATCTTCTGCGTCGGTATAAGTAGCATATATTTCTTTGAGCTTTACAGCCGCTTCAAAGTGTTCTTTGCTGGTGACTTTAGGCATCAATCTGCTGATACTCTGCAGGATATCCACCGCGGGATAATGTCCTCTATCGGCCAATTTTCGAGACAACACTATGTGCCCGTCTAATAGGCTCCTGGCGCTATCGGCTACAGGATCCGCCAAATCATCATTCTCAACCAAAACCGTTAGGATACCTGTTATGCTGCCGTCTTTAGCGCATCCCAGGCGTTCGATAAGCCTCGGCATTAGCGAAAAAACGCTTGGACAATACCCTTTTGTGGTTGTCGGCTCACCCGCAGCAAGACCTATCTCGCGCTGGGCCTGAGCGAAACGGGTAAGCGAATCCATCATAAACAAAATATTCTTTCCCTTGTCCCTGAAGTATTCAGCAATAGTGACGGCTAACAGTGCCGCCTTTACTCGCTGAATGGGTGGGCAGTCTGAAGTAGCTACCACAACAACACTCCGGGCTAATCCTTCCGGATCAAGATTCTCTTCGAGAAATTCCCGCACTTCTCGTCCGCGTTCGCCTATCAACGCAACAATGTTGACATTTGCTTCGCTCGAATTGGCTATATCACCAAGAAGGACGCTTTTACCGATGCCGCTGCCCGAGAAAATGCCTATACGCTGTCCCTTGCCGCAGGTTAATACACCATCTATTGATCTGATTCCCAAAGCTAAAGGTTCGGTAATCTTCTGCCGGCTTAATGGTGGTGGACTGCTTACATCTAATGCCTTCTTATCCGTCCCTGTCAGAGGGCCTTTATTGTCGATGGCTTTACCTGAGCCGTTTAGCACTCTACCTAAAATAGCTTCGCTTAATGTAATATAGCGTCGAGCGGTTCGAGCGGTTACCGCATCGCCCGGCGATATACCCTCTATATGCTCTAACGGCAGTAAAATAAGATGATTATTGCGGAAACCTACCACTTCAGCTAACACGCACCGGCCATTGCGAATGTGGATTCCACAAAGCTCACCTAAGCCCAATGTCGGACCGGTAGATTCAACTGTCAAACCCGATACTTGCACTACATAACCCTGACAATCTAACAAATTGATTTTGTGCAGAGCCGAGCGGAATTTATCAAAGTCAATCGAATCCTCTGAAGGTGGACTAATCTCACTAATAGCCATAATTTATTCTACCTTTGAAAGCGCCTCACTAATCTGTTCTATATGTTTTTCTATGAATGATTTAACAATTCCTTTTGGTGTCTCAAGCAGGCACTCTGCCCGTCCAATGGCCGGATCAGCGACAAACTTGATATCTTCTAAAGCGCCACTGCTATCATCCTTCTGTATCTTTTGGTACAGCGCCAAGTCTTCAGGATTCAAATGCACCACTACCTCCTGACATGTGGGGGCATTTTTAAGGGCCTCTTTGATAATAGATTCAATTTGGTAGTCACCTTTTTGTACCTTTTGCATCAATACTTTATTTGCTATTTCGACTGAAAGTTTAGCAATTTCCTCACTTTGCTTGGATATCACCTCATCGTAATAACGATTAAGTTCGCCGACGAGGCAATTGAGTGTCTGACAAAGCTGTGCAATCTCACCCTTTTGCTTCTCCATGTACTGCTTATCGTTCTTCGTCTCTCGTTCTTCATCTCTCGTCCCAGATGATGCGGTGGACAAAAGCACATCGTAGTTTCCGATTAAATCGGCAGCTATGATTTGTGCCGAGCTTATTGGCTTGGCAAGATTGATTGTGAACGTCTCGGCCATTGCATGCCACTCTGCGAAGTGCCTACTCCGCCGTAGTAGCCTACGGCTGCGAAGGCTGGAAGCTCGCTACTTAGCACGAGCTATTCTTCTACAAATGCGAGTTCACCTTTACTATTCTTTTCGCGCAAAGCGCTGATAATCTTTTCCCTGGCTTGTTTAATGTCTTGCTTTTTGGGAGCGGACATAAGTGATGTTTCTTCATCGATCATTGCGGCAGCTCTTTCAGAGATATTGGATTTTATTTTTTTGGTAATTGCTTCGTCGGTTTTATGTAGCGCTAATGCTAAACTTCGCTCATCAATGCCGCGCAGAGCTTCTTGCAATGAGCGGTCAGCGACTTGCAAGATATCTTCCCAAACTATCATTAGGTTTTTTACCTGCTCACCTATTTGGTTGTCTTTTTCCTGGATTGCTCCGAGTAGGCCGTCTCTGAGTTCTGTGCCTAAGTTTCGCAAAATCACAGCTACTTTCCTTAAGGACTGCTCCGGCCGAGCCTGTACGCCGGTGCTTTTTTGGTTGGCAGCCATAGATTCAAGGCGTTTGCTAATCATCTGTGCAATTCTTACCTTTGCCTCGGCGTGATCCGCCAAAGCTGGACTGGCCATTCTGCTAATAACACTGAGCCGCATGCCTTCGCCCAGAAGCCCGAGAATTTCCGAGCTTGTCTTTGGCGGTATTTCCGATAGAGCCACTGCGACTGCTTGAGGATGTTCATTCTCAAAAACCGATGCCAATGTTTGTACATCCGCCGAGCGAATGGCTATAAAAGGATCACGCTGCCTGAGCAAGTCCTGGATTTGTATCTGAATCTGTGTCGCTTTTTCATCACCGACCGTACTGTTTAGCATTTCTTTTAGGAAGCTTTGAATGTGAAACGTTGGGCCGTTTTGTAGGCTGTTACAAAACTGCCGTGCAATCTCGGTGCTCTGCTTGCTGCTGCCCAGACCGGAAGCGTCCAGATAGGCCAATTCCACTGCCAATTCCTGAACGACCTTTTGATCGAAGCCTTTGAGCATTTCCGTAGCAGTCGTAATATCAAGGCTCATTAGTAGCATTGCGGCTTTTTGTTTACCCGTTAGCGTCATCTATTATCTACTCCTTTTGCTCTATCCAATTGGCAAATAGGTGCCTGACCCGTTCGGGATTGTTCTGTAGAGCATCGGTTATGTGTTTGCGGAAAGCAAAAGCTTCGGTAGCATTCTCTCCGGCTGGAAGCAAACCGATTGATCCCTGAATTTCTCCACCATGAGCGGACTGGGATTTAGGCTGCGAAGTTGCTTTTTTCTTTGCGCCTCTGAATATCCGAAGCACAAGCAGTGCGCAAATTGCCATAATCCCTAAGGAAAGATGACGGGCAATTGCCATGTAACGAGGCCAATTGGACGGCTTATCTTCAATCGTCAATTTGGCTGGATGATGAAACTTCACGTGGACAACTTTAAGCAGGTCCGTCTGCTTAAGACCGAGCGCATTTCTAATAATTTCTTCCACATCGGATAATTGCATTATCATTTTCCCGCCATCGGCGGAGCCTGCAGAGCCTGCTTCATTTGCATCGGTCACTGACAAGTCAACGAAAGCAGCTACTGATAATGACTTAATTTCGCCCGGCAAAATCACCTCTTGCTTTATGGTCTTGCCGACCTCATACTCGGTAATGATTGTTTCATCTTTTTTTGTGCTGCCTGGCGTGGCTGTTCCGCCACCGGTCGATGCACCATTCTGTTCGATTTCAGATTTTGTTGTAATCTCTTCTTTCGATGCCACCTTTGCGGTTGGGTCATAACTTTCAATAACGGTATTGATGCTGTTCATATCAATGATGGCACTGACCCTTACTGCCGCCCGGCCAGGCCCTAAAACAGAGCTGAGCATGTCCTCAACTTTCTTAGCTAAGCTCTGCTCCACTCTCTCTTTGTAATCGGCAATAGTGCCGGCCCCGCTGGTGATAGTGTGGTCCGAGCTGCTAGACAAGAGACGTCCCTGGCTATCTACTACTGTTATATTTTCTGAGTTGAGGCCTTCAACGCTGCCGGAGACCAAATTGGTAATTGCAGCGATATTAGAGGCACTTAATTTGTAGCCGGGTTTTAATCGGAGAACCACAGAAGCAGTGGTTTTTTCGGACTCGGAACTGAACAGTCTGCCATAAGCGGAATCAGAACTTACGATATGGACCCGTGCGTGATCCACACCATTTATCATTTGGATACTCTTAGCAAGCTCTTCCTGAAGTGCCCGTTTGAGATTGACATTTTGTACAAAGGGACTTATCCCGATTTTCTCATTGTCAAATATCTTGTAACCACTCTGCTGACCTAAAACAAGCCCCTCTTTTGCCATATCCAGCCGGAGCTGATAGACATGCTCTTTTGGAACGTAGATGGTTGTCCCTCCGCTTTTCAATTCGTAAGGGATATTTTTCTCGCTGATTTTGTCTGTAATTTTAGCCGCTTCTTCTGGGGATAAGTCACGATACAGCATTCTCATATCAGGTTTGCGGGCCCACTGAATAAGAAACACGCTGATAATAAGGAAAGTCAGGACAACAGCAGTCAACAAAGCCCGTTGTACAAGGCTTACTTTTTGCCAGATTAACACTATCTTCTGGAAGAAGCTCATCCTCGTCTTTTATCTCTCGTTCCTCCTGCCTCTGCAGCGATAGGCTTGTTCCTGCAAAAGCGGGGGGCTTTCGTCATTACAGCGGCATATTCATTGTTTGTTTATAGGCTTCAATTATCTTATTTCTAACACCTACAAGTAGCTTGAAACTCATATCAGCTTTAGCTACGGCTGATACTACCGAAGTAATATCGGTATTCTTGCCGGCCAACAAATCTTTTATAGACATGTCCGAGGAGTGTTGAAGGTCATCGACCTCGGATATAAAATCTCCGACGGCCTTAGCCGTTTTTGTAAAATCTGCTTTTTCGTGAATGGTCTTTTCTACCGGTGGCATCATTTTATTGGTGTTTGGCACTATAGAGCTTACACTGGCATTTAGGTTTATCATTGTGTTGTCCCTCACTTATCGCAGTAATTCGAGTGTTGTTTCTACCATTTGCTGATAGCGTTTAAGAATCGCGGCGTTAGCCTGATATGTACGGGTCGCGATATTGAGATTCATAATCTCGATAGGTAGATTTACATTGGGCATCGCCACATATCCGTGCTCATCTGCCTGGGGATTGCCGGGATCAAAAATTTTATCGAACTTCCCCATATCTTTAGCTATATCCGCCACGGTGACGCCGCTAATACCGTCGGTCTCTGCTTTGAGCACAGCTTCGAGTTTCCGGTACGGCTCACCCTTACCTGCATCAGTTGTCCGGGCATTGGCAATATTCGACGAGATAACCTCCATAGTTTTGTCCTGAGCTCGCATACCCGAAACAGCTATATCTATGGGGCCAAAGATATCATTCACTTCCATGTGCTTACCCTTTTCTCGCTATGTTCTGGTTATTGTTTATCTTCATAACTTCAATAGCTGACAACTAATAACTATTATTTTGTGCTTACGTTCATCGCCAATTCCATCTGGCTGTATTTTTTATTAAGCAGGCGAATATATATCTTATGAAGAAGGCTGTTCTTAACCATCTCACCCACCTCGGCTTCCAAATTAACATCATTACCATTTGCCTTTACCGGTGTCTGCTTAGGCTGATGAATCTGCGGCTTAATATCTTTAAGGTCCACCGTTCCAGAGGCGTCCAGAGCCTTGGCGAGTAAATCTTCAAATTTAACGTCAATTCTGCGATATCCGGGAGTCTCTAAGTTTGCGATATTACCGGCGATTGTCTTCTGTCGGAGGCTTTCAGCTCTGATACCGGCATCAAGCAAATCCGTTATATTGCTTGTTTTAGCCACTTCTGTAATCTCCATGCGTCTCTAAACCACATCACTTAATTCAGAAAAGATTAGCAATAATCGTGCCAAATCATTGAAAGCGGTTATTTTCAATGCCTTTAATGGTTGGCAGCCTTAAAAATGGCTTTATAGTCAAATATTTGCAATTCTGCGCAACAGGGGCTGTGTCAGGATTCTATACACATCGGCTCGTTTTTTAACACATAAATAGTTGTCGCTAACCTTTTGATTTGCTGCTAAATCTGAGCCGGAAATTCTTTCCTATCTTTTTGGAATATTTCTCCATTGCCCCGGATAGCAGCAAGATGTTTTATGCTAATTATTATCTTTTTAGTATTCCTAACTCTTTTTGTAGTAAATACTTATTGTTGTGTTGAGTGGTTAATATCAATGGGTGGCACGCTCGTTGCTCAATAAAAAAATGTTTTTTATTAAGGGTCGCTATATGGATGCCAGCTTGTTGGCTGTAGGAAGAACGTCTGCGGAATCGGTCGGCGGAGGTCCAGCCTCCTCAAAGTGCACAGCACAGAAAAATACTATGCCATTTTCCATAGAGTCAGTTGATAATCCGCGCTTAACCGCTACTGTCTCAGAAAAAGCGACCGATAATATCATTACTGATAATACTCAAACCGACTTTAATACCCAAGCATCACGAAGCATTAATAATAAACTTGGCAAAAAAACAGCCTTGCAAGAAGCTAATGGGAACGTAGATAAAGAAAAGGCTAAAACTAAAGACCCAACTGTTAGGACATTTCCAAACGGGAATCCACCACGAAATGCACCAGCTCAAAAATCATCAACTGCCGATACAGCACTTGGCAACGTTATTGCCATAGGAATTGACAACTCCTGCCAGCGAACAAAGACAGCCAAGGCTCTGACTAATCCTGCCCAATTAACAAACAAGGTAAGTATCTCCGAAGGGCTGATCGTAGCTGATAAATCACTAGCAACAAACGAAGAAGCTGTTTCTACAAAAGGCTTTATCAGCCAAGATAGCAGTACGGGCAGATTTCCTGCCCACGCTACTCTGCGAGGCAGCGCTTCTGGCCTTTACAGCCGCTTCGGCGGAGTAGGCTCGCTCCGAAACACGAATGCGTACACCGCGTCGACTCAACTGCTCACCTCGATGGATGCCTTAGCCGTAGCGGAGAACTTGACGAAATCGAAACAAAACCTGCATGGGCAAGCGAGTAACCCATCCGTTACTACTGGTTCTGCTGGTCGAAAGACACCTATATTGGACTTCAGCTTTCCGCCAGTTCAGGGAAAAACTCCCAGTAATGAGCAAAAGACCTCAACCGATACTGGAAAAACCACATTTGTTGATGGTAAGCAAACGGAAGTGACCGGCAATGGTGCTTCGGACGGTAAAACACTCGCAGAGCTCTTGGACGGCATCAAAAAAGAATCGTCCGATAAACAAGCTGGCAACTTTTCTTCGCAGAATGGCCAGGCCCATTTTCAGAAGCTGAACGTATCAGAGCTTCAGATCGGTTCCGGCCAAACACAAGCCCGTGCCAGCTCCACATCTCATAATAGTTCGACTACTAACTTCGTTCCAATGTTCTCTCCCAATAACAGCCAAAACATTATTGCGGAACAACCATCGTTGCCCAATCAAGTTATAAACACTGCCAATCCACAGGGACAGACCATACAAAACGGTGTCTTTGGTAATATTGGTGATCAAATCATTGACTCTATCCGTGCCTCTTTACAACAAGCAGATAATAATATTACGGTTCGTCTCAATCCGCCGGAACTGGGTAATGTTCTTGTAAAACTCCAGGAGCAGGAAAGCGAGATTACCGGCTTATTACAGGTCAGTAAGGCTGAGATAAAATACGAGATCGAGCAGGAGCTGCCACAGATAATACGAGCTCTGACAGATAATGGAGTTCAGATAAAACGGCTCGATGTGCAATTAGCGGATCAACATGAACCGGACGTAGGTAGAAATCCCAACGGTGAAGAGCTCGAAAGTGATTCATACCAGCATCACCGCTTCGCCGAAGGAAACAATCCTGAGAATAATAACGATAAAGAATTGCTGACAAATATCTCTGAAAACAGCTATCAGGACCATCCTGAACCACAGCTTGATCCGTCGAGGCAGACCGGTGAGTCTATAAACATGCTGATATAGATAAATCTCCTCACGGATTTATACTTCTTAATTGATCATATCCCTTGCATCACTTAAAAGGTTATCCTGAATTTTCTGCCATCGCTACCGAAAGGTTATATGGAATGCGTAGGGGCATCGGTTGATAGATTTCCTATAATTGTTCATTTTTATTTTGTAAAAAATTTTTATATTTTTTTTACCTGCTTATAGCTTTCAACAGCGTTATCAGCAACCACAAAAACAATATTACAGGTCCTACCATATCGCGGTTGTTTTCCTGCAGAAATCCCTTAAGAGCGATTTATTTTCATCGATAATGACGGCTGAAGGGTTATCGCATCAGCGCCGGCCCATGTGAATATTTATGTTATGTTTTTTTGCCCAATGAAGGCTTAGTGTAAAATCACAAAATTGTTTGGTGTTTTTTTTAAGGAGTAGAAGGTATGTTAGCAATTAAAAACAACATTATGGCAGTAAACGCTGCTCGGTACCTGGGACAAAGCTACGATGCCTTGGCCAAATCGGTGGAAAGGCTATCGTCAGGCATGCGCATCAACAGCGCAAAGGACGACGCAGCCGGCCTGGCTGTTCGTGAGTTGATGCGTGCCGACATCGCTGTGCTGGGGCAGGGTGCTCGTAACGCTCAGGATGGCGTTAGTCTGTTGCAGACAATGGAAGGTGCTATGGCAACCATCGACTCTTGCCTTATCCGTATGAAGCAGTTGGCTGAGCAGGCATCTACAGGTTCGTATTCTGAGGCACAGCGAGAAATTATGGACAGCGAGTTTGCCGAAATGGCTGCGGAAGTCGAGCGTATCTCAACCTCGACCAAATTTAATGACATCACAATGCTCGACAATGCTGAGGATGTGACGATTCGGTTCGGTACAGGGGATGACGATGAGATTAACGTTTCCGGTGCCGATATGACAAAGGCCGGCCTTGAGATCGTAACTGGTAGCGCTGGTTATGAAGCTGTTTCTGGTTATGGTGTGGCCGATGCGGATGCTAAGACTGGTGATGCTGATGCATTCCTAAAACTAGCAGATAACTCTAGCACTGACAACACAAACCTGGTGCTTGATATTGCATTTGAGAATGAACTAGCCGTACAGGTGACGCTCGAAGGTATTGTAGGCGACAAGTACTTCAGCCTCAACGAGGTGGTTGAAGCTATCAACGCGGTAACTTTGAACCTATCTGTGGCGGGTGATGGTACAGTACAGGCTTATGCAATGGCATCAGTTGAGCATGACAACACGACTGGTCTTAACTACATCAAGCTTTCATCCAGAACGGCCGACGCGGAAGATCTGACTATGACCGGAACCCTTGGTGACAAGATGACCGCGACTCTCGGTATTGCGCTTACTGAAGGCGCTTCAGGTACAGTTCTCGGTGCTGGCGCCGGTAAGTTGGCAGCAGCTGAAGGCACCGGCATTAACATCCTCGATACCGATGCCGCGAACACAGCGTTGACGGCTGTTACGGCTGCTATCACAGCAAAGGATACGGCTCGTGCCGCCTTCGGTTATAAGATGAACCGTCTGGAAAGCACCGTATCGGTGCTTAACATTCAGACTGAGAACCTGATGGCAGCCGAATCACGTATTTCGGATGTCGATGTGGCTACCGAAATGGCAGAATTGACCAGAAATCAGGTGCTGGCACAGGCCGGTACTGCAATGCTGGCTCAGGCCAACGCCATACCTCAGATGGCACTGACACTGCTCAGATAAGAATAGCGGCTTACTCAAGCATTAGCATATAGAGATCGGCAGGGAGATGGCAGAAAAAGGAGTGTCATCTCCCTGCAGGTTATTTAGTTCACTGTTAAATGGTAAATAGTAACCAATTACCAATGAACAATGAACGGAGAATTAAAATGAAGGGAATCTCAGCATATCAAAATACCTCAGTTACCACCCAGAGCAAAGGCCGGCTTATTGTAATGTTTTATGATGGAGCTATCAGGTTTATGAAGCTGGCAATCAGCGAACTGGAGGCAAACAATTACGAAGCGAAGGGCCGATACATAGGCAGAGCCCAGGATATAATCAATGAGCTTATGGCGATACTGGATATGGAAGCGGGGGGAGAAATTGCCGCTGATCTTCGTAAGCTTTATTGTTTTATGAATACACGTCTCGCTGAGGCTAATACAAAGCGTGATCCTCAAATGATTCGAGAAGTAATCAGCCTCATGGAGGAGCTCAATCAGAGCTGGAAGGCGATAACCGGCTAAGAAATCATCTCGCAGTCCACGAAACCGACGCAAACATTTTCCCCACCGGACGCTTATTTAGGTTACAGTTCATCCTTTTCAGGCCAAGATTCCTGCTATTCTATTGATAGTATGTCCTTGAACGAAATGATAAAATTTTCGTTTTGTAACCAACTGGTATTATTCAACTTATAGTTAAAAAAGCGATGTAGTGGCATAAAAATTAGAAAAAACATTTTGTTTATTCAAACAAATGTTTTAAACTTTGGTATAAAACGACTGTTTATGAGGGAAGTTATGGCGATTTTACAGGATAACAAAACGGATGGTAGTGTCAGCAGGACTGTTCAAGACCGACTGCTTGACGCGGCAGAGGAGCTGTTCTGCGAGCATGGCTTTGAGGGCACAAGCGTTCGTGATCTGGCTGCTGCTGCTGGGTGCAATATTGCATCGGTGAACTACTATTTTGGCGGCAAAGAAAAGTTATACATCGAAGTTTGGAGACATAATCTGCTAATTACGCGCGAAAGAATCGTTATCGATGTCGAAAAGGCGATGTCTGAGAATGTTAAAGAAACTTATTTGGAAGATTTGCTTATGTCCTTTACGACGGCTTTTATTGAGCCGATTAAGGATAAAAAGAAGGCCTATCAACTCATTAAACTTATGGACCGTGAAATGGTAGAACAAAACCTTCCTAAAAATATGTTTCTTGAAGAAATGATTATGCCTACTTTCAATGCTATGCAGAATGCTTTGATGAAAATCTATCCGGGTTTAGATAAATCTAAGATTCATTTATTTTTGTTCTCTATCATTGGCCAGTTGGTGCATTTAATCCGTGTTCAAACTTTGTTTGACCAGAGTTACTCTTTACAATTCCCAGGATTTGACTTGAATGAAGCAGTTAATCACATCGTCAAATTTTCCGCAGCCGGGATACGGGCCTATACCGAGGAGACTGTAGAATGAGAAGGTTGTTTGTTTCAACTTTTTGTTTCTTATCGATCTTTAGCTTAATAGTGTTTGCCGGCTGTATGGTCGGGCCGAAATACTCCAGGCCCAGTACCACTGCAGATTCTGCAACAGGTTATGTCAATCCCGGAATACACAGCCAGGATGTCAATGACGTTGAACAGATTGAGATTGACAACTGGTGGGTACGGTTCGGCGACTCGACAACGTCTGTTTTAGTGCGGCAGGCCTTGGAAAATAATTATGACCTTAAAGCAGCAGCAGCGAGGGTAATGCAGGCGGAGGCGGCACTTAACCAAGCACGCGGAACTTTGTGGCCTGATGTATCATATAGCCTCAATCGCGACCGGAGCAAGCGGTCCTTTAATTTGGGCGGAGGTCCGTTTGGAGGCGGACGATTCAGCATCCTTACCGAGACCTGGACACAGGATATTTCCGTAGCTTATTTAGTCGATTTGTTCGGCAAGCTCAGACATGCAAAGAAGGCAGCCTGGGCGGATATGCTTGCCGCTGAAGCAAACCGGCAGGCTCTTATAAATTCAATAATAGCCACGGTAATCAAGGCCAGAATCGATATCGCAACTACTCAAAAGCGTCTTGCGATAGCACGAGCAAACATCCAAAGTCGCAGCGAAACTCTTCAGATTGTTGAAAGTCTATACAGCAAGGGGCTTGTTGGACTTGTTGATGTAAAACTTGCACGTGGAAATCTCGAAGCCTCAAAGGCTCTTGAGCCGAGCATTGAGCTATCGCTTGCAACATCGCAACATGGCCTTGATGTTCTTTTGGCTCGTCAACCGGGGTCGTCTGAGCCTTTGCCTGAGACGTTGGCGGATTTACCGGATTTGCAGTCCGTGCCCATCGGCGTGCCCGGTTCACTTTTAGACAGGAGGCCGGATGTAATCTCTGCCGAATTTGCCTTACGTGCCGCGAACGAACGGATCGGCGTCAGCATAGCGCAGTTGTATCCGGATTTGACCCTCACCGCAACTTATGGCGCAAGTGCTGATCGCTGGTGTGATATCTGGGAACATTTTGCAGAGACTTACTCAGCGGGTTTCATGCTAGCTCAGCCCATCTTCAAAGGTGGACAGTTACGTGCACAAGTCGATGCTGCCAAGGCTCGTTTCGCAGAATTGGCAGCCAACTATGAAGCTGTTGTGCTGACCGCGATGCGGGAGGTAGAGGATGCACTCGTTGGTGAGCAGATGTTACAACGGCAGCTTGCACATACTGAGAGCCAGCTTAAGGAGGCTTTGGCAGCGGAAGAGCTTTCAAGGCAGCGTTATCAGTGGGGTGTTGAAAGCATACTGGCTGTTCTCGAATCGGAGCAGCGGCGTAGAATAGCTGAGGAACAACTTGCAATCCTCAAGGGACAGATATGGACTACGAGAGTGAATCTTTTCCTGGCGCTCGGCGGCGACTGGGACTATCAAGAAAAAGAGAAAGCGGTGACGAAATGGCCGAAAAAAGAAGAGAACGAAAACAGATCATAGATAAAACATCAATCGTCAAGATGCCTGCACAGCATCTTCGCAGATCGCAGATTCCCAGGGAAATGGCCAGGCCCACCTTACAGGATTTCGGCAGAGTCCGAGCCCGAGGCAAGGGACTGTTGAAGACGATATTGGCTATTCTGATCATCGGAATCTGTGTGGTTTTAGCTGGCTGGTTTGTGTACTCACGCAAAGTTCAAAGAGACGCGATCTTGTCAGAGAGCCTCAATAAGGAAGACGCCCCTTTAAAAATAATGGCCAAGCCTATTGGCACCTTAAACATCTCTGAGACGATTGCCATTACCGGGACTTTTGAGGCTCTGGCAAGTGTTGACATTATACCCGAAATCACGGGCCGATTAGAGCAATTGCGTATGCCGGATGGGACACTTATCGATGTGGGCACTTCTGTACAGGCTGGCGAGATTATCGCTGTGATTGAGCATTCGGCTCTTATTGCAGCAGTTCAACAGGCCCAGGCGGCTCTTGTGACGGCCCAGGCCGGCATGGAAACAGCTCGGGTCAATATTGCTGATGCCGAGCGAGAAAAGAAACGCATGGAGGGCCTTCTTGGAAGTGGAGCCGTACCCGAACAGCAATATGACGCCGCTTGTACGGCGTACGACAGAGCGAAGGCCGGCTTAGAGCTCGCCAAGGCAAACGTCAAGCAAGCAGAAGCAGCATTGGCCAGTGTCAAAATCACTCTTGACAAAGCCACCATAAAAGCTCCTATCACGGCAGTTGTGTCAGACAGATACGTCGATGAAGGCGATATGGTTGGGCCGTCAGTTTCCTTAATAAAAATCGTCGATATAAAGACTTTGAAGGTCCTTGGTGGTGTCGGTGAACGTTATCTGCCCCAGTTGGTACCGGGCGAGACAGTGGTGCATATTAAGACAGATGCCTATCCCCAGGGTGTGTTTGAGGGAGCTGTTTATAGGGTCGGCGTGGCTGTCGATCCTGTAACACGAACCGCTAAGGTGGAAATTCGCGTACCCAATTCCGATATGAAGTTAAAACCTGGGATGTTTGCAAGAATGACGATAGTCCTGCAAGAGAGAGAAAACGTCATTATGGTTCCCGATTCGGCTCTGCTCAGAGAGCAAGGAAATGTGTATGTTTTTATTGCCAATGGCAGTAAAGCACATCGACGAGAGGTGAAACTTGGATTATTGCAAAGCGAATATTATGAGGTGCTGGAAGGACTGTCGGTTGGTGAGCTGGTTGTTACGCGCGGCCGCAGACAAATAGAGGACGGCCAGGTAATTGAGGTCATTCAGGAGCTGAAAAAATGAATATTCCTGAATTTTCAGTTAAAAAGCCTGTTACGGTTTTTATGATATTTCTCGGTGCTTTGATGGTTGGTGCTCTTTGTCTGGCCTTACTGCCTATTGACTCACTGCCGGAGATGGATTTGCCCGCTATCACTGTTATAACACAATATCCGGGAGCTGCGCCGGAGGAAGTAGAGAGCAAAGTAACCGAGATACTTGAGCGATATCTTTCTACCGTCCCGGAATTAGACCATATAACCTCCACCTCGATGGAGGATATGTCCACAATCGCGCTGTCATTTGATTGGGATACGGACTTAGATACGAGGGCAAATGAAGTCCGAGATGCCGTGGGAATGGCAAAGAGGGAGCTTCCTGACGAAGTAGAAGAACCTCGCGTTATGAAATTTGATATATCACAATTCCCAATTATGGTTTATGGAATAATGGCTGAGGAAAGCTATCCTCTACTCGAAGATATCCTGGAAGATGAGATTGCAGACCCTCTTAAACGGCTGCCCGGAGTCGGTACCGCCGCTGCTTACATACCTTTGCATCGTCAGATTAATGTTGAATTTGACAGAGAAAGGCTCGCCAGTTATGCGCTCACGCCGCAGGACGTTATTTGGGCCATTATGAACGAGAATAAAGATACTTCTGCTGGAAATGTCAAAATGGGTCTGACCGATTACCTGATTCGTGTACCCGGTGAATTCAAGCAGGTTGAGCCCATGCGCGAGATTGTATTGACCTCGCGAAACGGTTCCATCGTTAAGCTCTCTGATATCGGAACGGTCGAAGACGGGTTTGAGGAGATCGAGCTATACATCAGAATCAACGGCCAGCGAGGGGCCATAGTAATTGTTCAAAAACAATCCGGGGCGAATACGGTGCAGGTGGCCCGGCTGGTTCGCAGAAGAATGGAAGAGCTAAAGAAACACCTGCCGCCTGACGTCAAAGTGATAAATGTTATGGACTCATCCGAAGACATTGAGCGGACAATTCACGACCTTTCCAGCACTTTGCTGATAGGCGGATTGCTGGCCATGTCGGTTGTTCTTGTTTTTCTTCGTCAGTGGCGGGCGACCCTCGTAATTGCACTTACGATACCATTTTCACTCATCGTAGCTATCATAATGATTTATTTTCTCGATTATACCATCAATATGATGAGTATGTTTGCCATGATAATCGCTATTGGCATGGTCGTGGATAATGCTATTGTGGTGCTGGAGAACATTACACGGCATCGGGAACAAGGCGAGCGTCCGGAAGAAGGAGCTGAATACGGAGCTTCTGAAGTAGCAATGGCTATAACCGCTTCCACGCTAACGACGATATGTATCTTTTTCCCAATCCTTTTTGTTAAGGGAATCACCAAGATTATCTTCACCGAGTTTGCAGTCGTTATAAGTGTTGTTTTGCTTGCATCACTGTTTTCGGCTATTACCCTTACTCCTATGCTTTCATCTACACTGATGCGTGCGTCCATCCAAAAAGCTAAGCACAGCAGGTTCTTTTCTAAAACGGAGCGGATGTTCGATGTGCTGGCGAGCATGTATGCGGGGATTCTTTCCTGGGCACTTGGTCATCGCAAGACGGTTATTACAGTTGCACTTGTTTTATTTATTGGAAGTTTGTCTTTGGTACCTTTTCTCGGCAGTGAATTTATGCCGCAAGAAGACACCGCCTTCCTCCAGGGAACGGTGCAACTGCCGGTAGGCACTCGCGTAGAAGAGACCGCCCGCGTTATGGAAGCTCTCGAAGATATTCTGAAAGATGAAGTGCCGGAAAGTGACAGGGTCGCCATATTCACAAGATGTGGAGTTAGTGAAGGTGGTAGGGGTCCGTCGTCCGGCAGCGAGGGTGCTCATATCGGCACCTTCGTTGTAAAATTGGTGCCTAAGGTGCAGCGAGATCGCGTTATTGCAGATATTGCTGCTGGTATTAGACGACGTTTCAATGAGTCCAAAGGCATACTGCAAATTGAAAAGTACTCCATAAGCACGGGTGACCCGATGGAAAGCATGATGTTAGGTGGTGGACAACCATTGACAATCAACGTCATTGGCGACGATATGGACTTGACGGACGAGATCGCCGCGGAGATCAAGAAGATTGCAGAGAATACGCCCGGAGCGGTGGATGTTGGTATATCCAGAGTTAAGGGAAGGCCGGAAATTTGGGTTAACGTGGACCGTGCCAAGGCTTCAACCATGGGGCTGAACGTATCGGATATTGGTGATACAATCCGAGCATCATTTTATGGCCGTCAGGCCAGCATGTATCGAGTTAAGGGAGATGAATATGACATATTCGTTCGCCTGCAGGAAAAGGACCGTCAGGATGTACGTGAGGTTCAGGCGACTACGGTTCGTTTGCCTGGTGGACAGTTGGTTCGTGTAGATAACGTGGCTCAGACCAAAATTGAATATGGGCCGGTCCAGATACAGCGCAAGGACCAGGGACGAATCGTGAATGTGGAGGGCAATGTTTATAATCGCTCGCTCGGAGAGGTTGTCGGCGACATAGAAGCTGAAATAGGAAAGCTGGACATCCCTCAGGGAGTCGAGATCTATATGGCCGGCCAGGTCGAAGAGCAGCGGGAGTCCTTCTTCTGGCTGACGCTGGCGCTAATTGTGGGCTCGGCCTTAGTGTATATGGTCATGGCTTCTCAGTTCGAGTCACTGCTTCATCCATTTGTCGTAATGTTTTCGATCCCGTTTGCTTTCAGCGGAGCTATTGTGGCCTTATTTCTGGGCGGACATCATATAAGCATCGTAATCTTTCTCGGTTTGTTAATGTTAACAGGTATTGTAGTAAATAACGCGATTGTACTGGTAGATTATATCAACATTCTTCGTGCCAGAGGCTTGGAGTTGAAGGATGCTGTACGGCGGGCGGGACAAATCAGATTAAGGCCGGTTCTGATGACGGCATTTACCACGATTTTTGCCCTGACGCCAATGGCCTTTGGTAGAGGCCAAGGTTCTGAGGTATGGAATCCGTTGGGCTTGACTATCATGGGTGGACTATTGGTTTCCACTATAGTGACATTGATTATCGTTCCGGTACTCTATAGTGTTTTTGAGGTCCGCGTTAAGACAAAATTTTCTTGAAAGGTGTATCCGTGAAACTTGTGCTGATATGTTACAACGAGGCGGTTGACCAGGAAGTTTTTGAAGTTCTTGAAGATGTTAACATTGAAGGCTACACTAAGTGGACGAAAGTGCTTGGCAAAGGCAGGAGCAGTGGTCCCCACTTGTACAGTCATATCTGGCCTAAAGCCAATAATGTTGTGGCAACTGTTGTGTCCGAACAGGTGGCTACAGTGATTCTTGACAGAGTTCGCAGGATGAGACAGAAACTTGGCTCGGAAGGTGTAAAGGCATTCATGTGGGAAATCGAGGAGGTTACTTAAAGCAGCCGTTCCGAGGAGATGATTCTTTTTAGCCTTAAGTGCTTTAGTAGTTAATAGTTAACAAATGAATATTTTTTAGAGGATTTTTCTGGTCAAAGGTCTTTTCAGGATGGATAATATATTATAATATATGTATATATGGTGGGGGTGAGAGTTCTTTTCAAAGAAAGGCTATGATTTTCCATAGGATTCGAGCTAATATTATAATATAATGATTATTCTGCATGGAGTACTGCCTGTCTGCGAGGCGAATAGTAGCTGTTGGTGGGTTTATTACGAGCCGGAATAAGCGGTGGAGATATGGAAACCGCAGCAAAGTATAAACCAAATGTTGAGATTGTAGTCGATGCCGAGAGTCTTGCACGCAGAAGCATTGAGCTTTTTATTGCTGATGCCCAAAAGGCGATAAAAGCCAAGAACGGCTTTAACGTTGCAATATCTGGGGGACATACACCTAAGCGTTTTTTCGAGTTGCTCGGCGAAGTGCCACAAGTCCGTTCTCTGTTGTGGGATAGGATACAGTTGTTCTGGGTGGACGAGCGGTACGTCCCGCCGGACTCGCAGTGGAGCAATTACAAGCTGGCTGCCGATACTTTCCTGACCAAGATAGCCATTCCCAAAGAAAATGTTCATCGGATACCAACCGAGTACAACGACATAAATGTTGCAGCCAGTCGTTATGAAGGTATGATTCGCAAAGTGTTCGGCTTAAAAAAGGATGAGCTTCCTGGATTTGATTTAATTGTTCTTGGGATGGGGGCTGAGGGACATACCGGTTCGTTGTTTCCCGATTCTTATGCATCATTCAATAAGGAAAATTTAGCCTGTGTTGTTTACGAGTTGAATGAGAAGCTTAACAGGATAACCTTGACGCATCCGGTTTTATGCGCAGCATTTCATATAGCCGTTTTGGTCTCCGGCGAAGAAAAGGCTGATATTTTGAAAGAGGTTTTGACCAGCGAGCCGGATGAAGTGCGGTATCCTATTCACATTCTTTGGCCTATTCTTGATAAGGTCACCTGGCTGGTCGATAGTGACGCAGCAAAAGCCATTTCTGGATAACCCACCAATAAATCGGTGGATTAAATATTGGTGCGTAAGCTTGTTTACATTTTTTTATTCTTGAGCGGCTGGCATTAAGAATTTTCTGCCGTTTGTTGGCGGAGCCAGAACGTGCCAATGATAATCAGCACCAAGCCAAGAATCATTCCAATTTTGAAGTCCTTCGGCATTTTTTTGCCCGTCACAGCTACAAAGATACGAGGTCACAAAGAGATTGAATAGATTGCTTCGCTTTGTACTGACCAACTGCCCAATATCAGTGTCTTAGTGCCTCCGTGGCAAGCCTATTTGCCTTTTCCCGTTTTGGTTTTTGTGCCGATCAGCAACAAAGGTGCAGCTATCGCGATGGAGGAATAAGTACCAATTATAACGCCAAAACCAATTGCGAAAGTAAAACCTCTTAAGCCTTGGCCGCCGAAGATATACATTATCAGTACAACAATAAATGTAGTAAAAGACGTCATAATAGTTCTCGAGATAGTCTGATTGATACTATTGGTGATAACCTGTGGATTAAGACGACCCTTGCGGCGATTTTCGCGGATGCGGTCGAAAACAACAATCGTATCGTTAAGCGAATACCCGATTAGTGTCAAGAAGGCAGCTATTATTGCCAGGTTGATTTTGAAGTCACTGATTAAAAGTTTTTCACCGATTGGTGTCGCTGCAATATAAGTACAGGCAGTAACAGCGCCGAGTGTAATACAAACATCATGAACCAGCGCTGCAATTGCTGCGAAGCCGTAGCGGACATTTCCAAATCGAATCCATATATAGGCCACGATTGCAAATAACGATAGTATTATGGCAATTAAAGCTCGTGTTTTTTGCTCAGCTCCGACTGATGGGTCTATCTGTGTTACTCGAGGTAGGGACGTTTCCAATTCTACAGCGGCCTTGATCCTGGTGTTTTCGTTTTCGGTAAATTGTGTCCATTCGTCCTCGCTTAGGTCTCTCAGCCCTGCTTCTTCCCCGACACTAATATATGCGAAAGAATTTATCGGCTGGTTTGGATCTAATAGTGTCAGCTTTGGACTAAGAATTATATAGGGATTCCAATCAAGAGCTTGCAGGTCTGGCTTAAAGCGCAGCAGCCTTAATCTTTGGTCTATTTCTTGTGGTGTAGCAGCTCTTTCAATTTTACATTCGATTTTAATTCCTCCTAAGAAATCAGCAAGTTCGGGATACGAATCGATTATATCTTCAGTTATTTTTTCCGGCTCATTGATTATCAACCGAAGATTTTGCCGAATTTCCAGCTCGTCTGCAAAAGCAGCTTTTATTGCGTTATCGACGATTTTATTAACTTGTGGTTCTGTAATTTTAGCTTCGGGCAAAGCCGTGCTCAGGATATTTTTGACAAGCGAGGGATTCACCTGACTCGTTGCTATGACGAATGAATCCGGCGCAGAAGGACTTTGATCATGTGTAACCTGTAAATTGCTTAGTTTAATGCGGGATTTTGCCTGGGCTTTTGTGATTGCGGAGGTTATGGTTTCGACGGTGTTCCCAGATGACTTCTCGGATTCAGGGAAAGTAATGGTAGCAGTGGTTTTATTAGTTTCTGTAGTGGTGATTTCATATTGTTTGTTTGATATTCCAATACTGTTAATGTTTGCTGCTGCAAGAGCCGGATTGTTTAGCTCTTGTCCAATCTGGCGGATTTTGTCCACCACATATTGTCTGCTTTGGGGCTCTTTAAGGTTAATTTGAACGGAAGTTCCGCCGGTAAATTCAATGTCATATTTATTATTTTTTGTATCGTCTCTCGTGAAGAATACCGATAGCCCTGCTACGATGAGCACGGCTGAGATGCAGAAGAAGATCGGCCTAGCACCCATCCAATTTACTTTTGGCTCGTGTATTAGACGCAGCATAATTAAATGCTCTTTGATAACTCGCTTGGCTAAGAGAAAATCGAAGATTACTCTGGTCACGAACAGAGCAGTAAACATACTTGATAAGATGCCCAGCATCAGCACAATGGCAAAGCCTTTTATTTCTTCCGACGCCCGCCAATAAAGAATAGCGGCGGTGATAAATGTGGTGATGTTGGCATCCAAAATCGCTCTAAATGCTCTTTGATAGCCGTTTCTTATGGCTGTTCTCAATGCGGAGCCTTTCTGCTGTTCTTCACGCATTCTTTCAAAAATCAACACGTTGGCGTCAACGCTCATACCAATGGTTAATATGATACCTGCGATGCCCGGCAACGTGAAGGTTGCCCTGATTCCAGCCATTACTGCCAGGACAAATAAGATGTTCATAAGCAATGCTACGTCGGCTATTGAGCCGGCAAGCATATAATAGATTAAAATACAGAACGTAACTGCGAACAGACCTATGAAGCCGGCTATGATGCCCTTGTCACGGTTTTCGGCGCCGATGGATGGCCCGATTGTTTTTTCCGAAATGGGCTGCTCAATGAGTCTGGCAGGCAGGGAGCCGGCATTTAGCTTATTGACCATATCAACAACTTCTGTCTGCGTGAAGTCGCCGGTTATTTGACCGCGCGTTGTTATTCTTGTGTTAATCTTAGGGGCTGATATAGCGACATTGTCGAGCAGTATGCAAAGTGGCCTATCAATATTTTTTCCGGTGACATTACCGAACTTTTTGCCGCCTCTTTCATCTAAAACGAAGTTGATAGCTGTTCGGCCATACTCATCTTGTCCCGGAGCGGCCTTTTCAAGTTTCCAATCTTTGCCGGCGGTTCTGTGCAGCATTGCTTCGTTTGGCCTGTTGCTTGACAGGACATAATATTTATCACCGAATGGGGCGACAATTGCGTTAGGAGTTTTCCACTCTTCAATGTTTTCTACTTCCAACCATATATAGTTGTTGTCTGAAGCATATTTAGGTCCTTTTTCGGTAAGCGATTTGGCATAAGCATCTACTTCGTCAGTAGCTAATTCAGCCAGGTCTAATCGGTCTAAAGTAGGTAGTATTCGAAACTCCAATATGCCGGCACCTTTTAGCATCCGCTGAAGGTCGCTGGGATCATCGAGCCTGCCTCTGAAAGGACGATACTCGTCGTATGCTGCAACAACCTTGTCTATTTTTTCTGCACGGTCTGGAAAGTCGGTTTTGAATATCTCGATGTTCTTTTGCCTCTCTGCTGACTTGGCAGGCATCTCCAGCACAAAATCCATCTGGTCCTCGGTTAAGTTTAGCTTGTCGATCTCTATCTTGGCTTCATCGTATAGGCTGCGTTTTTCAGGAAGCTGATTGACGACTTCGGCCCATTTTTTATAGGTTTCTATATATTTTGTTAGCAGGTCGAGGTTGTTTTCAGCTCCGGGAAATTCCTTTAATGTGCTCTGAAGCTGTTGCTCGTTTAATTTAGCCCAATTGTTTTGGTTTAGCTTTATCTGGTCGAGGCTAAGCCCAGCCGACGAAATTTTGTCTTCGATAACTTCAAGTTCGTTGTTGATCTCATCTCTTTTATCCTGCAGCTCATTCAGCTCGTCATAGACCTTAGCGAGGGATTCGAGAATTGTTAGTCTATTAGGATCCGTCTGGGCGATGTCGTTAAAATCCTTAGCTCGCTGCTCTGCGGGCTGTTTTAAGGTGCGGATTATTCTGGCAGGATTTACATTTTCGGCCAATAGCTCTTCCTTAGCTTGTTCGAAATTCTGGCGTTGTTGGCGTGCTTCTGCGCTTGCCAGAGGCATCTGTATCTCGAAACGGGTATTGCCTTGTGGCCGCCATAAAAGGTTTTGAATATTAGCAGGGTCTATCCGCCTTCGCAGAACGGTTATCATTCTTTGGGCCAGGTCCTTTTGTTCTTCTTCTTCGAGGTACTGGGTGTCAATCTCATAGATAAGGCTTGTTCCACCTGCCAGGTCGATTCCAGGCTTTAATGTTTTACTTGGCGGGTATAAAGTCCATGCTGTAAGGAGCACCAAAACGATAATTAGAATGATTTTCGGCGTTAAATTCTTCCCCATAACTGTCCTCAAATAAGTTGGTTGAATGGTTATTGGTTAACTGGTTATTTAAATAACCAGTTACCAGTTACCAATCACCAGTTACCAATTACGATTTTTCTTTCGACAGATTCTTTCCGATTGCTGAAGCTATAATTTTTATTTTTGTATTATTTGATTCATCGACTTTCAATGTAATCTCATCTTCCTTAACATCAACGACGGTTCCAATAATTCCACCGATTGTTCGAACCCGGTCGTTTTTCTGTAGCGTTTTCACCATTTTTTTGTGCTGCTGTTTTTGTTTTTGAGGACCTCTAAAGAGGACAAAGTACAATATGACGAACATCAAGCCGATAAAAATCAGGTGAGTGTAGCCACTGGTAGCTCTTCGTCCTTCGGTTCCGGCGGGGGGGGCGTTAGCGTCGGATGGTACAAGTGTTTGTGCTTGGCCTTCTTCAGCGACCGGCTCCGAAGGAATACTCGAAGGAGCCTCTTGATCCCCAGCTTGAGCTAATATCCATAGGTTATCCATTTCGGTTTCCTTTCATCTTTTATCGTATTGCAGATTCCTTATCAAAAAGCAAAAAGATACGTCTGCCGAAAAACAACGTATATAACCTGAATTTGCCGAGAATTACAGATAATTTGTTGAATCATTTAGTTATTTTTGACAAGTTATTTTTTAACAGGCCCGACCCGAGCCGGGTCGAGGGGTCGAAAGATTGGTATTTCTTGAGCTGCTCATTTGACCAGACTGTAAATTCTTTTTTCTTTAATGCAAGCCTTATTTCAGCCATCAGTTTCTGGAAAAACCTTAAATTGTGCAGAGAAACTAAGATAGGGCCGAGCATTTCTCCACAGTTGAAGAAATGTCTTATAGTAGATCTACTGAAATTTTTGCAGCAATAGCAGTTGCAATCTTTCTCTATTGGCCTGTCGTCTTCTATATGGGCATTGTTCCTCAAACGCAGCGGCCCGTTTTCGGTAAAGGCAAAGGCGTTGCGTCCGTTTCTGGTCGGTAGCACGCAATCGAACATGTCCACCCCAGCCCTTACCGCTGCGATTATATCCGCTGGAGTGCCTACGCCCATTAGATAACGGGGCAAATTCTCCGGCAATAACTGCGTAGTATGAGTAACGACTTTTATCATATTGTCATGGCCCTCGCCTACACTTAAACCACCGATAGCATATCCGTCAAAATCAAGCTTGACAAGCTCTGATGCGCAGTATGTGCGCAACTGTAGATTTATTCCACCCTGCACGATGGCAAACAGCAATTGGTTGGTATTGGCATGAGCTTTTTTCGAGCACTTGGCCCAGTGGATTGTTCTTTCTACTGCTTCTTTTAGCTGCTTTTCATCAGCGGGCAAGGGCGTACATTGATCCAGGCACATTATTATGTCGGCATTAAGCCGGTTTTGAATCTTTATTGCTGTTTCAGCATCGAGGTATATTTTTGCTCCGTCTATATGGCTGGTAAATTCAACGCCAGCGTCATCGACTTTGGTAAGCGGGCTCAAAGAAAAGATTTGATATCCGCCGCTGTCGGTTAATATCGGCTGGTCCCAGGCCATAAATTTGTGTAGTCCGCCGATTTTTTCGACCACGTCAACTCCCGGCCTAAGCATAAGATGGTAAGTATTGGCCAGGATAATATCAGTGCCGGTCTCTTTGAGTTGTTGCGGCGTGATACCCTTTACCGCACCGGCGGTACCGACCGGCATAAAGACAGGTGTTTCAACCTTGCCATGGGTTGTAATTAACAACCCATGCCTAGCTGAACAACTGCTGTCTTTATACAACACCTCGAAGTTACTCATTGCCCTTTCCTATTACCAAAAAGCTTCTGCCCGAAAAGGTAGGTACTACAAAAACCATTTTTTATTGACTCCTAAATTTATTTAGGGATTCTTATCAAAGGATAGATAGGTTAGGCTTAATAAACTGTTTTAATTCGAGAGCCTGGGTAATAATACGCGAGTATTTGCTCAGCAGATTTTCCTTGTCTTGCCATGCCTTGGGCGCCACATTGACACATTCCTACGCCATGTCCCCACCCTCTGCCTGCTAAAAAAGCCCACTTATCATCCCATTTGGCAATTCGGCAAATAGTGCTTTGCAATCGCCTGCCGGTCGGGTCGATTGTAAGCCGAAGGTCCTCGGCTCGTAGAAAGTCGGTTTTGCCGGTCGAGCCGACTAATTTAACTTTGGTCAACCGGGAAAATTTTCCGTAGTCGCTTTGTTCAGCCGGTTCAATACTTGTTATTTGTCCGAGTTTTTTTAGCTGTGGATATCTCCGGAACAATCTGGTTGTGACGGTGTTCTTATCGAACTGGGCCATAGGCCAGAAAAAAAGTGTAAGTTTTGCCACATCTTTGCAGTAGGGGCATTCAACTCCTACCAGCGGTTCGAAGGAATCACCAAAAACGTTCTCGCTGTTTTCAGTATGGCCTCCACAGACTGAGCTGTAATAGGTAGGGAAAATATCTTCGCTGCCGTTGGGATGCTTACAAGTTAAGACCTGACTGTATGTGTCATTTACTGCGTTCCAGACCTGGACCGATTCGGCTTTAACTCCGAGGTAAACCTGGTTTGCCTGTGTTTTAGCAACGTCCCAATTGCGATTTTTGCCAAAGCGATTTTTGATATATAGACAATAGGTTCTTGCGGCGATTGCCTGAGCCTTGAGCACTTCCGGCTCCCAATAGTCAGGTATTTCGGCACCTATTACGCCGGCTAAATAGGGCTCAAGCGGAACATGATTGATAGCGTCAAAGGATTTGTCATCAGGATTGATTATCAGCTCCAATTTACCACGGTATTCGTTGTTGTTTAGACTGAAGATATGTGGTTCATTGGGGTAAACGATTAGTTCACGCTTTGTGAAAGAGCGGCTGGCGATGGTGATTCTGCCGGCTGATAGCTCTATTTTTGCCGGCTCCTCGATCGAGTTAAAGCCGGCTTCTACGGTCGAGACCGGGGTATATGAGTTCGGGGTGGTGACGTTGAAGGGCGAATTAATTTTTAACGTGCAGTCTGTGACATTATCAAGCAGCAGAACCCTAACCCAGTAGCGTGATACTGTGTCCATTTGTGGCGTAGGCCTGGCAAGCTGCCTTGGCTTACAGCCGGGTTGAATTATAAGAAAAAACGGAATTATCACCAACAAGACTATCCGCCAGATGTGCCTGCTGTGATTTGAAGTTCGTTGGATAAACATTAAAGAAGACATTAAAAATAACCAACAGCGAACATTCGATAATTAGTTAATCAGTCTAAGCTTCGCAGCGATAATCCGATGTTGGCCAGGATTCTGTTTATTTCGTTTAAGCTTGTTACGCCGAAGTTTTTGCTGCCCAGCAGCTCGGCATCGGTTTTTTGTGTCAGATCGCCGATGGTTCGAATATTGAGCTTTTGCAGGCATTTTCGGGAACGCACAGACAATTGCAGGTCGTCCACCGGCTTGTTCAATAGACCTTGTTCTGCGACAGTATTACTATCTGAGATTTCATTTGAAGGAAACTGTTTTTCCTCAAGGGCCATACCTAAGTGCAGTCCTTTCGATTCAAGAACGCTCTTGATTTCCCGCAGCGACGTTTCACCAAAGTTCTTATAAGATAACAGCTCTGACTCGGTAATATTTAAAAGATCGCCGATTGTATCGATGTTCATTTTCTTGAGGCAGTTTCTGCTGCGTACCGACAGCTCAAAGTCAGACAGGGGCGTTTCAAGTATTTGATTTTTGTGACTTTTTTTCTTTTCCTTTTCCTCGTCATAAAACATCGTTTTTGAACTATCGATGTCTTTTTTGAACATAATCGCTCGTTGGTGATTGGGAAAGAACTCCAGGACTTTATCGACACATTGAGATGCCTTGTCAAAAGTGCCGTTATCCTCATAAAGCACAGCTAAATTCAGCAGTGCACTTACATAAATCGGAGTAGTAGAGACAATTTGCTTGTAATAATCAATAGCTGATTCTTCGTCGCCTAATAAATCACAGCGGTAAGCTAAGTAGAAAAGGGCTCTTTGATGATTCGGGGCCAATTCCAAGGTTATTTTATAATTATCCATCGCCTCTTCATAGAGTCCCTGGGCTTCTTGAAGGCGAGCAAGCTGATACTGATATTCAGCACTAACATTTTCAAAATTTGCGCAGCTCTTTAATTCCTTGACTGCAGCCTCAAAGTCCGATGCGTGACGATATGTGGCGGTTTTTTCCAAGGTTATTTGCAGGGTATCACCTTCGTAATTAAGACTCTTTTGCAGGTTTTCAATCGCTTCGTCGTATTTACCTATTTGACGAAGCGCGAAGGCTAAGTATATGAATTTCTCTTTGCAGTCTTTGGCCTTTTGAAGTTTCTCGACCACTTCGACGAATCTTCCGAGGATAAAAAGTCCTATTCCCACAGCCAGAACAGCTTTAGGCAAAGTTCTGGACATCTGTGCTTCTAATTGTTCAGCGAACTTTAGCTGGTTGGCCTCGCCGGAATGGACTAAATGGGAGAGTTTTATAATTTCGTCCAAAGACGGCAATTCATCAGCGAATAAGTTGATTTCAGATTCTGCTATTGGCTCCATTTGAATTTTCTCCAATAATCCTTTATTTGTAGTCCTTTCTTCTGCGAGTGGACTTTATCTACAGGCACATTATAAAGCCGGAACAAGGATTTGCAACACTTTTTTAACCTGTCTTGCTGTCCTGAGCGAACCTGTGGTGAGCTTGCCGAATCCAGTCGAAGGGAGCGTAGCTCGTCCTGATTTTAATCGAAGGGTCGAAAGATCGGTATAATTATATGGGTGCGTGTCATAAGTGGTGAGCCTGCCTGCCCTGCTTGCCCTGCGTAGCCCCAGTTATCGGGACGAAGCGGGGAGCGCATTCGAAGGGTCGAACCAATTTACTCGCCTTGCCCGCTGCGCCGTGCGCAGCACGGCGAATAGGCAAAACTTGTAAGCTTGCCCGCCGTCCCGTCCGCCGGAAGCGCCTTCTCCGCCGAAGTGGCTACGAAGGCCGGACTCTGGAGGGTGGAACTCTCTGGGCAGGCGGGCCTGCGGCTTATAGGTTTAATATTGCAAACTACTATATTAGAGCTAATATAGTTCTTGTGCGGCTGATATAATACAGAGATAATTTAGGAAACAGCAAAATGGCGGAGAAAATAGCAATAAACTCTACGCATTCTGTATTAAAAATGCTGGTTGGATTTATTGAACTTACCCGACCTGCAAATGGAGGCGACAAAGATAGAGTTTAAGGTTATTTGAGGGAGCTCGTATGGGCGAATTAATTAGTTTCCGAATAGAAGGACCGATACTTGAGAAAAATATACCTCTTGATATTGCCCTCGATAGCCTTACAGCATTTCAAAACATAGTGGACAAATCATACCTTGCATTGTCACAGAGCCAACGGGTAAGCAAAAAAACAAGAGAAGAATTTCGGATTACCTTTACTAAAATAGAAAATGGTTCTCTTAATGTAGATTTAGATATGGTTCTGGCTGCTGTAATAACAGCACAAATGACAATGCCTTTCATAACCAGTCTAACCCCCAAAGCAATCTGGGATCTAACGAAGAATTCTTTTAATTATTTGAAATTTGTATTGGAATCAATTAACAAAGGTAAATTACCTACTTACAGCCAAACCGGCGATGGTATGTTATTGGTCAATAATGGTGATGGTAATATAACCGTAAATCAAATTACTTATAATGTTGCAAAAGAATCGTTATGTGATTATCGGGAGATGGCTAAGTTAACAAAGAAGGGCGTTGAAAGAGTACGTTTTACTGGCAAAATGGAATCCGAAGGTATTGAGATTAATAAATCGAATAGTAATATATTTTATCCTAAAACAGAAATTGTGCCGGAAAATATCCAGCTCACATGCGAAATATTTGATTTTAATAAACATAAGATGGGTGGCAAAATCGCAGTTCCTGCTGGGCAAGTAATCCCGCAAGGAGAGTATAATTTTGAATTGGTCGGCGACCAATATATAGCGGCTTATATTGAATCAATGTTAAAAACTGAAGTGAAACTTAATTGTTTGCAGGAAATAAGCCCAAATCCTTTTGGAACTTCAAATATATTAAAATTGCAAGTTGTGAATATTATTAAATAACACGAAGTTTTTAATTTTACCAGGAAGATTTTATGGCAGATAACATTTTATACTACGGCGATAACTTAGATATCATTCGCCGCTATATCAAAGACGAATCCGTTGACCTTATTTATCTCGACCCACCTTTCAAAAGTGATAAAGATTACAATGTTCTTTTCGCCGAACAAAATGGAAGCCGGTCTGCAGCGCAAATCAAGGCCTTCGAGGATACATGGGAGTGGAACACAGTCGCTGCTGCTGCTTATCGAGAAATAGTTGAACGAGGCGGTAAACCTTCACAGGTGATGCAAGCTTTTCATAAATTCCTGGGTGAGACTGATATGCTGGCTTATCTTTCGATGATGGCTCCGCGTCTCGTTGAATTAAGACGGGTTTTAAAAGATACCGGGTCGATTTACCTTCACTGTGACCCAACAGCAAGCCATTATCTAAAATTACTAATGGATGCTATCTTTGGCGCGGTTAACTTTAAGAACGAAATAATTTGGCATTATCGAAAGTGGCCTTCCGGGAAATATACTTTTCAAAGAAACCATGATGTTTTGTTTTTTTATTCTAAGACAAACAACCGCAAGAGAACTTTCAACCAATTATTTATGGAAAGAGCTGCTTCGACATTGAAACGCTTTGGGAATTCTAAAATTGTATCAGGTTATGATGATTCTGGTCGTCGCATCCCTTCTAGAACCGAAGAAGAAAATTCTGCTGGAGTTAGACAAGATGATGTTTGGGAAATTGGGCGTGTACCACCGATAAAACAATTGTTTCCAACAGAAAAACCCGCTGCCCTTTTAGCAAGAATAATCGAGGCAAGCAGTAAAAAAGGTGACGTTGTTCTTGATCCATTCTGTGGATGTGGTACGACAATAGCAGTTGCTCAAGAGCTAAATCGTCACTGGATTGGAATTGATATTACACATCTGGCAGTTGCCTTAATGAAACATCGACTCGAAGACATGTTTGGCGAGAAGATTCGTAAGACTTACAAAGTAATAGGTGAACCAGTTTCATTACCTGATGCAAAGACTTTAGCTGAAAATGACCCCTATCAGTTACAATGGTGGGCGCTTGGATTAGTTGGTGCGCGTCCTGTTGAACAAAAAAAGGGGGCGGATAAAGGAATAGATGGTCGTCTTTATTTCCATGACGAATCAGATAATAGCAAGACGAAAACCAAGCAAATAATACTTTCGGTTAAAGCAGGACATATAACAGTAGCTCACGTGCGAGATCTACGGGGTGTCGTCGACCGCGAAAATGCACAAATTGGTGTCTTGATTTCTATGGAAAAACCCACAAAGCCTATGCGGACAGAGGCGGCAAGTGCAGGTTTTTATAAATCGCCTTGGCAAAAGGAACCTTATCCCAAGCTCCAAATCCTTACAATAAAAGAACTGCTAAGTGGTAAGAGGATAGATTGTCCCCCTCTTGGACAGGTAAATGTTACGTTTAAGAAGTCTCAGATAGCTAAAGGCAAACAAGAACCACAACCCGATTTAGATTTGCTCTGATTATGAATATTAGGAACATCCGCCTGATTTTCTAATTACCTTTCCACCAATGCTTTAAGAATTTTGCTTGAAAATTAAGCCGTTTTCGGGTATAATATGTATCGAACTAATGGACTGTTCATAGTTAATAGCTCGTAGTCAATCGTAAATAAGGGGGAGATTATTGATGTCGAAGATCCGGCCTTACTTGGACGGAGCCGCTGAATCACAAATCTTCGCCAATCAGCAAAATGAGCTAAAATCCACCAAATGGCAAAGCCGATACAACAAAATGAGGCAAATTAGAGGGGAAAATTGACACTAATTATGCAAAACAAAGCCAATTTCTGTAAGGTTCAGATTAACATAAGCTCTTTGATATAAAAAGAATATGAGAAATTTGCCGTTTTCGGACCACGGAAAAACAAAGCCAAAACAAAGCCAATCCTTCGACCCGGCTCAAGACGGGACAAAGCCAATCCTTCGACTT
>CAZVWH010000020.1:32547-35832 GCA_964631175.1 uncultured Pirellulales bacterium | reverse complement strand
CTAAAAATCATTCGATTGTATTATAGCAATTGTAATTAAAAGTTGCGCTTTGCATAAAGGCCGGCAAGCCATCCCCAAGCCTTCGACAAGCTCAGGCGGGGCGCTGCGCTTGAGGCTGCCATCCATCTGTGCCAAACGCACGAAGCGCAGTAATTTAATGCAATTGGTATTAGTTGATTTCAATGACCTTGTGGTATTCTGCAAAAAGTGCTACAGGAAGGTCCACAGGCTCAGCATCGACTTGTATAATACCAAACATAATAAATTTTTGCGCTCCATATAGGGACAGACGCATATACCACAGATAAGCTCCGCATTAAGACAAATCCACCTTGTACGGACCAAGACTGGCAAGCAACTTATCGCAAGCCATCATAAAGTGCACTAATTTTTATGATTGATATATTTTCTTCCTTGCTAATTCTTTATCTGGCCTTAACGATCAAACGCAAGAAAAAAGCTTATACGTAAAGCGCGTACCTGTGGCTGAGCTACGCGCTTTACGTATATTTTATGTGAACGTTAAAAATGATTTGTACCAATTAAAAATTAAGTGAGCCCAGCAGTAACCAACTATAGAAAGGTGGGCACAATGACCCCTCCCCAACGCTTGGGATATTGTTTAATGAAGCGCATATATTTTTTATGAACCATATAATATCCAAAAAGCTGAATTCGCCTGCTGAATTACTACATTAAAATTCATCCGAGTTCAAACTCAACGACCGGGGTCAGGAAATACAACCAATTAGCGATAGACTTTGATTCGAGGATGGCTGAAGCAGCTTTGCTGTAAAGCTCCAACTGCCGGCGATAAAGCTCAGCACGCTCAGGGACTTCTTCAGCAGTTATGTTATCGGTTTTAAAATCAATGATTACTAAGCCACCCGGCGTGCGAATCAACATATCAATTATGCCCTGAACGACGACCGTTTCGTCGCTCGTCGCTTCCCTCGACGTAGCTCGGGACGGGTGTCGCTCGTCGCTCGAACTGATGAAGTCTGAAAGAGGTAAAGCGAAAGTGAACAGCCATTCACGCCAAACAGCATTTTTGTTATCGAGAGCCATCCGACCCAGCTCACCTTGAAAAAAAGCTAATATCGAGTCCGTATTGACAGCTTCGGCTGCCGTTTCGGTTATAGCAGTATCGGCTAAAAGTTTTTCCTTCGTTTTCCGGACCGCTTCTTCGTTTACCGGCTTAGTCAAATCAAGCTGAGAAATTACAAGGTGAGTAGCGGTACCAACCATTCGTCCCCCCATAGTTAAAGCCGGGCCCTCTTCAGCAATAAGAGCAGCCGGCAGACGCGCTAATACCCCGGAATAGTCAAATCTCACGTATTCATCGTTGCGATGGGTCAACTGCGTTACCGATAATTTAGCAGGTAGCAATGATTCATCAGCATATCGATACCGCCATGATAACGACTTTTTGATGTGTAAAAAGAGTTTTGACTTCGGTTGTTTGGAAAGACTCTTTGGTTGTGCTTCAGAACGACAAGTAGGTAGTACAGGTCGTTCTAATTTACTGCTCTTTATTTGGAGGACATACCTTGAAAATTGCTGAAGCTCCATATTACTATAGAGCTTCATGCTAAACAAATCATCATGTCGAGCTTCTTTTGTCAAGCCGGTTTCAAAACTGCTATGTAAGATTTTTTGGTCGGAAAGTGCATACAGTATCCAGTCCAAAGGGCTCTGACATGCTTGAAGCTGCCAATCAGCAATAGGCTTGGTTATTGGTGATTGGTAACTGGTAACTGGTAATTGGCCATCGAATTTACCATTTAACCAATAACCATTTGTTATAATATCCTGGCAATAGCTTCTCTTTTGCGAAGCGGTCAAAATAAGCCGGTCTCTGGCTCGCGTTGTGGCAACATAAAGGATACGCATCTCTTCGGCTAATAACTTTATTAGCTTTTGTTCTGCGATGACCTGATGTGTCATACCGCTCAGCTTGCTGCTTGAATCGTGGTCGATAACTTGCAGTCCCAGCGTGTAATCAGCATCGGCAAGCACATCCGCGTAAATATCTCTTTTGTTAAACCGGCTGCTCAGCTCAGCTAAAAATACAACCGGGAATTCAAGTCCCTTACTTTTATGAACGCTTAAGATGCGAACAGCATTACCGACAGCAGACGGCGGCTCAGCCGGTGCCCAATCCTGACCTGTCTCCTGTAGCTTTTCGATAAAGCTGATAAAGCGGGTTAATGAAGGTATGCCGCTGCTCGTGACAAAGCCCTCAAATTGAATGGCCCTGTCGTGCAGTTTAAGAAGATTGGCTTTGCGTGCTTGACCGTTCGGTAAAGCTGCTACAAATGACAGAAAGTGTGTCTTTCGGTAGATTTGCCATATTAAATCAGCCAAATTGCCTCGGCGAGCAAGCGTCCGCCATTGCTCGATATGCGACAGTATTTCTGTAAGTTTATCGGCAATTTTTGCGTCCGGGCCGGATCGGCAATATTGTCGTACACAATCGTAATAGCTTTTTTGCTGCTGACCTGCGTCGCTATGTAACTTAATCTTTGCCAGCCCAGTGTCACTTACCCTAAAAAACGGACTCCGCAACACCGCGGCTAATTCGATGTCACGTTGAGGATTGTCCAAAACCTTCAACAGGCACAATATATCGGTGATTTCGGTTGTCTCAAAATAGCCGGCTGTAGCTTGACAGCTAACCGGCACGCCTGCCAACCGAAGCACCTCGACATAGTCGTTGGCCTTTTTGGCAAGCGAGCGCATCAATACTACAATGTCACGATATTCAACATCTCTGAATTTATCTAAGTCTTTATCGTATATCTGAAACTCCGCCCTGCCGGTCTGGGCTCCGACCATTTGCCTGATACGCTGTGCAATCATCGCAGCTTGGCGCTGCCGGGAGCTGACAAGGCCAAGGTATTCGTCACCTTCGGCTTGCGGTGCTTCGCCCTGACTTTCGGTCTCGTCAAGTATGTGGAACTCTACAACGCTTTTTTTATCACCTATGGCCTGCGCTTTTAACTCAAGCGCCGGTTTTAATTGAGCCGATTCATCATAGTCTATTTTTGTAAAAGAGGCCGTCATTATTCGTGAGAATATATTATTAACAAAATCGAGTATCCCCTTAGACGAGCGGAAATTGGCATTCAGATCAACACGCAAGCCTCTAGCTGAATTTTTGGGCTCAGCCGAGGCCAGTTTAAGATGCTCAATAAAAATATCCGGCTCAGCACCTCGAAAGGCATAGATACTCTGCTTGACATCTCCCACCTCCAGGATATTGCCGCCGGGACTAAGCATATC
>CAZVWH010000020.1:0-32447 GCA_964631175.1 uncultured Pirellulales bacterium | reverse complement strand
TACTCTGCTTGACATCTCCCACCTCCAGGATATTGCCGCCGGGACTAAGCATATCGAGTATCCGCCGCTGGACGGAATTGATATCCTGATATTCATCGACAAATATATGCTTGTACCTTTGTCGCAGCAGTAATGCCGTTTCCGAAGGTATCGGTTTATCCTCTGAAGAATCCTCAGCGGTTAACAGCCTCAAGGCATAGTGCTCAAGGTCTGCAAAATCCAGGCAGTTAACTGCGGACTTGGCCTGGCTGTACAATTGGTCAAATTTCTTCACAAGCTCTATGAGCACCTTTGTCTGCAAGCCGACAGAACCTCTTAGAGCATCGAGATAGGCAGGATTTAAGATTGTAAGGTCGAAAAGTTTATCAAAAGATTTTCTGGCGGTTTCCGCAGCTCTTCTGATAACCTCCGCAACCGGCCCCGATAATTCCTTGGGTTTGTATTCATATCTCGACTGTCTTTGGTGGCTTTTTATCTGCTCGCTGAACTTATCCCAATTACCCGACTCTATAAGCTCAAGATATTTAGCAATAGGCTCGGCAAAGGTATCTTTCCATTTCGTTGCCCAGTAACCACCTACATCTTCATCTTCATAAAGCTTTAGTGCATATCTGATTTGAGCAAGGATGTGCCGCAATCTATCCGCGACCATTCGTTTTTGTTTTTCGCCGAGGTCGGTTGTAAAGGGATTAGCGATTTCCGCAAGCCGAGTCGCTCTTTCGTACCAGTTTTGCCGTGAAACGACACCGTCTAAAAAATCGCTAAGCTCTATTACCTTTGTAAGAAAACCATCATTAGAGCGAAGGTCCCGCCGATATAAAAGCTGCTCAAGTGCCTGCTGCTGATTACTTTGCTGCCAGGCCCAGTTGATGGTCTTTTCGAGCACTTCTGTCCTTAGCAGCCTTGCCTCGTCGGCATCTATTACCTTAAAAGCGGGGTCCAAGCCTAACTTGTAAAAATGTTCCGTAATGAGGCGTTTGCAAAATGAATGAATTGTGCTAATGTCGGCTCCCTGCAGCAGTATAAGCTGCTGACGAAGATGCTGCCGAAGACCGGGTTCCTTGTTTTCTGAAAACGCGTTCCTAAGCTGTTCGGCGATTCGGCTGCGCATTTCTTCCGCCGCCATATCGGTAAAAGTCAAAACTAATACACTCCATACATCCGGGCATATCGATTTATCGGAGACGATATCGACACATCGGCCAGACAGGACCGCTGTTTTTCCGGTGCCTGCTGAGGCGGTGACCAAAACGTCACTACCCCGTGCGACAATAGCCTGCCGCTGCTGCTTAGTCCATTTAATCTTCTTTTCAGGCATTCGCCACCCCTATTTTCTCAAGACACTTTTTTTTGCTTAGTGATTCCAAAAAGTTGTAGTCATTTATCTGCCAATCAAAACGGCAAACCGATTTATACTTACAGTATCTACAGGGTGATTGTCCACTCAAACGATAAGGCTTGACATCAATTTTCCCAGAGAGTATTTCTCCAGCCAATCGGATAATCTTGTCCTCGGTAAATTTAAGAGTTGTTTCAAAATCATTAGGTCTTAAAGCCCCCCTACCTTCATAAATTCCATAGGGCTGTCCGTCTTTTGTAACATAAAAGTTATAGAATCTACTATCCTTCAAGGCTTGCCTATCAAGCTGTTGAGCAAATTCGCCGTTGAATATCCCTTTAGCCTTATAGCCGAAACTAATACTTTTGTCCGATATGTCACTAAGTGTTTTTGTGGTTGGTGTCACTTCGACCGGCATATAAAACGCACCAACAGGATTCTTCACCTTAGAGCCGATTGCATTGCGAATGGCTAACATATAAATCGGCAATTGCATATCCAGGCCGTAGTAGAATTCCGACCAGTTGAAAGACCGGGGCTTGCGCTTGTAGTCGAAAATAATCGCCGCTCTTTCATTGTTAAGCTCCATGATATCAAGTCGGTCAATCTTACCATTCAACGACAGCAAACGACCATCCGGAAGGGAAAGCTCATATTCGCCAAGTTTGCTATCGTCCGGACCGAAAGAAACTTCAGACAGCCTCGGCTGAAAGCTCCCAGCCCGTACCATTTCGGCAATTGCCAAGACGCAATCCTCAAGATATTGGCCGGCTGAGGAAATGATAAATGTGTTGTGGGCGGAATGATGTGCAAAGTTCGATATAAAGGAATTTTGTGTTAGCAGTTTGGAAATCTCTTCTCTTAAAAGCCCAAGAAGCACTTCGTTTTTAATCGTTGCAAAACTCAAATCTTTTTCGTTAAGCTGCTTTAATAAACCGTCCAGCACTCGATGATAAAAAAGTCCCACGTCCAGCGGCTCTAATTTAAATTCTTCTCGCTCCTTCAATTCCAACACATACCTTGCAAAATACTGATAGGGACACGCGGCAAAAGTACTGAGTCTTGTTGCCGAGCTTGTTATTTGGTGACAAGAAAGATTTTCAATTACTTCTCTATCCAAACATGCGCGATTGTCATAATTAACGGCGGAAACGACTCTTGAACCAAGCTCTGCAAATTGCTCATCGATACAAATGTCATTCAACAAACGAAGACCCCACGTGAAACGTGGGGCTAAATATCTCTCGACCCGGCTCGAGACGGGTTTAGCCCCCAGTTTTACTGGGGGTTCAGAATCGTGTTTCACGTGGGATTTTACTCCTTGTGTATCCTTACCAAGCCTGCTGCAAAGCAGTTCTGACAGTTCTATCTCATTGTTTACCTGCTCAATATCTATTTTTTCATCTTCGATTGATTCCTCTGTGAGATTCTCAAACAGCGTCTCGACGTCGGCGATAAACTGCGAACGATGAACAGCACTTCCCTTTTCATCAATCACCGGATATGTAATACACAAAAACTGGCAGGGTCGTGTAAATGCGATGTAGGCTAAATATTGACGCTCAGCAAGCCTTTGGCTCGCTGTTGCAGCCAATGAAAACTCAGCCGACTCGGCGGCGTTACGGTCGTCTTCGGTCAGGATACTATCGAAGCTCACCGGAACCGGAAATTGTCTTTGCGTGGTGCCTATCAGAAAAACCGCTTTCAAATCGGGATGTCGGCTGCGCTCGATTGAGCCGACAAGAACCTGGTCCAATGTCGGCGGAATAAAAGCCAACGTCAACTGCGAAAAGGCGGAATTGAGAATGGCGATATAGTCCTCAAAAAATAGCTCATGGCCGGCAAAGACTTCGCAAAGCTCATCAAATATATTTAAGAGCTTATCATAAAATTGTCGATGCTCATCCACCGATGCATAATCTTTTCGCTCGGCAGCTTCTTCGATCCAGGCACCAAGTGTCTGGCGAACCTGCAAACTATCCAGAAAATAAAAGACAATACGTGCGAATTGCTCGGCACTTATGGTCTCTGCCGAACCATCTTTCGAGCAAAGGCCCTGCCGAAGCTCAAGCAGAGGTCCAATCACCTTTTGCCGGATCTGATTTATATGTTGTTCATCAAATGAGACGTTATCCTCCGCTGCAAAGTGCCACTGGCTGTCACTCTGCCAGTCACTGCCCTGTATGCCAAATGCAAGACAGTAATTCTCAAGCTGATCAACATCATAGCGGTCTATCGGTATCAGGTCCGTTTTCAAATATGCCAATATATCGCCGGTAGAAAAATCACCAGCTACCACTTCAAGAGCCGAACAGATAAGCTGAACAACAGGATGTTGATTCAATAGCTTCCGTTTATCAATAAAATACGGCACGCCATAATCCTCAAAATACGCTTTTATATAATGCTCATAGCTGTCGATATCAGAGGCGATAACCGCAATGTCACGATATCTAAGCCTGCTTTCCTTGACCAGCTTCTGAATCTGTTTAACAACAAATTGAACTTCAGCCCGCGCGATTGGCGCCGATACGATGCGAATATTGTCTGAGGCTGTAACTTTATCATCAAGATGCCTTGCGGCAGAGTCCTGCGATCCAAATATGTTGTGCTCGATGTGGGAAAGCTGGGGACAATCCGAAAATCTCACCGCTTCCTTGAGAATGACCGGCTCAGCCAATGGCAGCTTACATTTCTTTATCATCTCAACGAGTTGAGCGTATGTCCGCTGAGTCGGATTAAATAAACCAATCGGATCAATTCTCTCGATATCGGGATTTTCCAGGTCGATATCCGTCGGGTCTAAACAAAGGGCGATCCGTACCTCGGAAGCAGTCTTTAACAGCTCGGTGAGTATAGCAAGCTCGCTAACAGTAAACTCGGCAAAACCATCCACCCATAACTTCGCGCCCTTGACAAAGCTCGCCGCCGACACCACTCGGCAGGCATGTGTCAGTTGAACATCAGGGTCAATGAATCTACCTTCGATGAAATTCAGATATTCTTTAAGAATCAGACCTATATCGGCAAATTTCAAGGCCGTCAAATTATTGCGCTCGTCTTTGCCTAATTCGCTGAGTAACCGGTCAATATCATCCGGCGTCTTCGCATACTGATGCAGCTCTACAACAGTCCGGGCAATCTGGCGGTTTAATCCGGGCCAATTTGCTGATGGGCCGAAGATTTTTAGCTGGCTCGCATTATCTCGTAAAATCCTGTGGATTATCATCTGTTGGCCGATGCGAGAAATATCCGGCCTGGCTGTATTTTTGCCCAACAGCAAGAACCGCAGACGGTCAAAGGAAAATACATTCAACCTATTATAGCCGACTATTCTTTCATCAGACAAGATGGCACGTTCAGCCTGATACGTTGCCTGCTCCGGAACTAAGAAAAGCAAGGGCTGACCGTCACCTAATTCCAGCAATGCATTAACAATTGCTTTTATGCAATAAGTCGTCTTGCCTGTTCCGCTTCTGCCAAGAATGAACTGAACCGCCATCGCTGCTTCCCTGAATTAAAAGCTATTCCTTTCAACTACGCAATAACCCCCAATAAACCCGTCCCGAGCAAGGTCGAGGGATTGGGGGGCTAAATATTCAGCCACAATTTTGTACCACAAGCAGCGTTTGTTTTCAATTAGATGTACTTCGATTGGCGGTTTTATTACCGAATTGGAATGAATCCCACGTAAAATCCGTCGAATCGGCGCCGGACAGGCGTAGGCTAAATAATTTGTGATATTTAGCCTGCGGTTTTACGACTCGAATGAGCTCGCCGAAGTCCGCAGATTCGCTTAGTAACCCGTTTAGTTAAGGCATCTTCAGCCTCGACTACACCCCTTAAACCAAGACTTAAAGCTGGACGTCTGAACGCCAATTTAGCCACATCCGCCAACATCTCAGGATAATGTTGGACTTTCTCACCCATAGCCGAGAGCACAGTCTCATCTACTGCCTGCTCACGCACCTTGCGAATCCTCGAATTAGCGAGCCATAATATAGGATTATAGAAGTAGATGACCTGTAGGATAGTCTGCATCCGGTTCATCCACAAATCGCCACGTTTGATATGAGCAAGCTCATGCAGTAAAACTGCCCGAAGATGGCGAGAGCCTAAGCTTGGCGCCAAATTACAGGGCACTAAAATCACAGGCCTGAATAATCCACACACCGCTGGACTCGTTCCGTTACTTGTGATTTTCAGCCGAACTTTTCTCTTATTCACTCTCATACACTTGCAGCAATATACAAGAAGGTCATTCATCAAACCGTTCGCTTTCTTCGTCTGCCTGACAAACCTTCCGGCAAGAATCGCTCGCTGCAACAATACTACGCCCATTACCATCACGACAGCAAACCAAACCAAAAAGACAATTCCCTGCCATGTAATCACCGGTGTTGATGTCACTTGTGTAAAGTCCATAGTCTCAACTGCGGTTATTTGCAAATCTCCGCTTACATAGCTCAGCCTGCCACCGAATAAATAATCCATACTCACGCGTGATATCCGCGAAGGAGGTAAAATCAGTTGCACAAGTATAAGCATCCCCAACCAATATCGATAAACCGCTCGAACTCTTTTCCGCAGCAGCGACTCGGCCAACAGCAAAATCCCTATCACTACGCCGGATTGGACAAGCATCGGCAATGAGAATCCCACAAAGGCCTTTCCCATTGAATTGATATATTCCAATAGCACATCCATAGTACACCTCTCAGCTTTAAAGACGCCTCCGGCTGCGCTTTATTACAGAAAAATTATTTTTTCTATCGTGCTGACTTGTGAGGGCCCCTGCTCGACTTTTTACTCCGGCTCATATTGCCGGCCTTTAAGGCCAAATATTTTCTTGCTTTTTAGCAAAAATAACGATAAAAAGCTCATGCTTAAGAAGACTTGAAAAATGAAAGTCAGCCTCATCAACAGAGGTAATTGGGGAATTAAAGAATTTCGATGCTTGGTGTACTTTTCGGTCAAGGCGAAGTACTGATAATAATTATCGCTACCGTCATTGTAGTCTTTGTACTGGTACGCCGACGAAAACGCTGAAACTATTCCCCCCCTGCCTATAATACTCTAATAGCTTGAATCTTCAGGCCAACTTCGTTTCGCTCTCTGTTGCTTTAATAGGCCTCTTCGCTTTTTTTCCTCTAATCGGCGTTGGTAAGCCCGCTGTGGAACCTTAGTCTTCTTTCGCACCGGATGTGTTTTTAAAGCCTCGCTCAATAACCGGCACAATCGCTCGATTGCAGCTTTACGATTTGCCTTTTGAGTTCGGTACTTCTGTGAAACTATTCTTAATATGCCGGCTTTGTTCGCTCGCGTGGCGAGACGTTTGAGTATTCGTTGCTTTTGTTCATCGTTAAAACTGTTGCAGCTTGCCACATCGAACATAAGCGTTACGCGAGTATTAACCTTGTTGACATTCTGTCCTCCGGGTCCACTACTTCGCGAGACCTTAAATACAAGCTCATCTTCAAAAATAAATATCCCGTCTGTAATTTCGATCATCAATTTTCTCGTTAAGCCGAAATCTTTTTGCCTTGAGCTTAAGCGGAAAAAACCATATTATCAACATTCTATGATACTTGTATTGTTGAAGAAATAAATTTTGTTTATAATTTTTATCCATGTTTAGCCGTCGCCGGTACGGCGACGAGCTCAGTCGAGCCGGACGGCGACGGGAACAAATTCAAAATAAAGGAAACTACAAAAATGCAAACTGCAAAAACAACCACCACAGTAACTTTATTGACTTTAATTGGGGTGTTGGGATTCTTGATGTTAATCGGCCATTCTGAGCCGACTGTAGCCCAGGAAGCTACCAAACCTGATGTCGAAGAATTAAGAAAAGGCAGAAATTTCATTGCAACCAGAGTTTACAGCGCCGAAGATGATAAGCAAATCCTTAAGCTCTTTGATGGTTTGCGTGTCGCCGATGTCACTGATGGGATGGATAAAGCGGGCCTGTTTAATATCGGCCTGATGTCGCCGGAAATCCACGCCGCCTGGAAAGATACCGAGCATTTTAAACACCGTTTTATCGGCGTCGCAGTGACAGCTCGATACGTCCCCACAAATAAGCCGCCGGCGCCGCAGATGGAAACCAAAGACTTTGATAGCTGGGTCAGCCAGTGGTACAATAAGATTTCAAGTGAGCCTTTTGTCCCCCTTATTCGCAAAGGTACAGCCATAGTTATCGACGACGCTCCAGATTCCGACGTTGGCTCGATTGGCTCTAATAATATAATGGGCTGGAAGCTGCGTGGCTGCGTCGGGGTTGTCACCGATGCGACGGCACGTGACACCGATGAGATTGCAACTGAAAAGGTTCCGTTATATTTTAGAAAGGTCGGTAGAGGCATTCGACCAGGCCGAAACGAAATCGAATCGGTCAACCGTCCTATCGTATGCGGCGGTGTCTTGGTCGAGCCGGGTGACATTATCGTCGCCGACGGCGAAGGCGTCGTTGTTGTACCGCGGGCGCACGCAAAAGAAGTAGCCGAATACGCCAGAGCAACAATCGAAATCGACAAAGCCGCCCGGAGAAACCTGTATAAACAGCTCGACCTGCCTCTCGATGATTCGGTTAAGTAAGAAGCAAGAATTTACACCATAGCTACATATTGCGATATACTGTTTGTATCGTGTGCACGGGTTGTTTAGGTCTTACGAGTGTGCATCCTGTAATTGATGACACTTTATTAACAGTCGCTTTGTATCGAGCACGACCGGTGATTATCGTTCTCACCTTCCAGAAGTGGATAAAGGCCAAATGTTCAGGCCATTTTCCGGATCGTAGTTCTCCAGCCAGTGTGCAGCCAATACTGCCATATCCAGTAAGTCAACCTTGCAGTCTCCGTTGATATCAGCGGGCCTGGCTCCCTCGCAGCGGACAAGGTCGCTGCAGGTGGTCGGTTCATATATACAGGTGAGGTTCCCGAGCCACTTATAGAAAAGATCTCCATATTCCTGCAGCACGACCGCAGCCATTCCTTCGGTGTAGCCATTCCAGGAATTATACATTAGCCCATCTTGACCAAAGTCCTGAACCATCTCGGTAAGAGCCTGCATCCAAGTAGTGTTGAGGCCATATTGCACAGAACCTGGGAATACAATATGCGCATCATAGCCTGGTGAAACGTCCATCAAGAACGGAATGCCTGTATCGGCCCAACCTTGGGAAAAGCTGCGTTTCCAATCTATCAAACGCTCATCGTCGGATGAACCCACCCAAATTTCAGGAATGAAACACATGATTCCCAGAATGGAATCCTGCTGCTTTAAGTATTGGGCCGTCGAGGCGTAGGATGGTCTGAATATGCCGGGCGCATAGGTACCAGGTGGAAGAGCATCCATGAAAAAACCCACTTCGATGCCGGTTCTTTTCAGTACTTCCTCAGCAATGGAATCAAAACCACCGGCATAGGCAGATTGATCATATGGCCCGAGCTGATTGGATGATGCATGAATTATCGCGACAGCATATCTTGGCTCGCCATTGCGGTTGTAAACACGTGCCCAACTATTTTGCCTTCGGTGTTGCTTGATGTAGCGGTTGATAAAATTAACAATCTGGCTGACAGTTCCCGGCGCCACCTGGTCACCCCAGTTAGGAAACTCGTCCTTGAAGCTCCAGTCCGCACGTGATTCGATAAACGGAATGACCAAAATGTGCTTACCGGCCACAGTTGCAAAAAGTTCATCATGGGACTGCGTCGAACACTGCATAGGTGCCGAGGGTGTCCAGCCGGTGGAGCAAGGCAAGAAATCTTCGCCCCAGGAAGACATTACAGCTACGTTTATGCCCGCTTCGATCATTCTATCTATGACAAAGCCTCGGTTCTGCCGGCTATCGGCCCAGTTCAGATGCCGTGAGTCTTCCGGATGAACCGTATAAAGAAACATATTCGAGCTAGGGCTGCATTCATACGGAGCGCTTCCATCCCTCGCCTGGCCGGGAAAAAACAGCGTTGCCTTTATGTGGTGCTGTTCAAAGCCCTCATTAGCCAGCAGTCCCCATCGGCAGTCAGCTTCTGCTGCCGTTGAACTGGAGACAAAGATATGACTATGGCTTATAACCGTTGCCAGCATAAGGCATAATATGAATGTGATTATATTAACGCTTTTCATCTTAACTGCCTCCCATTAAATTATTATCTCAGGACTTGTAATCCGCAGAATTGACTTAATTAGCCAAAAACTCATTTGCTCCTCCGGCCTGAAAATCTAAAGTTTATATTGTGTCCGATTAACTATAACACTTTTGCTGTCCATGAGTCAAGTGAACCGCGACAGAAATCAAATGCTGCAGAAGTAATAAAAAACACAAGAGTATGACAATCCTGAAGATTGAAGGAAGGACCTAATCCCCAAGATCAGAACTGATCAAGGAAGCGTAGGTCGTTCTCGAAGAACAGGCGGATGTCGGTGATTCCGTACTTTCGCATAGCGAGGCGTTCTATGCCGAAGCCGAAGGCCCAGCCGGTGTACTTTTCGCTGTCTATTCCCACCGCATCAAAAACATTCGGATCGACCATACCACAGCCACCCATCTCTACCCAGCTTTCTTTGCCGGTCTTATCAGCTAAGAGCAAATCTACTTCGCCGCTTGGCTCGGTAAACGGAAAAAAACTCGGACGGAATCGCCATTTCGTTCCTGGGCCGAAAAAGGTATGGATAAATTGGTCGATAGTAGTTTTCATATCCACCATACTGACGCCCTCGTCAACGACCAGAGCTTCGAGCTGATAAAACATATACATATGTGTCGCATCAATGGTGTCGGGCCGATAGACTCGGCCCGGTGCAACCACGCGAATCGGCGGCTTTTTGCTTTCCATCACCCGTATTTGAATAGTCGATGTCTGGCTTCGTAACAAAGTGTTATTATCTATATAAAAATTATCCGAAGGGTCCCTGGCTGGGTGTTCAGGACCTATATTCAATGCTACAAAATTATGCCATTCGTCCTCAACCTCAGGGCCGTATGCCACGGCGAAGCCCATCCTGCCGAATATCTCCAGCAGCTCATTTATGGTCTGCGTGATTATATGGGGCCTGCCGATTCTAACCGGCACGCCCGGCAGAGTGACATCTATAAACTCCCGTGTTTTCTGCTGAGATTCTTGAAGGGACTTTTTTAGCTGCTCAAACGCTTCGGTGACCTCTTTCTTTATTTTGTTTGCGAATTGACCTGCCTGGGGCTTTTGTTCAGAGGGGAGCTTACCTATTTGACTAAGTATTTGGATAATCTGGCCTTTGCGACCAAGATATTTTATTCGGAAGTCTTCCAGAGCTTTCAGGTCGGCAACCTTCTTTAGGTCACCAAGAGCATCTTTGCCGATTTTCTCGAATTGCTCAAGCATCCTTCGTAATTCGTGGCTTGGTTCCCGCAAAGCGGGGTCCCTCGTGACTCGTGGCTCAATTTCACTATTATCTATTTACTGCCTATTGCAACTTTGGCAGCATTAACGATGGCATCAAAACCCTGTGGGTCCACTATAGCGATCTCGCTCAGCATTTTTCGGTTCAGTACAATGTTAGCTTTTTTGCAGCCATCGATGAACCTGCTGTATCTTACATCACGCTGCCGACAGGCTGCGCTTAAGCGTACGATCCACAAACCTCGGAAGTCCCGCTTTCTACGTTTGCGGTCGATCCGCGCATTTACAGCCGCCCGGATAGCAGCTTCCTTGGCCTGGCGATAAAGGTGGCCCCTGCTGCTACGATAACCCTTTACCGCTTGGAAAAGCCGTCTCTTTGCTTTACGCCTTGCGGCTCCTTTCCTAACTCTTGGCATTTTTGCTGACCCGCTTTCCTATGAAAAACCCAAAATCCTACTTGCTAACGGCAGCCAATGTTAAGCCGAGAAGCAAGCGTATAATATTATTTATATCGTATCGAGCATAGCTATCGACACGTTTCACACAAACATCTATTTATTCATTTTAGCCTTGATTTTTTCAGCGGAAGCACCGGCTATAATAACTGAGCTGGCTATTCGCCTTCGACGTTTCGCATTTTTACCGCTCATAAGATGGCTGCCGCCGGCACGCCTATGCTTGACCTTACCGCCAGCGGTAATTTTGATTCTCTTGCTCAACCCTTTATGGGTCTTCTGTTTCGGCATTTATCTAATTTCCTTAAAAGTATATATCTCAAAATTTCCAAAATATAAAGTTGGCAGTTTACGCCGTTTGCGGCTATTCGTCAATACTAAAGGCGTAATTTCTCCAGAAAAAACAATATAGGCTTTCTGGGCAAGCCGTCGGCATCAGGACAAGTCTTTGGGCAGGAACATCCCCCTACAATAAGAATTCACGTCCCTCTCACAGCAAAAAATGTTGAAATGTGCTCACATTTAATATTTCAACGCACAGACTTGATTTATAGTTATTGCTTTTTCTGTCTGCCTGTTATCTGCTATGGCCGGCTTTTCTACTTTGGCACGAGCAATAAAGTTACCCGTCTTCCAGTCATTGAGCTTGGCCGCTCGACCTTCGCCAAATCTTGTAAAGATTCCACAATATGATCGAGAACCGCATATCCTTTGTCAATATGCAGCATTTGGCGTCCGCGGAAAAACAAAGTGAATTGCACCTTATGGCCCTTCTCCAAAAACTCACGACCATGTTTAAGCTTAATATCGAGGTCGTGTTTGTCTGTTTCGGGCCTTAGCCGTATCTCTTTCACAGTAGCAGTATGGCGATGTGTCGTTTTGTGAGCACTGTGGGTCTTTCTTTTTTGCTGATACAGCCACTTGCCATAATCCATTATCCGACAAACCGGTGGATCACTGGTAGGGGCGACCTCCACCAAGTCCAAACCAGCCTCACGGGCTTTTGCCAGCGCTTCACTTGTGTCTAAGATCCCCGCTTGATTATTTGATTCATCGATTAGCCGAACCTTCTTGGCCCGGATTCTCCCATTTATCCTTAAATTTTGTTTACCGATTGTACACCACCTTACCTTTCTAAAAAATTCAACTAAATTGTAATTGGTAATTGGTAATTTGAAATTATCAAACCAATTACCAGTTACCAATATGCAACCGTCAATTTCAAAATGATAGGTCTATTTCTTTATCGGAAATTTTATCTTTTGCTATTCTTAAAAACTCGTCAAACCCCGTTGTTTTATTCTCTTTTATTCCTCGTATCCTCACGTTAACAGTATTTGACTGAGCCTCTCTTGGGCCGACCACCAACATAAGGGGAAGCTTTTCGCTGTGGGCTTTGGCAATTTTAGCGTTTATTTTTTCGTCCGACTGGTCACAACCACAGCGCAATTGAGCCTCTTTGAGCCTGCGCTGAATGGTCTTGGCATAGTCATTTGTTTTCTCACTTATCGGCAGCACTCTGACCTGCTCAGGGCAAAGCCACAAAGGCATATTAGCGCCGAAATGTTCTATAAGAATCCCGATAAATCTCTCAAAAGAGCCTAAAACCGCCCTATGAATCATGACCGGCGTTTTCTCAGTATTATCTCTATCGGTATAGACCAGGCCAAATCGCTGCGGCATAGAAAAATCTAATTGAATCGTACCAAGCTGCCATGATCTTTTTAAGCAATCTCTAATATGAAAATCTATCTTGGGCCCATAGAATGCTCCGTCTCCTTCGTTGATTTTGTAGTTAATTTCTTTATGCTTCAGAGCGCTTTTCAGAGCAGTTGTAGAAACGTCCCAAACCTCGTCGGAACCAATGTGCTTTTCAGGTTTGGTGGAAAGTTCAATATGGAAATCTTCGAAGCCGAAAGTCCTATATATCTCAAATGTAAGATCGATAACTCCTATTACCTCAGATTCTATCTGCGCCGGTGTGCAGTAAATATGTGCATCATCCTGAGTAAATTGTCTGACTCTGAAAAGCCCGTGCATAACACCACTTGCCTCGTGTCGATGCACTAAACCAAGCTCGGCAATCCTCATCGGGAATTCGCGGTATGAGTGTTGACGAGTCTTGTAAACCAAACATCCCCCCGGGCAATTCATTGGCTTTACGGCATAGTCACCACCATCAAAACTTGTAAAATACATGTTCTCCTTGTAATTATCCCAATGGCCGCTTCTATGCCAAAGCTGCTCATTTAAAATGATGGGCGTCTTGATTTCTTCATAGCCGTATTTATTATGCACCTGCCGCCAGTAATCAACTATCTCGTTCCAGATGATCATTCCTTTGGAATGAATGAAAGCAAAGCCGGGGCCGGCTTTGTTGAAACTAAATAAATCCAATTGTCTGCCTAATACACGGTGGTCGCGTTTTTTTGCCTCTTCTAATCTTTGTAAATATTCATCAAGCTCTTTTTGTGTCGGCCAAGCGGTTCCATAGACCCGCTGAAGCATTTTTTGCGTTGGGTCTCCATGCCAATAAGCACCGGCTACAGACATAATCTTAAAGCTTCCAACCGCGGCGGTGCTGGGAACATGTGGTCCACGACACAAATCCTCAAATCCATCCCCGTGGGAATAAAAGCTAATAGTGTCACTGTCTGTACGGTTTATGTTGTCGATTTTATATTTATCGCCGGCCAATTTTGCCAGCGCTTCTGTCCTGCCCATTTCTTTGCGAATAAACGGTCGGTCGGCTTCGATGATTTCGCGCATTTTTTCTTCGATATGCGGAAAATCGTCCGGCCGAATCGGCTCATCAAGATCGATGTCATAATAAAATCCGTCTTCTACGGTTGGGCCATAGACCAGCTTGGCCGTAGGCCAAATAGCACATATAGCCTCGGCCATAATGTGCGCGCAGCTATGTCGCATTATCTCCAAGCCTTGCTTGTCTTTGAGAGTTATAATTTGGATGTCTGTATCAGCCGTGATAGGAGTAGATAAATCTACTAACCGCCCATTTACCTTAGCTGCTACAGCAGCTTTTACCAGCTCCGGCCCTACTTGCTCTGCCAATTGTTTCGCGGTTGTACCTTCAGCAATACTTAATGTGCTCCCAAGGAGTATTACTTTTGCCATATACCCTTCCAGTACTACGAATCTTTCAAATTCTACTCTGCGAAGTAGCACTTCACTACGTAGAACGAGCTTACTAGCAAGTATAGCTATTCGAGCAAAACTGTCAAGCCTCTATGCTCTGAGAAACTGCCAAAAAAAGACTCCTAACAGATCCAACAAAATATACAACAAATTGCACATGTTAGAAATAAAACCATACCAACATCCATAACCGCTGTTTTAACACGGAGTTAGGAACTTTGTCGCCACAATTCAACTCCATCAATATTACCTAATTTGATTTATCTGTTGCCATACTTTTCCGTCATCTATATAATATATGAAGGCATTAAGGCTTAAAATGCCCAGGAGGCAGGCATAATGGATGTAAATTTGATATTATTCAAAATGAATGGCTCGCAAAAAGCCTTCCCTTTGTCGAGCAATGTTACAGTAATCGGTCGTCGTCAAGATTGTGATTTACGCATTCCTCTCATGGCTGTTTCCAAAAGACACTGCCAGTTAATACTCGACGATGAGACCTTAAAAATTCGTGACCTTGGCTCACGAAACGGCACTTATCTTAACGACAAGCGTATCGAAGATGCAACAGCTCGAGCAGGCGATAACATTAAAATAGGCCCTCTTCTATTCGTACTGCAAATTAATGGTCAGCCCAAAGAGCTTGTTCCACCTGCAAAGCCTACAAAAAAACCACCCCCACAAAAAAAGCCAAAAACAAAAGCTACAGAACAAGAGCCATCCGGCAGTTTTGCTGAGTTGACAGAAGTAAACGAGGAATCCGATATCTTTTCTGATTTGGACATAGATCCGGATAAAGAGGGAGATTCCTTCTTAGATGAGCTTGAAGATATTTAAGCAGTACTCCATTTTTTCACCGACTACTAAATAACCTCTATGCTCCATATAATGTTGAAAACGCCTGCCTGCGCTGTTAGAAAAACTTTTTACTTGCCAATACAAGCAAAACATGCTTTACTATTTGTAGGTCTTTTACCTTCAGTATCTGCCGGAAGGGAGAAGATATGCAAATAGCGGAATTCATTCAACACTCGATACTTGCAGAAACTCAAGATGCTGCTTCTGGAGTACTATTGCCATTTAATCCCATTAAGTTACTAATCCTCATACTATGGTTTTACCTCTGCTTATATTTTGCCCAGCATGCTCAGTTCAGCCCTGTCGTGCCCAAAAGATTCAAATCTATTTTCTATATTATATCTCTTATTGCAGGACCGGTACTTTTTCTCATCCTGCTATTAGTAGATACAGTTAAAAAATCATCCAGGAGCGGCGAAAGCACATTCGTGATAATAGGACAACAAATAAAAAACACTATCATCAATATATGGTCAAAAAGATTTAGACGGTATGAAGAGGACGATTTAAAAATAAGAATTCTCGACTCATCAGGCACCGAGCTGAAAGAGATATACGGTCACGGCAACGGCAAAGGTCAAGACAGACACATCCTTGACTTAACCGAGCAGATTATTGCTAACGCTCTTGAGCAACGGGCCAGTGACATCCTTATCGATCCAAAGGATGACTTAACCTACACAGTCAGGCTACGAATAGATGGTGTCCTTATACCGGTAAAACAATTCAAAACCGATACCTGCAAGGCTGTGATTAACAGTATAAAAGTCGTCTCAAACATGGATATCTCTGAAAAAAGAAGACCCCAAGACGGAGCATTCATGGCCAAACAGAGTGAGATGACCGCATCATTCAGAGTCGCAAGTGCGGGCGTCATCGGCGGTGAAAAACTCTCAATAAGAATTCTAAACCAAAATGCAAGCACATTTAACCTAAAAGACGTGGGATTTACACAAAAACAATGCTCCGACATCAAAAAGGCGATAAATAAACCGTCGGGTATGCTGCTGATTTGTGGCCCAACCGGCAGCGGTAAAACAACTACTATGTACGCAACGCTAAACCAGTTAGATCGTTACACACGCAACGTTATTACTGTAGAAGACCCAATTGAGGCTGTCCTGCCTGAATCAAGCCAGATTGAAATCAATCCAAAAGCTGATATCACCTTTGCAAAAACCTTACGCAGTATCCTGAGACAGGATCCCGATGTGATTTGCGTGGGCGAAATACGTGACGAAGAAACTGCAGAGATTGCGCTACGGGCATCGCAGACCGGCCATCTTGTCCTGGCAACAATACATTGTGGCAGCAATTCAATGGCGATAGTCAGGCTCATGGACTTAGGTGTATCCCCGCTACTTTTATCGTCAGGTCTTAACCTGCTTATTTCTCAGAGACTGATTCGCCTGTTGTGCAATCACTGTAAAAAGCCGGCTCAATTAACACAGAGTTTAATCGACGAATTCAACAAAAAAGGCATAGATTACACCGGTATATATGAAGCTGTAGGCTGCAAACGATGTAATGGAACCGGATATTTTGCAAGGACAGCTATCTGTGACATCATGGAAATCACAGATAGGACTAAAAACAATATCATAAACAACACCGCATTGATAACTGAACTAAAAAACAAAGGCAAAATGAGAGATATAACTATCCTTAGAAAAGAGGGATTGAAAAAAGTCATTGAAGGAAGAACAAGCCTTCAAGAACTAAAAAGGGTGGTAGGATAAAAGTTATGGCATTCTGGATAACAATATTAGGTGGTGCGATTTTCGCTTGGCTTGCCATAAAGATTGGTTTTTATGAAACATGGGCCCTGCTATTTAACATCGTAATCTCTATTTATCTGGCTATCTACCTTACTCCGGTTATTGCAGATATTATCCCCGCAACCATAAATACAAATTATGGCATCACATTGACTATCATAGCTCTTGCAGCAGCAGTTTTTCTTATCTTACACGGAATAACATACGCACTTTTTACAAGCCAGTTCAAGGTATCATTCCCCAAAATATTCGATATACTCTTTGCAGGTTTCCTCGGCTTTTTTGCCGGTTTTCTTGTTCTAAGCTTTATAGCTTTACTAATCTGTTCCGCTCCAACTTCTCAAAACAAATTCGTAGAGGAAATGGGTTTTAGCAGGCAAGCCCAGCAAGCCAACATATCATACATTTGCTGGTGGTGCAATAAAGTCAATTGGTTTGTCGCCTCAAAGAATAACAAAATAACCAGCCGGCAAGCTATCGACAAGCTTCTGATCAGAGCAAAACCACCTGTGCCTGCAGCACCACAGGGGCAGGCAAAAGCACAGCCGCGAACCAACCAAGAAAATCAACTAACCAAATTAGACATCTCTAATAAAATTCAAGCAGGCTCCGATTCCCTTAATCTGCAAGAAAGTGAACTAAAGTGTGTAGTGCCTAAAGTGCCTAAAATTATGAATGATAACTTTAGAACACTTTAGGCACTTTATCTCACTTTAGGCATTTCATACTACGGAAGATACAGCCAGATATCATCAATATACAAATCACCTGCACCACCCGGCTGTGTATCGGCACTATCGCCGACACCTATAGATAGACTCTTGATAGCCTGTAGATTCACGCCGGTAAAGTCAGCCAGTGGAATATTCCACTCCGTCCAGGTGCTTATAGTTGTTGCATCTGGGTCTGGGTGGTTGACCAATGCACTGCTGCCGGCATTATCTTTCAGAACTACATACATCGGTGCGGCAATGTTACTCTCGATGCCGATATCCTGTGACTGCCAATCACCTGTGACCGTGCCGGTCGTAGCAACATTAGAGAATTCGGCTGTGCACATTGCATTAGCATTGTGGCTACACACGATTAAGCCCACATAGACATCCGAAAGCATTGGCACCGTCGCCGTTTCCAGTGTCTGCCAGGTATTTCCGTCAACTGAATAATCACCCGTTATGCTGTTGCCGCTGCGGGTCAGTCTCACCCATACGGCAGTGCTGATGTCGCTTTGCCCAACAGTCGTGCTTTCATCACCCGCAGTTGGACGATACACTAATTGAACTTCATTCATAGGCTGGATAGCCACCATGACATGTGCAGCATCCGGTTCCAGAGACTCGCGAATCATCACACCAGCCTTGGCTGCATTGTGAGTATTAGTCATGCTTACCACCTTTGCTGTTATGCTTCCAAGGCCGGAGAGCCGCTTATAGGCATAGTGGAACTGGTCAGCCGTACCCCAGATATCAGCGCCGACAGCGGTCATTGTAATCGGTGGCCCTGCTGAAAAACTGCCGACCGATGCCGAGATACCTCGCAGCCACATCGTTAGAGAATTAACGCCGCGTCTGGTCCAATCCTGAGGAGCTTGCCATGAACGTTGAGCCTCAGAATAAAACAGTGTCCCAGCCTTTTCATAGTCAGTGCCCTCATTTACGGTACCATCGTTGTCGTAATGTGCGTACATTGACTGACGGCCACTATGTACTATATCTTGCTCAGCAAACGGAGGTTGAAAATGACCCACAGTCGCTCCGGTATTATTTGCGTAGTAGTCCACCCAGGTATCATATATCAAATTATCGACATCGTTGTAGGCTTCAAAGTCATCCACAATAAGATATCCGGCTATAGTTAAACTCCAGATTCTGCCTTTACTAATTGTCGCGTCGGCGTTAACCTCATCGATCCGCCAGTAGTAGGTCTGGCCGACTTCAAAACTCTCTGTAGGTGTATAGCTGTTGGCATCCTGTCGGCTTCGATATATACCTGTAGTATCGCAAGTTGCAGCCTCTACAGCAGCCTTATCGGTGCCAAAATAGACGTCGTGCTGCACCGCTTCATCTCCGGGCGACCAGCTAAAAGGCTGAGTATTTTCGATATCAAATATCGATCCATTCGCCGGACTTGAATTCCAGGCAAGCAATGGTTCACCTCTCATAGCCTGCTTAATATCTTCCTCGGTTAGTGCTCTGTTATAAACCCGGACGTCATCGATCATACCGTCATAATAAAAGCGGTTTCCGACAGACTCTCTGCCTATATTGACATTGTAAACACTTTCGGCTATCGCTTCTGTAGAAACTGTGGTACTTCGCAATTCGCCATCGACATATAGGATAAGCCGATTTCCATCATAAGTTCCGGCTAAATGGTGCCAGACATCATTAAACGAACCCTGCACAGGAGTTCCAACAAAAGCTGTTTCTGAGATGCGGAACTGTAAGTTATTATCGGCACTGTGCCTTAACGCATAGCTGTCGTTACCTTTCGTTATATAGGATTGGTCTGCACTATTACTCGCAGCATCTGTTTTTATCCATGCTAAAAGCGAAATCGCTTCAGTAAAGTTAAGGCTATTAGGATCTCCTATATCGACGCAATTACCAAATCCGTCGAGGTCTAATGCACCGTCTATCTGGCCGGCTACCCAGTTCGGGTCTCCGAAAACCGTGCCGTGATTGCCGAGGCCGGACCAGTCAAGCACTAAACCGCCCTGACCGTCATCAAGCTTCCACCAACCGACAAGAGTGGGATCAGTAACTAATATTTCAGGTACTGTTCCGAATCTCCACACACCGCCCTTGGAAACCGTCATATCATCATTGTGTTCATCGATCCGCCAAAAATAAAGTGTGTCGTGTGCAAGAGCCGAAGGCTTATACGTCAGAGCAGTCTGTCTGCCCTTAAACTCGGCTGAAGAGTTGTCCGCGTTAGCTACAGCAGCTTCATTTGTGCCTAAGTACACATCATGCGACAGCGCTTTGAAACCCGGACTCCAGGCAAGGTCGATATTAGGATCAACATATCTGGCTCCGTCAAATGGTTGCGGACTATAAGCAGTAAGCGGCTGAACTGTAAAGCTCCAGATTTGGCCTGTGTGTATAGTAGCTCCATCAGCCTCGATCTCATCGATCCGCCAGTAGTAAGTCTTTCCTATATCAAGCGATAAAGGACCATAACCGGTCTGGCTCGCGGTAGTGACAAGTGCAGTACCGTCTATTACAGCTTGTTCATTGTCGCTAAAATACACGTTATGCGAAGCTGCGTTAACTCCTGCTTCCCACTGAAGGGTTACTTCAGATTGACTAATTACACCGCTATCAGCCGGTATGGGAGTAGAAGCCCTTTCAGGATTTGCCAATTTTTTTATCTCTACCGCCGACAGCGGACGGCTGTAAATCCTGACATCATCTATTAAACCGTTATAGAACCACTGGCCACCATCTCTTGTCCCTATCCTGACAGGGTCAGCATTGGTAGCTATTGCCCCCGTCTGATCCGTAGTAGCTTGTAATTCACCATCAAGGTATATCTTGATTTGACTTCCATCATAAGTTCCAGCCAAATGGTGCCAGACATCATTAAATGAATCATCCACAGGAAACGTAGCAACCTTCCAACCACCAATATAGATGACAACCTCTATGTTGTTCCACGAGTTCTGCTTTATACAATAACTGTTGTTACCTTTACCCACATAATGCTGGTGTGCGTTATTACCGGCAGCACGTGCTTTTATCCACACTGAAAGTGTAATCTGACCGGTTATATTGACGCTCTCATCGTTACCACAATCGACATAATCATTTGTGCCGTCGAGGTCCAGCGCACCGCCAATACGGCCGGCCACCCACCGCGGCCCCCCCCTCAACGTGCCATCGTTCCAGTAGTCGGTTGTGTCAAAAGCAAAAGTGCCGGAACCATCGTCAAGCTTCCACCAGCCGACGAGATTGGGGTCTTGAGCTTTAGCTATATTAGCTATAGCTGCACTAAGCACCAAAACAACAAAGCAAGTTAAGTAAATCAGTTTCTTATACATAATATTCCTCCTTCAGAAAATTTAATTATGATCCTTTATGCTTTGGCCACTTACCAAAACGCTTGAAACAATGCTGAACGTTTGATAACTGACTATCTCCTCAGGACTTATGTTGCTTAAAAGCAATTTTGTGATTTGACTTCTACCTCCTTCCTTCATATCTAAATATAAGCTCTCACTTTAGATTTATAGGTGTTGGTTTTGAGGCAAAAATAAGTCTTGTTTAAAAATAACGAATTACCTATCCTATTAAAACCAACACCTGTTTTATACCAAATTAATCATCTCAATTCAAGCAGAAATTGCACATTTGCCGTAAGGCATCCCCTAGCGGAATACCCATGCGGGTGCGTGTCAAGATTGTTGGTAAAATCTACAGAAAGAAGCGTCTGTCATTTCGACCGTAGTGAGCACAGCGAACGGAGTGGAGAAATCTGCTTTGAAGGCAGACCTCTCCACTCGGCCATACGGCCTCGGTCGAGGTGACAAAAGGCGACCAACCATTATCCATTGAGATAATAGGTAATATAATAGCGTCCACCTCACCTACAAACTTGACATGCACCCTACCCATGCTTGGACTATAAAGGGCCTGACATATTTGATTTGGGATGTTTTCATTGTAACCGTTCACGGCCTTATATATTGAATTTGGGCCATTTTATGTCATTGCGAGCTATGCCCCTTAGGGAGCGAGGCAGTCCGTAAGGACTCCGTAGGAGAGCCGAGCGTGGCAATCTCTCTGTTGCGAAGATCGAGATTGCTTCGGCCTATCCGTTCTCCGCCACTCAGGGGCTACGAAGGATGAAAAGGCCTCGCAATGACAAAAAAAACTGGTTTGCCCCCATGAACAGTTACTTTTTATCATTGATGATAGCTGCCAATGCCGTAATCCGGTAAGGCCCTAAGGGGTCCCTAACGGGAGGATCCCTTGCGGGAGGCATCCCCTAGCGGACAAACATTACACATTTTAAAAAGCAATCGGGGCTTATATTAAATAAATCGATATAAGCCCCGATTAAACTATTAACCTGAACTAATCACTATTCTTCTGAAGGAAGAGAAACACCTATATCATCAATGTACAAATCACCTGCACCGCCAAGTTGTGGATTATCCCTATCGCCGACACCAATAACTATCTTCTTGATAGCCTGTGAATTCACGCCGGTAAAGTCAGCCAGCGGAATACTCCACTCTGTCCAGGTGTCTGTAGTCGTTGCAGCCGGGTCCGTATGTTTAATCACTGTAATATTGGCTGCGTTATCCTCCAGACCGATATACAACCCCTCAGGGGTGTTGCTTTCTATACCGATATCCTGTGACTGCCATGGGCCCGTAACCGTACCCGTCATGCTGACATCAGAGAACTCGGCTGTACATGTCACATCTGCGTTTCCACCAGCCAGGCATAAGCCCACATAGACATTCTGAAGCATAGTCACTGTTTCCGTACCCATTAGTACCCAGTTTGAGCCATCAGCCGACCGTTCGCCCGTAAAGGTGTTTCCGCTTCGGGTCAATCTCACCCAATATGGAGCAGTGATTGAATCTTGTGTAGCTACTGTCGCCAGAGCATCGCCGGTACCCGGACGGTTCTGGAAGGAGATACCGCTGGGCTGAACGATTACCATTGCGTGAGTTGAATCTGGCTCCAATGTCTCACGAATCATCACTCCAGCCTTGGTTGTCGTACTGGGGTTAGTAAGACTGACCACCTTTGCCGTTATGCTCCCAACGCCGGATAGCTGCTGGTAGGCAAAATGGAACTGGTCGGATTCGCCTGTGATACCCTCGCCACGAGCAGTTACCGTGTAGGTTGGTGGCCCTGCTATGAAGCTGCCGTAAGACGGCAGTACACCTCTAAACCATAGGCTCAAGGTGTTAACGCCATTCTTAGTCCAATCCTGTGCTGTTTGCCACACGCGTTCGGCTTCGGAATAAAGCAAAGTACCACTCCGTTCATAGCTGGTACCTTCGTTTATAGTACCATCGTTGTCATAACGCATATACATTGCCTGTCGGCCACCATTCACTATGGTTCGTTCAGCAAATGGAGCGTCCAAGTGTCCCACAGTCATGCCGGTATTATTCACGTAGTAGTCTGACCATGTCTCGTATATCACATTATCCATGTCGTTGTAGGTTTCAAAGTTATCCACCACTATAAAGTCAGCCACCGAAAAGCTCCAGACATTGCCGATATGCATTGTGCTATCAGCTTCGATCTCATCGATCCTCCAGTAGTACGTCTGCCCCCAGATAAGCGGAGCCTCTGGAAGAACATAAGTGGTATCTGCAAGTACCTGTCTGCCACGATATACACCCACTGTAGCGGTCGTCGCTTCAGTAACAGTGGTTTGATCGGTACCGAAGTACACATCGTGCTGTGCGGCTCTATCTCCTGCTTCCCAGCTTAGAATGGGTACATCAGTGGTATCTGTGGCACGATGACGGGGGCTTAAACAATTGGCGGTTAGACGGACCATTAGCTGTTGTATCTCGGCAGTTGATAGTACCTTATCGTAGATTCGGAAATCATCCAAATATCCGTTATATTGTCGTTGCGCAACAAAATTCTCCGACCTGCCGATCCAGTTATTGGTGGTAACACCGAGGTCACTCGGAGTAAGCGTGGCATTATCGAGCTGACCAACTTGCTGGCCGTCGAGGTACATCGTAAAGGTATCGTTGTCCGCGTTTATTGTCACCGCAAGATGGAGCCATTCGTTAGTGGGGATGATACTGCCCTGTTGGGCTGCATTTCCGCCATAACCTAAAAACTGTGATGTACCATCACTGAAAATCTCGAAATTCGTCGGAGGGCTGGAACTAACACGGGGCCCAAACTGCAGGTAGTTATCAGGGCCGGTGCCGAAGGAGAAAAACCGCTGGTATCTTCGGCTGCCTTCATTGCCCGCCCAGTTGACCCATATCGCAAAGGTACTATTAGTCAGTGAAGAGATGACCAAACCGGCAGGTACACTTACATAAATGTCATCAGAAGGGTCAGGACTTTCGACGTTGTCAAAGAAAATAGCGCTGCCAAAGAAACCCGCATCGAAGGTCGGATCGCCATAAGTAGTGCCATCGCATCCATAGCTGGAATCTATCACATCGTTATCAAATGTCCACCAGCCGACAAGACTCGGCTCACTAACTGGTGGACTGCTGGGGACGGTCGTAAATCTCCAGACCTGGCCTTTATGGATAACTGTGTCGCTCTCGAGTTCATCGACCCGCCAGTAGTAAGTCTTATTGGCTTCAAGAGTGACTCCGGCTCCTGCGGCAGTCCAGTTCGGATCGCCGGCCGTCGGCCCTAAGAACTGCCTAAATGGAACATCTGTCGAACCAGCAGAGGCGCTGTTCACCTGGTCGAAGTTGTCGCTGAGATATACATTATGCCCCAAGGCCGCACCGGTTCCGGCGCGCCATTGAAGGGTTATTTTCGGAGGCACATACACAGCCCTATCAGATGGAGTGGGAATCCAGGCGACTTGAGGCTGAAGCCTGAAGTTCCAGATATCACCTCTATAGACGGAACCGCCAGTACCAACCGTATCGACGCGCCAATAGTAAATCACATCTTGCACAAGATCTGTTGCCGTATAGCTTGTACCGCTGATAAGGCCCTTATCCGCAGCCGCGGCACCATCGCTTACATCGTCCCAATTATCACTGATATACAGATGGCTTCCGTTCGTATCAGCCGCGAAAGCCCCCGGAATCCACGAAAGGTTCGCCTCTGTAGTACCTACAGGAAAGACTGTGCCATCCTCCGGCGTAGGAAATGTAGCAATGGGAAAACCCATTACTTGCTTTAATTGGTCCTCTGATAGTGTCCGGTCATAGATGCGGAAGTCATCCAAATAGCCAACAAAGTAATGCTGGCCGGCCACTATGGGCCTTCCGAGCCAGTTCCTGTTCGTAACACCGAGATCAATAGGGGCGAATGTGGCCTCGGTGTTAACGCCGCGTTCTATGCCGTCAACGTACAATCTGAATATGTCATTGACATCATCTATCGTCACAGCAACATGGTGCCAGCTATATGCCGGCAGCGTCGCGTCTTCCCACGTCACGGTCTGCGTGGTTCCGCCAGCCACAATCCCGAAAGTCATTGGCGGGCTGCTGCTCGCCCGGGGCCAGAGGTACATATAATTCGATGTGCCGGTACCGATACTGAAAATAGGCGAATATTTATAAGTACCACCGATTGTGCGAAAGTTCACCCATATCGTAAAGCTACAATCCATCAGCGAGCTGATAACCGAGCCGACTTCCCTTGGCAACATTACATACGGGTTTGCAGGGTCGCTGGCGCTGCTAAGGCCTTCAAGATTAATTGAAATGTTATCGGGATATAGCAGCAAGTCGTCCCCGTAAGTCGGACCAGCTACATAATCCGGCTCTCCAAATGTAGTGCCATTAAGACCATTGCCAGAGGAATCATTCACATTCCCGTCGAACTTCCACCAGGCTAAAAGACCCGGGTCCTGAGCAGTGGCTACACTGGGCAGAAGTAAGCCAAGCACCATAACAAAACAAGACAAAGAAATTAATTTCCTACCCATAATAGTCCTCCTTAAAAACAAATTTACTATTACTGTGTTTGGGCCACACACCAAAACACCTGTTGTCTTCAACTTGCCCCGTTATAACTCTTCTTCTTCATTGGATGCTATATACTTATATAGAAAGCGTTCTACAGATTTTTTAAAGTTTCTAACAGTGCCAGTCTTGGACAACACTGCACAAAACATCAGATAATACTTTCTCCCCTCCGGAAAACCTTTTATTTAAGAAATAGAACCTTTTGTGACGTGGCTGTTCCTCCTTCCTTCATAACTAAACACAAACTGTTAAGATATAAGAAATGTTGATTTTACAACAAAAACCGTGTCCTCTTCCAAAACAATGATTTTGGCCTTCTACTAAGCCAATATCTACATGTAAACCATTATATAATATTTGCACTAAATTAACCACCCCAATTTCAAGCATAATTTTCAATTATTCCGACATGCGCCCGACTATATACCAAAAATTATCAATTTAGCCTTTACTTAGCTAATTCTCAGCGGTATAGTGTCTTTGTTGATAAGTAATTACATGGAGGGCTGTAGAATGACCGAACAGAATAAACAAAAGAGCCCTTTAGCGGCAGTGCTGATTTCCGCGATAATAGTTGCTATTATAGTGGTCTGGGCTGTGGTTAAACCCAAATCAGCCGAACCTACATACCAGGAGCAACTGCATGAGCACGAATCCAACCGGACTTTGAGCGATCAACCAGCAACTGCACCGTCAGCAGAAAACGCTGATGACTCTTCAAATATGCGAACCGGATTATTAACAGGGCTTAAGCCAAGTCTAAGAGATGTCATAAAAAAAGCAAAGACCTGGGGACCCGTATTTGAATCCTGGTTTGGCAAACCGGCACCGGACTTTAGCTTGACTGATCTTACCGGCAAACAGCACACACTAAGCGATTACCAAGGCAAATATGTGATTATTATCTTCTGGGCCACCTGGTGTGGGCCCTGCCGAATGGAGATACCACATCTAATCGAATTACGTAACACGATGGGCCAAGACAAATTAGCGATGCTGGCTATATCAAATGAGGGCCCGGCCTTGCTTAAGAAATTCGTTGCCCAGCAAAAAATCAATTATACGCTTTTTTCAAACCAGGAAATTATGCCGACGCCCTACAATCTGGTAAATTCCATTCCCTGCAGTTTCTTTATCGATCCGCAAGGCAAAATAAAATTAGCTACCATCGGTATGCTATCTTTGACAGATACAAAGGCCATACTGCAGGCAAAGTAGGTATTTTGATTCTATTCTAATAAAATTTATAACTAACAAAGTCTTGTGCCGGTTAAGGTTTTTTGGTATATTAGAAAAGTCCTGTTTTAGTCAAAGGGAGGCTTTATTGTGTATATAGAGGAAAATGGGAACAATGAAAACTAAAGCCTTCACTCTTATTGAATTGCTGGTAGTGATAGCAATTATCGCTCTCTTGATGGCTATCATTGTGCCGACACTGAATAGGGCCAGAGAGCTGGGCAGACGTGCGGTTTGTCTGAACAATGTTAAGCAGTTGGCCCTTGCCTGGAATTTATATGCCGACAACAACGACAACAAGATTGTCGTTGGTAATACACATCAAAATATGGAGAATTGTTGGGTATATTGGGAGCAGGCTTTAGATGAAGATGATAAAATAAAGGGCATCCTAAAGGGGTATCTATATCCATACTGCCCGGATTTAAAGCTTTATAGGTGCCCTACGGGTGTAAAAGGAGAAGTAGTAACATACTCAATAGTTGATTATATGAACGGCCATGAGAAGGTTGAAGGAGCCACTATTGCCCCATTGAAAAATCGCCTGCAAATTCGCAATGCCTCCAGGCAGATCGTTTTTCTTGACGAAGGTCGGCTGACGCCCTCAAGCTGGACCGTTTACTATCTGCAGGAACGGTGGTGGGACCAGATTACAGCCAGACACGGCAACGGAACAACCTTCGCTTTTGCTGACGGCCATAGCGAATACTGGAAGTGGAAAGACCCACGTACCGTAAAGATAGGCAAAATGGATTACTCTGCGGCGATATCATCATTAAGCCCACCTATCGACGACACACATTGGGGGCAAGGCAATGAAGATTTACATCGTGTGCAAAGGGGTGCATGGGGGGGGAAATTAGGTTATACGCCGTCTTCTTCTCCTTATTAAAAAGACATTATTTCGCCCTGTTCATTTTTTTGACTCATATTCCCAGAGCAAAACCACGACCGCAAGATAGCTAAAGCATATATGTACAAATAAAATAAACACTTATACCCTAAGCGAAATCAACCAAAAATTTCTGGACAAAATTAAGTGAGGCGGTTAAAATCATTTTGTCGAAGCTAAAAGAATTGGAATCTTGTTAATAACTAAGGTACGTCACTATGGCACACAAAAAGGGACAAGGCTCTTCCAGAAACGGCAGAGACAGCAACGCTCAATATAGAGGTGTGAAGCTTTTCGGCGGCCAAGCGGTAAAAGCAGGCTCAATTATCGTTCGGCAGTGCGGAACTAAGTTCTTTCCCGGCTCTAATGTCGGCATGGGCAAGGACTACACCTTGTTTGCTACTGCAAATGGACAGGTTCACTTTCAAGGCAGAAAAGTACACGTAGTTTAACAAAAAGAATAAAACAACTAATAAAATAAAAAAGGATGGTAATTACCATCCTTTTTCTATATCGAGATACGAGCTACGAGATATGTTTATTGACGAGGCACAAATCTGGGTCAAGGCAGGAAATGGTGGTGACGGCTGCGTCAGCTTTCGGCGGGAAAAGTTTATTCCCAAGGGCGGACCCGACGGCGGTGACGGCGGAAAAGGTGGCAGCATATATTTTCAGGCTGTCAAAAACCTCGATACTCTTATGGATTTTGCCGGCAAACACCACTGGCAGGCGGAAAACGGCCGACCCGGCTCAGGAAGTAATAAACATGGAGCAGATGGCCAAGACCTGATTATCAATGTCCCGCCCGGCACACTGATCTATGACGCGGACCTGAACCTGCTTCTAAAAGACCTCAGCGAGATCGGATTGAAGGTGTGCGTCTGCCGTAGCGGAAGAGGCGGTAAAGGAAATAAAGCCTTTGCTACGCCAATCAATCAGGCCCCCAAGTACGCCGAACCCGGCAAAAAGGGACAAGAGAGAAATATCAGACTCGAATTAAAGCTCATCGCTGATGTCGGCCTCGTCGGTATGCCCAACGCCGGCAAAAGCACTTTAATTTCTCGCTGCTCAGCAGCCAGGCCGAAAATCGCAGATTATCCCTTCACCACAACTGAGCCTGTCCTCGGCATCGTGGAATTAAGTGACTTTCGCAGATTTGTTATGGCTGATATCCCCGGCTTAATCGAAGGTGCCCACAAAGGATCAGGACTCGGACACGAATTTTTAAGACACATTGAAAGGACTAAAATATTAGTACACATCCTTGACATCATGCCGATAGACGGCTCCGATCCTTTTGAAAACTACACCCAGATACGCCGGGAGCTGGAATTATACAGCAAAGTCTTAGCCGAAAAAGATGAACTAATCGTCGCCAACAAAATAGACCTCGACCCAACTGGAAAATCAGTTGAATCCCTGCGAGAAAAATTGAAAAAACCAGTTCTCCCAATCTCCGCAGTTACCGGCTCCGGAATCAAGGAACTAATAGAGCTTTTATGGCAAAAGGCCAAAGAGCTTAAGGGATAATTACCCCAAGCACAGATCCTGGGGCTAATCGCCGGGGGAAATTGGCTTTGTCCCGTCTTGAGCCGGGTCGAAAGATTGGGTTTGTTTTCACTAATGCGCCTACGGCGTACAAGATGTCCTTTGCAATAAATATATTTCTCATAATCTCTTGATACAATTAACCTTATATCCACTTGACTTTTCCAAAAACCTGTCCTGAGCGAAGTCGAAGGATTGGCTTTGTTTTGCATAAAAATAGGCCGATTTGTCGAACATTCTCTACAATTGTAGAACACATTGGTTATTTTCGTTAAGCGTTTATAGGTTGCGCAACTGGTTTCGATTAACGTTATACGTCTAACGTGACGAGCAGCGCAACCGCAACCTGACATTCTTTCCTTGTTATCCTGATACTCCGATATCCTGATACCCATTATCTGATACTCTAGTAACCTGATAGCCTAATTTACCCAGTAGGCCAGTAAAATAGACTGTAAATAAGAGAAATGACTTTATCTCATGGGGTGAATTCTTCCCTTCCGTCTTGGCCGTAAAAAATCGAGTATCCAGCATCCAGAATCGAGTATCAATATTCACTTTTTAGTTTGATGCATATTATACCCAAAAACGGCAAAAAAACAAGCAAAATCTACATCTGGTCACAAGTTTAAGTAACACAATTTCATCAAGTCAAAAAAAGTGTAGATTATCGAATTCAACTGAATTATTTATTGCTCACCAGCGACGTGAATTATGTCCCCTATCAAACATTTCCTCTTAGACCAATAAGTCTTATCAAGGAATAAGATTAGACGCTTTTTCGCTCGACTAATTGTGGTATTAAGAACAAGCTTGCCAACAGGTATATTTGAGTCTGTAAGGAATGGTCTGACTCCTGGTAAGCGCGTTGTATCCGAAACACTGAAGAAAACCCAATCCCACTCTCTGCCCTGGGCTTTATGAGTGTTAAGCACTTCCACGGCATCAAGCAGGTGTTCATCACGAAGTTTTTGCCATATAAGTTTTGCTTGATTCTTATAAGGTGTAAGCACAACTGCAGAGGGTCGTTCTTCCTCGTTCGGATATATTTCAGTAAATCTTCTGATATGTGAGACTATTTTGTTGGCCTCGGAATGATTTTGCCATTTCTTAGAATTCGGAACAAGAAGCGGTTCGCAATCACAAACAGATAGCTCTGTGTCCATTTCTCCCCATCCCTGTAAACCAATGTCATACACATGAGCATCGAGTATCCGGGCCAGCCGTTCTCCAAACCGATATGAGACTGTAAGTATTTTCTTGTCAGTCGGCCAATAAGCCTCTGAGAGACTATGGATTTCTTCAAAATCATTTCCATGCCGAAAGACATCTTTCAAGAAATGCGCACCTTTAGCCCAATACGACTCCATAACAGCGTCGTGAACATCTTCACATATGGGCGGCAACTGTTTGTCATCCCCCAAAAGTGCAATAGGTCGCTTTAGGCTCAATAGAGGCAAGATTTTAGCTACAGGGGCATACGGGGCTTCATCAACAAATACTCTGTCAACTGTCAAACTGGTATTCATCGAAAAACCAATAAAGCCATCCAGAGTCATTCCTATGACAGATTTGTTGCTTAGGTCTAACTCAAACTCCTTTTTCTTTTGCTCAAGTTTTTCAATCTCTTCTTCAATGGCAGCTTTTCTTCCATCCAGAGGAATTTTATCAAAAGGCTGGAAGTGCAGTGTTAATTCCTTGAGTCTGGCGCTGTCTGTGTCAATCGTCTCTGATAGAGACTGTATATTGTTCTTAAAAGAAAGCAGATCACTTTTTGCCGCATCCAGAGTAGAATGTTGTATTGAGAGTTCCTTTTGAGCAGTGTGCAAATTGCGTTCTGCCTGCTCGACTTTCTGTGTTTGTTCACAAATAGTTGCATTCAGTTTTTCAAAACGGCCCAAGCGTTGATCACGTCTTTGGCGAATAGACTGCAAGGTAGCTTCTATCTGCTCCAGATCGCTTTTAGCTTTGCTAATTTTTGCATTTAGTCTCCTTACTTTATTTGTCTGAATACCGACACAAATCAGAAGTCTGGTAAAGAAACCGAGGTTGTCAAGTTTGTGTCGATATTCAGATAGAGTTTGCCTGGTCTCAGTAGAAAGGCTTTCGTTGCTCTCGATTTCGTTATTCAGTTCAGGAATCCTTAAGCTGTCTCTCTCTTGTTGCATTTCTGAGAGAATTTCTTTGGCTTTCTCTAAGTCTTTCTCAACCATCTCGACTCGTCGTGCTTCTGTTTCAACAACAGGAGAAATCCTTTCGATGAGACTCTGCTTCTGCGGAATGTTTTCTTCACAGTTCCTCAATTGGTCCCTGTTACGCTCCAGTTCGAATGTAAGCGTTTTTATTTCTTCGAGTGCTTTGCGTTCAACTTCCAAGTCTTGTATTCTTTTATTTAGGTCTCTGATCTCAAACTCGAACGCCCTTTGCTCACAGCATTCGGGATAGCGGTCAAGGAAATTTTCTGAGGGAATTCCCAGTCTCGCCACCTTGTCTTTGGGAACAAACTCTAAGATAGACTCTAAAGCATTATCAACTGCAAGGTTGGTATAGGCAAGAACCAGAGCTTTCTGCTTTTGATTAGTTAGAGCATAAATTGCTTTAGCCAGAACATACTTTGTTTTGCCTGTTCCAGGCGGACCCCATATGTATGATAAATCGTTACAAAGAATTGATTGGATAGCTTCCCGTTGTTGTTCCAAACGAGGATGATTAAGATCATTGGGTTCTTCAAAGATTAGCTTTTCTGCCTTCTTCCATTCGACTTTTGTTCGCGCGGCCAAATTTTCAAGATCGACAACTTGTCTACCACGTTCTTGAAACCACTCGAGACATCGCTGGACGAGCCATCGGAAATCGAGGCAGAGACTACCCCCTTGACTCTGAATCTTTTCTTTAGAAGCCAATTGCGTTCTGCCGCTTCTCCTCTCGTAGGATATTATATGTACCGGGATAAGTCTTGCTGGATCTTCTATTGGTGTGTAAACTGCACTGGAATCAGAACGTATGCTTAGATGGCTGGGCAAACGACATAAATACTGGTATTGGGTTTTTCCCTCGATGAGCAAGAGTTGTGGTGTTTCTATCAGTTGATCAACTGTGTATTTCTCAATTCCCCTATTATTTTCTGTCAAGAAATTAAGATA
>CAZVWH010000019.1:0-36461 GCA_964631175.1 uncultured Pirellulales bacterium | reverse complement strand
GTATATAGCATATAGTATTTAGTATATAGTATGGGGGATTGCGGAGGGGGCAGACGCAAATCAAAAACTTGCCCTGAGCGTAGCCGAATGGATCCGAAACGAGACGAATGGATGCTAAATTATAGATCACGAAGCACATTTGGAAGAGCGCTATTTTAAAAAACAAAGCCAATTTGCTTTAGGATAAAACTAATGTAATCTTCTATGCAACAAAGGATTATGAAAATGAACGCCTTCGCAGGCTGCCTTGAAAACAAACCCAAACAAAGCCAATTACTCCCGGCGATTAGCCCCAAGACCTGTGCTTGGGGTGATTATCCCTTGAGTCCGACGAGCACTTATGACATGCAACCTACAGGCGCTAAAAAAGTCTTGACAGGAATACGCTGCGCAATAATCTCATCAGGATACGGGTTATGTGTTTGTGATTGTTTAAGGAGTATATCGTGCGGGTAGGATTGGGCCAATTCAATGCAACGGTGGGGGATTTAGCCGGCAACGCGCGCAGGATTTGCGACATCTACAACGAAGCGCTTCGGGCCGAGGTGGATTTGTTAGCCTTTCCGGAGTTGGCAATTTGTGGTTATCCGCCGGAAGACCTTCTATTCAAAAAGCACTTCTTAAAGGATAACCGGCTGGCCTTAGAGAAAATCGCCGTTGACTGTCCGGACATAACCATGATAGTCGGCTTTGCTGACAGCTTCCAAGGCCATACTTACAATGCGGCCGCGGTGCTGCAAAAAGGACAAATAACTAAAATTTATCGAAAGGCGCAGCTACCCAATTTTAGTGTATTCGATGAACAAAGATACTTTAGAGCCGGTAATGAGCCGACCGTTATCAAGGTCAAAGGCCTGGATGTCACGCTCACTATCTGCTTCGATATATGGGATATAAAATGGCTCAGTAATTTTCTTAAAGACGCCGGCAAAATCCATCTGATTGCAAATATCTCGGCCTCTCCCTTTCATTTAGGCAAAATTAAGAAAAGAGAGGAGATAGTCAGCCAATGTGCCAAGGAATTTAACTGTGCCGTTTCGTATTGCAACCTTGTCGGCGGTCAGGATGAATTGGTTTTTGACGGTCGAAGCATGTTCGCCGATTCAACAGGCAAGGTAATTACCAAAGCCAAGGCCTTTGACGAAGATTTACTGATTGCAGATGTCATTATGTCGAGCGACAGTGCTGTACAGGTTGAGCCGATACGGCCTGACGCTCTGCAGCCGGGAGAACTGCTTGATGAAATCTACCAAGCGCTGGTGCTGGGCACTAAAGACTATGCCTTAAAAAACGGCTTTAAGAAAGTTATGCTTGGAGTCAGCGGTGGTATAGATTCTGCGGTTACCGCCGCCATCGCCGTTGCTGCTCTGGGTACTGAAAATGTCACCTGTATTACTATGCCGTCGAAATTCAACAGTCTTGAAACAATAAAAGATGCCCAGCAATTAGCTAAAAATCTTGGTGTCGAGCTTATAACAATTCCCATCGAGGCGATACTGGCCCAATACCACGAGCAGTTAAAAACGGTGCCGGGATGGGACAATAAGGGCATTGCTTACGAAAATTTGCAGGCCAGAATCCGCGGCGCTATCCTGATGTCACTGAGCAATCAATTTGGCTCTCTGGTATTGACGACAGGCAATAAAAGTGAGACCTCAGTCGGCTATGCTACCCTTTATGGTGATACGGCCGGCGGCTTTGCCGTGATAAAGGACGTTCCCAAGACTATGGTCTATAAATTGGCTGAATACATAAACAAAGTAATGGGAAGGGAGATTATCTCTGCCGATACAATAGCTCGGCCGCCCAGTGCTGAGCTAAGACCCGACCAAAAAGATACCGACTCGCTGCCGGACTACGATTTGTTGGACGCTATTCTCAAAGGCTATGTCGAAGAAGATAAATCCGCACAGCAGCTCATCGAATCGGGCCTGCCGAAAGATGTGGTACATAGTGTCACCAAAATGGTTGATAGAAACGAATACAAAAGAAGGCTGTGTCCGCCGGGGATAAAAATCACGCCCAAGGCCTTCGGCAAAGATCGACGGCTACCCATCACAAACCATTACCGATAATCCCACACGAAAGGTGGATCTGAATCCGTCTCGAGGTGGGACGAGGGGACAGGTCCATTGCGGGATTTTGTTTCTATTTTTCAGCCAGCGCTTCTGCTATAGCGGTGCCGAACTGTGCTACTGCTATTGGTCCGGTGGATGTTATGATAAGGCCGTCTCGTTCGACATGGTTACCTGTATATGTGGCCCCGGCCTTTTGAAGCACGGCCCTTTCAGTTAAATAGGCGGTTGCCCGGACACCACGCAGGACACCTGCATTAGCCAGAATAGTCGGTGCTGTAGAAATCGCCGCCAGAACTTTTCCCTTTGCCGCCGCCTCGCGGGCAATATTCAGCGCGTCCGGATTATTGAAGTATTCTCTTGCACCATCGCCGCCGATAAAAATCACCGCGTCGTAATCATCTATTCTCAACTGGCTCAGAAGAATCCCAGCCTCGGCTATCCCACCCATCATGCCTCTTATAACTCCAAGTCTGGTACTGGCTATAACGGTCTGAACCCGCCCGCGGCGGGTCGTATTAAGAACTCGCATAGTCTCAAAAAGCTCTCTATCGTTAAAATTATCTTGGCAGGCTATCAAGACAGCCGCTCTTGGTACCGTTCTATTTTGCACTGACGGCACAACGCCGCTCGGCTGCTGGACTGCTGCCGTCCCGCTACTGGTGGATTCAGCCGGGTAGCCAACAGAAATTATATATATCGCCTCCTGATTTCTCTGCAAATTACATATCCTGACGATATTTCTCGCATTAAAATCGCTGACCGGCACAGACGTCAGGCCTAAGCTTACAGCCTGTAGCTGGATACTTTGAGCGACTTGTCCTGCTTGCAGATACATAATTCTTCTTGCCTGAGCTGCGGGTCTGCCGGTAGGGTCTTTAATAGGGCCGATAATAATGATGCTGCAGCCAGCGATGGCTACTACTTCGGGGCTCATAGTCGCCGATGCCAGAGCACCACGTACATCTCGATTGTAGGTTTGCCTGAGGTTGTGCTCGTTTGGATTGTAAAGATAAATCCCATCTTGTACGGCAACATATAACATTATGGGATAAATCGCCTGCGCCGGCTGTGCAATTGGAGCTGCTGTGGATAAGCTTTGCTGTGGGCCACCTATCTGCCGGGTCGCTTCGGTCATACCCAGACCGGCCCAGGCTAACTGACCAATCTGCTCAAAATTAAGTGTCTGATTGGTTAGCTGGCGCACAGTCTGTTGCTTTACTACCGCCTCCTCGAAACTAAGCCCGCCTTGGCGGGTCAACTTCGGTTGCGGAAGCTGAATTATCCGAAGCGGTGCAGCCCGCGACCTGCGCTGAGCGGGACTGACAGCCACAAAGCCGGCTAAAATCATTATCACCACAGCCCATATTGCAATCCGCCTGCGGTGTACAACCATGCGCTCAGCACATCGCAAGGTCGAAGTCTCAAAGATTCTCGGACGTTCCATTTTGTGTTCCTCCTAATTAATTTTGAAGTGATGGTTCACAATATATATTATATATTTAACCCCAGCATTTCACAGATTAAACTTTATTTTTCGTATATAAACCTATACACTTTGACCGGTCCGCAGTTTGACTTATCTCGCTGAAGTCCGAAGGCTGATCGTCCCTCGTGAATCGTGCCTCGTTCCTCGGTCTACGAGAGAGGAAGGATGTGAATTCAATGGCTTTATCGCGTCGACAAAAGCTAACTGTAATCGCATTAGCACTTTATTGGCCCGGTCTCTTTATTCTCGCCCATATACCCATACCACAATTGGTTCGTAAGGCTGATGTGTCCGATAAAGGTCTTCACTCTCTTGCCTATCTGATTCTAACTTTTTTGCTATGGTCTGCAATTAAACCGAACAAAAAAGTAAATTGGCGCAAAGCTACCGCCTGGTGGATACTTCTGGTGGTCGTGTTATACGGTATTTGTGATGAAGTGCTTCAGAGGTTTATACAAGGACGCAGTTGTGATGCTATGGACTTTGTTGCGGATTTGGCAGGTACGCTAACAGGCTTAATTTTGCTTTCGTTATTTACTTTTTGGCCTGCTTGTCTCATGGTGACAGGCATCACAATCTTTGGCTTAAACAATATTGCGAGGCTTAACATTTCTGAGCTGCTTCCGGTGACAAACAAGGTGTTTCATCTGTTCGCCTACGCATTATTTACGCTGCTTTGGATTCAATATTTAGATAATTTCCCGACCCTAAAGGCTCAAAAATCCAAATGGCTGATGGGGGCATTAATCCTGCCGATAGGATTTCTTTTAGCCATGAAATTAAGCTCGTTTATTCTCGGTAGAAACTTCACTATAACAGATTTAATCGTTCCCGCCGTAGGAATTTCAGCCGTGGTGAGTACTTTTTTTCTAATTACCTTGTTTCACCCAAAGCCTGATAGGCTGTCACGTACTGGTGATAATCTTTAAACTGCTGCCTCACGGCCTGTCTCCTGGCCGCTTGAAAGGTCTGTAAAGTGGATCGCCGATCAAAATCAACTGCCATGAATTAAACGGCTTTGTATGATAGTAAGCCTCGACAAGACACTTTCCATTGTACAGCTCCAGAAAGAAAGTCTTGGGTTCTGGAAATGAGTGAAGATACGGCTCGGCTACCGCTCCCAGCGTTGCGGTTATCCCATCTCTGAGCATAGCCGGACACCATTGGCTGCTGTCTGGGTCGCGAAGATTTGCCGCTTCGAGGCTGGAGATATGATAGCCAACCGCACCATCGACAAAGTCAAAAGCGTCAACATAATTTTTAAGACTGTACCAGCCGCAGTATATAGCCGTCCGGGGACATGTTCCGGGTGCAAAGAGCTCTTTTGTTCGCTCCTCCTTAACTGGCATTGCCGTTCGCAATCTTGTAAGTATTGCCAAGTCCCGTAAAGACTGATCAAAATAACCCGGCAAATCCTTTCCTTCGACTCCGCTCAGGCCTGCCCCGAGCAAGGCCGAGGGGACAGGTTTTACAAGACCTCTTGAATCGATATAAGCTATACCCGTTAGCCCTGCTTTTTCTGCTGCGATTGCCTTATCGACCAGGCCTTTGACGATTGTACAGTCCGGTCCGTCCAGCCGGCAAACCATGAGTGTTCTAAAATCCCAGCCTTGCACGTTATTTTTCAGCAAATTTTCCTGCCACCGGTACAACTCATAAGCGCTAAGCAATACCATTGATAACTCGCTATCGACGGATGCCGCTGTTTCCTTGCCGTTGATGCGATCTATTTCGAGCTGTAGTTGAGCCAGCCTCTTACTTTTTTGTTCAAATTCTGCAGAGCCGGCTAAGCCCTTCTGTTGTAGCTGCTCAATTGCATTTTTCCCCTGTTCGGTTAATGCTTCCAACTCATCCAATTTGCCTTTCAGCTCTTTTAACGGCTCTCGTGGCCCAACCCTGTACGGTATAGCGTAAGTGGTCAGCAGACACCCGATTTCCCCGGCAAACTCAAAGCTGAATAACTTTTCCCGAATCGGCTCTGCAAGCCATTTATTATAATCGTTTCTGCTGATTGTATCCCTAAGCTCCGTCCCCAACGACACAGTGAGGATATTTTTGGTCGGCACATGTCTGCTTTTGCAGTAATACCGGGCAATTCGCACAGATGCTGCGTTGTCACCATTTGCTATTACCAAAATCTCGTCAGGCTCTAACGCCAGTACCGTACCGCAGTGCGATAAAATCGATAGGATAACTAATGTTCTGAAACGCATGATGTGAGAGATTGTAATTGTTAGCTGATGCTAAATGAGCCCCCGTGTCCCTTAGGGACAAGAACGGGTGGTTTTATTCAGGCCCGTATGATCTGTAGGGCAGATTGATCGGATAGTCACGGATTATTTCATCATAGTCGTCGAGCCAGTTCGCGTTGGGATTACACTTGAAAGCCATGAAAAGGCCGCTATCTGTATCATCAGCGGCTCGATGATACTTGAAATAGATTTGCTTTTCTATTTTGCCGACAATTTCTATTTTACCGCTCGCATGTGACATCACAAATCTAACGCGTTTTGCCAGGCCGGATACTAATGCTTTGGCCTGCTCTATTATCTGATAACCTTCCTCGATTGGTACTGTATAAGTCTTGTTTCCCAGAGCCGGTCGACACTGAAAGATATAGTATGGTACCACGCCGATAAAGGACAGCTTGGCAAGCAGCTCCGCTAAAATTTCTGGCCGGTCATTGACACCGCGTATAAGGGGACATTGATTGGCTAATATGGCACCGGCTGTCTGTAGCAACCCAACTGCCTTGATTGACAAATCCGTCAGCTCTCGTGGATGAATAAAATGGGTCATCAAATATATTCTCTTTTGGTCCGTGCTGTATTTGCTTATCATCTGCAGCAGTTCCGGTTGTTCAATAATTCGATTTGGATTGAAAGCGGGTACTTTCGTACCGATCCGGATTATCTGCACATGTTCAATCTCTCTGAGCTGTCGGATTATATTTTCAAGTTTCGATGGCTTAAGTACCAATGGATCACCTCCGGTTAGCAGGACGTTGGTTATCTCAGAGTGCTGGCTTATGTACTGCATAGCAGCCGGCAGGTCACGCATATATTCCTGCTGAGGATTAATGAAGACCCGCTTGCGAAAACAGTACCGGCATATACCATCGCAAACATTGCTAACCAGAAAAAGTACCGTGGAATTGTACTTGTGCTCAAGCCCTGGTATAATTGTATAGGCCTGTTCATCCGAAGGGTCGAGCCGACCCCACTCGTGCAGCTCCTCGAGCCGGGGGATTATAATTCTGCGTATCGGATCGTTGGGGTCACTCCAGTCGATCAGTGAAAGATAATAATCGTTGCAGCGAAAATCAAACTTATCGGTGACTTTTTTCAGCTCAGCTTTTTCTCTCCCGCTTAATTGCTCTAACTGTTCTATTCTCGTCAGGTATTTGCATATAGCACCTGTTTTTATTTCCATGAACTTCCCTCCTCAAATCCCCGCCTTCGCGGGGACGAGTTTATCCCGCCTGCGGCGGTTAGGTTCTATTTGCCTTCTGTCCTGGTATATTCGGTTTTTGAATATCTTTTTTCGTAGATGCCTTCTCTGCCTAATACTTGGTCAATCGTTCCTATTACTATCTTTATATCGACCAAAAAGGAAGCTGTTTCCACATACTTAACGTCTAATTCCAATTTTTCTTCGCATGTGAGGTGCCCCCGTCCTGATATTTGTGCGAGTCCGGTAATACCGGGCTTGGCAAGCAGCCGTTTTTTCTGCCGCTGGTCCCATTCAGCCATCTGTGAAATATAGAGTGGCCGAGGTCCAACGATGCTCATCTCTCCTTTTAATACGTTAAATAACTGAGGAAGTTCATCGAGTGAATGTTCCCGCAGGAATTTTCCTATCTTTGTCAGTCTCGCATCATCGCCGGATTTAGGGCTTGGACCGAACGGGTCAACACCGAGCCTCATTGTACGGAACTTGTAAAAGACAAACGGCCTGCCGTTGCATCCCGCTCTATCCTGCTTAAAAATCGCTGGTCCTTTGCTGGTAAGCTTGACGGCTATAAATATAGCAACAAAAACCGGCAGCAAGATTACTACCGCCGGCAATGCAATTAAAATATCAACAAGGCGTTTTAAGAATATCTTCATAACTTTTGTCTACGTTTAGCCGTCGCCGGCACGGCGACGGTCTGTTCTTTTGTGAAAAACTGAATTAAACTGGGGTAAATTTTGCAATAAATTCTACAGTTCTTTTTGCCGTTTTCTCATTTGCTCGCAGATGCAAAGGCAAGTTCACCACTTCGTTGCAGGCCTTTTCTGCTTCGCCGCACATTCCGAGCTTATAGTCGTATGCTTCCAAAGGCGTCTCGATTGGATGCAGGGGACATTCGAACCAGCTTCCCAGCTCGACACCCTCTTTCGCCGCCTCGACAAGTGCTTTTTCCTTTTCAGCAATCCTCACTGGATATCGCACAAGAACCGGCTGCATTATTGATGTGTCATATTGCCGAGCTGGCCAGCCTCTCTCCGCCAGAAGCTCATCATACAATTGTGCCATTTTCCTGCGATGGGAAATATTTTGCTTAATCCTGGCTAATTGTTTTAATCCTGAACGAGCTTGAACACGACTTGCAGATTTAAAAAAATCAGAAGCTATAGTCGGCCTAAATTCATATGTGCTTGATGAACCGAGGACGGCTCCCTTTTTTGTAAGAAATCTAAAGAGTCCCTGCGCAAAAGCTGTCGTCTTGGGATAAACAAATAACCTGTAAACAACCAATTGCATCCAGAGCATAACAGCTTCTTTCCTTAACGGCTTGCTCATCTCTGCGGCACACAGTGACTCTATCTTCTCGGCAATGTTGGCGTCGCTGGTTATCACCATTCCACCCAATCCAGTCGTATAAGGCTTGTTCCATTGAAAAGAAAAATACGCAGCTCTGCCAAAGGTACCTGCCATTTTTCCCTTATATCTCGAACCAAGCGCCAAGCAACAATCTTCGACCACGGGGATATTATTGTCCCCTGCCATATCCATAATTGCATCCATGTCGCAGGGATAACCGTATGTATGCTGAGCTATAATAGCTTTCGTTTTGGAGGTGATTTTCTCTCTTAGCAAATTGACGTTTATATTGAATGTCACCGGCTCAATATCTACATAGACAGGCTTTGCACCGAGATATTTGATTGGATTTACGTCCATTACACAGGTATATCCCGGCACAATAACTTCGTCACCGGCTCCAATACCCATCGCCTTCAATATGGCATATAGAGCAACTCTTCCCTTCCAGAATGTAAAAGCACGGCTTACACCGAATACTTCTGCAAAATTCTGCTCATATTGTTCTATAACTTTGCTCACCCTATTCTTTCCTATCGTGACATTTGTATCTGTCTAGGCTTTGCTATGCCATAGCCTTTGAGAACTAAGAACCGCATAGTTCCCCATAATGAGCCTAATCCATAGCCAAAATGTAATATGACAAAAACCAAAGGTGCCGGCGGTGCATACTTCCAGCCGCCCTTTAGTCCAACATCGAAGGCACCTGCTAATAACGCCACCGCATATAAAGCTGCTTCAATACCCAATAAAATCCAAAATGGTCTCCATATTAAACCGGCCAGTCCCAGCAAAAGTATTGACAGCACAAACAACAATGGCACCAATTGCCGAAGTGTGGCCGGCCTTCTATGCTTCTGTAACGTCCTTATTCGCCAAAAGCCGTATTGAAAATATTGCCTCCAGAGTTTGCGCAGCGACCCCCGCGAAAAATACTTGCTCTTTATGGACTTCGACATCCATATTTTTCCGCCGGCTAAAATTATTCTCAGGTTGAACTCATCGTCCTGATTACGCACCAACTCTTCATCAAAGTAACCGATTTTATCAACTATCCATTTATGATGTGTGCCGAAAGCCAGCGTATCGACCCAGCCTTTGTAATCGCCCAACCGAAATCGCGAATTACCTACGCCGATTGGTGACTGCATAGCCAATGCAATCACCCGTCCTACAAAACCCTCTGCCACAGTTTCAATGTAGCCGCCTACTACCCACGCCTCCGGATTCTCACGCAGACACTTAATCGATTCCCTCACAAAATCTGGGGCCACTTCGGTATGGCCGTCAATCCGAATAAATAAATCTCCCCTCGCTGCTCGCAAGCCGATGTTCATCGCGGTAGGAACAATTCGGCGAGGATTGTTCAATATCTTTATTCGGTGGTCTGCCTGGGATAATTCTTCTACAATCTCTCTGGTGCCGTCGTTGCTCATCCCATCAACGACCAGGATTTCCATCTTTTCGCCCGGCCAATCTTGATTCAGGATGCTCTTTACCGCCCGCTCGATGAAATCGGACTCGTTACGAACCGGCATAATAATACTTATAAAAGGGAAATCTTTATCGACCATACTTGTTGGAGTTTTTTGACCCCGCAATGAATTGCGGGGTTAAATATCTCAGATTGGTAACCGTTCACACAGAAAATAAGGCGTTTTTGTGTCATTGCGAGGCCTTTAGGCCGAAGCAATCTCAAAAACGTACGATTTTAGATTGCTTCGCTTCGCTCGCAATGACAAAAATGCGGTTTTCCCGTGAACGCTTACTCAGATTGTTTAGCCCCCAAATCCTTCGACCCGGCTCAGAACGGGTTTATTTGGGGGTTCTTCATATATTTTGTTTTTCTGTCACCTGCATTAAAACTTTTTCCAGCCGGTCGGCCAATTTAGACCTTTCAAACTCCCGCTCAGCTAATGAGCGGGCATTTTTACCCATCTCCCTGCACAATTCTGGCTTAGCTGCCAGCTCCTCCAGCGCGTCGGCTAAAGCCTGTGGACGATGTGGGTCAATACATCTGCCGCAGTTATTACTCTCGATAGTCTCTCCCAGCCAGCCAGGGACATTTATCAGCACGGCCTTGCCGGCTGCCAGCGCATCGAACATCTTATTCGGCGACCACGCCCACCGAAGGTGGGTTTGATCACGTCCAGGCCTTCGGCCTGGTTCCTTAGCTGCTCGAAATATAACCATGCAGGCATCACACTCACCCACGAGTCCGGCAAGCTCCGCCTTAGGCATCGACGTATTAAAAATTACGTTTGTCAGTTTATATTCCTGCACCAGCTTTTCCAATTCGTACCTTTTTCCGCCGTCACCGACCAGTACAAGTGCAATATTATCTTTTTTACGCTGCGCTAAGATTCTGGCCGCTTCGATAACATACTCAAGGCCGTTTGCCAGGCCCATGGCTCCAAAGTAAACAGCAGTAAATCGGTCGCCCAATCCGAACCGACTTCGCCAGATAGAGCCGTCTAAATTTGGCTGGAAAAGGTCCAGGTCAGAAGCGTTTGGAATTACTGTCACCTGTTCAGCCGACACACCGGCACGAACGATTCCGTCTTTCATACCCGGCGACAAAGCCACAATATGATTTGCCCGGCTGTATATTTTTTTTGCCATTCGCCGCAAATACCATATCACCAACGGGTTTTTCAATCCTCCGAGGTTGATCAGCGCATCCGGCCAAAGGTCACGAACCTCGAAGACAAATGGAACGTTGAAGTAGCGACCCAGCGCGGCGCCGGCCAGACCGATGGGCAAAGGTGTGTGCGTGGCAAATACCACATCAGGTTTTGGTAGTTGTTTACCTACACGCTCAGCTAAGCGTGCAAACTGATAAAACTTGAGCATACGCCGCCAGCCGCCCATACCTGTTCCGACCTGCGGTTTATTATAGCCCGCTGCAATAGCAACCAAGCTAATACCTTCGACTTGATATTCGGCATATTTACGGCCTTGGGGAACAGGAAACTCATCGTTGTCCAGGCCTGACGTTATCATCGTAACACGGTGGCCCTTCTGCACTAAGTACCGACTAAATTCGTAGGACCGTGTCCCCGTTGTGCCTTTTCGCGTGGCGAAATACTGATGTAAATAAAAAATGTGCATCTAAAATTTACTTTTTTGTGCGAACCCCACGTTAAACGTGGGGCTAAATGTTTAGCCCCGCCTTTTAAGGCGGGGTTACTTCCGGCAGCTCCCACAAATCCGGCATTGTTTCAGAGTGACCCTTGAAAACAAACGGCCACTGATAATACCAATCCTTGCGGGCTTCAGGCGAAAGCAGGTAAGGCTCATAAGGAAAGCATCCCAAATCGGGAGCCTTATCTATGGGTCGTTTACGATTAAAAAAGTCTCTTCTCGGAGCATATTCTTTAGAGCCTTTTCCGATGGCGGGACTGCCTGCTTTCAAATAAAACACGCCTTTTCGTGCGTCCAGAAACAATGGGTCTGCAGATAATCCGTGTAGCCCGGCCCCTCTAAATGCAGGTACACAAAGATTATAGTCAATCAAAGCGTCACTTTCTTTGAATATCTTAGTGTCGATATTGTGAATTGGACCGGCTTTCTCAAAAATCCAGCCGGTATTGTTCACGATGATATTATTCACAATTATCTCTTTGTGCGCGTTCCTAATTCCTACGCCGGCACCATTGTAAACAATTGTGTTGTTGACGATTCTATTGGAGCCGACATCCGATTTGGAATATAACCCAATACCCCATCTTTGGTTTCCATAGATAAGATTGCTCTCGATTTTGCTGTTAGCTATCTTTGGATACAGATGCAGTCCCCAGCCGGAGTTGAACCTGATAATATTATTACGAATTGTTAAACCGTCACCGTCGGCGTATATTCCATGACTAAACTGAGGATTTTCACCGTTGTATTCGACAATATTATTTTCCAAGACTAGCCCACGAACACCATGAGCTTCTATGCCCTGAAGAGCGTTATTGTGGATTCGGCAGTTTCTCATCACTGTAAAATCCGCATCTGATTTAATGCCCGTATATCCGGCGCCGCTGCTCTCAAAGCCGTCGATAATTACCCAATTGCAGCCCTTTCTGACATAGATGTTGTGTGTCGGTGAGCCGTGCAAAACCGCCTTGTATTTATATTGAGATTTCAGAACGGTCGGCTGTTGCGGTGTGCCGGCATATTCAGCAGTAACCGTTATCTGCTGCCCAACGTAGTTGCCGGGCTGAAATATGAAGATGTTACTAGCGCCTGCCTGCTTGAGAGCAGCCTGAATAGATGGGAAAGGGTCATCTTCCGTCCCTTTTGCCGAGGCCTTGCCTTTGGGAGCGATCCAATATGTTTCAGCGTACAGATTGCAAGCAAAGCACGTCAGAATGATGATCAGAATGCTCAGCCTTTTCATATCGCTGTTCCTGAATTAATTGCCGCAGTTGCGCTGCGGTCTTGGTGATATTGAAATTCTGCTCAACCTGCAGCCGGCCGGCTCTACCAAATCGGCGTATCCTATCGGGATCTGAAAGCAAACTCCCAACGGCCACGGCCAGAATACTTGGGTCTGCTTTTTCCACAAGTAATCCGTTGACATTGTGCTGTACAAGCTCCGGTATGCCGGAAATACGAGTTGAAACCACCGGCACCTCGCAGGCCATCGCTTCCATCATCGCCACGGGAATTCCGTCCATATCACCATTCTCTGTTTTCACGCAAGGCATGAAAAATAAACAGGCCTGACTGAAAAACGGAATGAGCTGATCGTTTGCCATCTGACCAAGCAATTGAGCCTGCTCGTCTAAACCTAATTTGTGAATTTGCTGCTCAAGATCTTTTCTTTCGGGGCCGTCGCCGATAATCTGGAATAAAAACTCTACATTTCTTTCTTTCAATTCGGCGCAGACTTCTAAGGCTGCATCCAGACCTTTTTTGCGGTCAAGTCTGGCCACGCACACCATCCTGCCAGGCTTAAACTTATGTGAAACGGTTCTGAATTTTTCAACATCTATGCCGCAGTGAATAACGTGACATAAATCTGCAATGGATTGACCGCAAGTGTTTCTTAGATATTCGATATTGTATTGCGAAATGGCTGCTATGAATTTGCACTCAGCTAATCGGGGTCGCAGGCTGTTTGTGCTTCTGGTAAATATGTCGAAGGCATGCACCGTGCACGATACGGGCAAATCCGTCAACACTCCCAGCATAATCCCAAGGCTTAAAGACCGGCTGGCAAAATGTACATGAATATGCTCGACGCCGAACCGCCTGCAGCGAAAAGCAAAATCACAAACTGTCGTTAATTCATAAACAGCCTTTACAAACTCAAGCGGACTATGAGTTAGCAAAGTCACTACCCAAAAACAGACCTTCCAGAAACGAAGCGGGTGCGTAAACATTTCTCGCAGGGTCATCCAAATTTGCACAAAAATATTCGAGCGATAAATAGTCCTCCTGCACCATTTGATCATAACCTCAGACCAATCCTCAAACTGCTCTCGCTTACAACCGGCCAAAGGCAGAACTTGCCATCCGGCCTGCTGGTGCGCATCAATTTCGTTGATGACAAAGGGCATTTTCATGCCCGATACAACGTATGCGATCTTCATGTTCACTCGATGTCAAAACCCTCCAAATAAATTTGGGGGGCTAAATATTTAGCCCCGCGTTCCTTCGATCCTGCTCAGGCCTGTCCCGAGCAAGGCCGAGGGGACAGGTTTATCGCGGGGTTTTCCTGGCCAAAATATGGACTGTTCTCGTGGTCAGGTCTTCTTCGGATAATTGGCGGAATCTGGGACTAAGATGTTCTCTGGCAAGTCCGGACCTATCGGCAGTTTTGACCTCGCTGACAATTTCAAAACCGGTCTGCTCCAACAGGTGCCTGTGGGTGGAATAAGGCTCCCGGTTCAAAAGATAGGGCCTTTTGCCCTTGATTAATTTCCATGACAGGTCCGAATATGCCCAGTGCCCGTTCCATTGTTCCGCCAGATGGTGACATCCAAAATCGATTTGATGGCTCATAAAACCATCTTTCTTAAGCCAGCTATAAAGGATCCTGTATGTGTGAGCCAGGTCATCGACATGTTCGAGCACCGCCTGTGAGAATATCATATCAACAGACTCCGGCTTTACTACGCTGCTGTCGTACCAGGGCACAATATAACGGATTTCGATGTCGCCGTTACTTAAATGACTTGTATTTTTTAGCGTCTCCCTTATGGACTGAATTCTTTCGTCATCCAGATTTTGTCTAAGCCTTTCGTCCGTTAGAATATCATACGGGAACTCGTATGATTTCAATTTCGGCTCGAGCAAAGGAAATTCCTGCTGATCCGGGATCGGCTCACATTTGGTGAAAAGCTCAACCAGCCCGTCAAGGATATCAAGATTTACAGCCGAAGCAGCATACTCTACTACGTCAAGCGCATAGTACTTCTGTGCTCCGGATAACAGTGCCGCCAGTCCGATGCCAAGAGAATCTCCGGGTCCGAGCTCGGCAACTACTTTCGGCCGGGTGCTAAGGCCGGCTTGCTCGGCCATAACAAGGTGTCTCAGCCAGACCGAATAACAATAGCGGGCGGAATTGGTTCCGCCGGTTCGGCTGGGAATGAGCTTCTCAAGTTCCGGAACGTATGTTAATACGCCCCTTATTACGTGTTTCAAACCCATGTTAATGCCCTGTCAGTGTCAGTCAGTGTTTAAGTCCGTGTAGGTCAGTGTTATTTGATAAAATCTCGTTGTAAACCTTTAATGTTTGTTCGCATACCGCCGATGCCATAAAGCGTTGTCTTGCGACCTCTTTGGCCTGTCGGCTCATAGAGCAGGCGAGATTTTCATCCGAAAGAATCCTCAAAACCGCCTTAGCGATTTCTTTTGTGTCATAAGGGTCAATCAAAAGACCTGTTTTTCCGTCCTCGACCATCTCTGGTATGCCACCAACTCTCGCCCCAACCACAGGGACGCCTACAACCATCGCCTCGGCGACAGACAGCGGCGCGTTCTCCTGGAAAGATGGTACTGCTAAGCAGTTTGCCTTAGATAACTCGAATTGGACTTCTCTAATACCAAGATTTCCGAGAAAGTGTATATTGCCATGCAGGCTGTTTGCCTCTATTTGCCGCTCACACTTTTTAAGATAAGCAGGCTCAGCATTGCCTGCTATGCGAAGTTGAGCGTCCGGGAATCGCTGAAGAACAACAGCAAACGCCCTTATCATACCAAGAATATTTTTTAACGGCCTGATTCTACTGCAGCAGAATATCCTGCCCGGCTCAAATTGCCAATCGACATCAAAGTAGGAATCTGCAATAGGATTATCAATATGCCAGGTCTTGCAGTTATTATTCTTTGGCAGAAATCTCTTGGCGTATTCACTTATTAAGACAACATTCGGGATTCGGTGACGCCCATACTCTTCCGTCAGTTTTAAAAGCAGCCACTTTAGCCATCGAAGAGGGGCCCATCGACTATCCCATATCGCATCTCTTTCGACGATCCCATGGATGGTGAGAACGTGAGGATACGGGCAGTTTGCCGCCAAAAACGTATCGTTCTGAAAATGTACGATGTCAGGATTGATTTGCCCTAAAAGAGATTTGATCTGCCGTCTGCCTGCAAAAATATCGTAAACAGTCCCTGGCAAAAACCTGAACATTCCTTTCTTACCCGCCCTATAAACACCAATGTTCTCCCATTGCTCGTTATTAGTTTCGCAAGATTTACCTTTTGGAACAACGATAGATACCCTAACGTCCGGATGCTTTACAAGCTCATCGACGATGTATTTCGATACACCGGCAACGCCACCATCAATATGATCGGTCTTGGTGGGGAAAACTGTCACTATGGCTATGTGCATCTGAAAACCTGGTTAGAATATTAGAGAATTAGTGAACTAGAGGATTAGTTCACAATTAACCAATTCGCTAATTCGCTAATCAACCCTCCTCATATTCCGGCACTTCTTTTTCATATCCATCCTCGGCATAAAGGTTCTCTTCCGGCGCGTGGTATGCCGCTACCTGCTCACTGGCTATTACAAATACCAGAAATATCCAGAAGTACTTTTGATACAACTGTGGAACATCCAGTCCCATCACTAATAAAAATGTTAAAACCGCTCTGGCATACAGCTTTTCCCATCCCAGAGGGATTCGCTTGACCGTGAACATCAACATAATCACGAAAAACGCGAAAAGGCCGGCAGCAGGTACGCCGTAGAGACCAAGAGCAAAAAAGAAATCATTATGTGGTACGATTCGAAGCCCGCTGTATTCAAACCAGCCGTAATAGCTCGTTCCCATCGGCTTTGTTACAGCGCATTGTAGGGCCTTTCTGATTGGCATCATTCTGTAACCGACAGCTTCCTCGGCACGGTATATATTAGTCAGCCGCTCGGCGACATCGGCTTCCAGCCCTCCTCGGCTTGCGACCAGTCCGGCTGAGACTGAAGCTAACAAAACAGCCACAAGCAACAGCACTGCCAGCGCAGGCCTGTGCAGGACCTGTCGTACAAACAACAGAGGCGACAACATAGTAAAGAAAAGCGCTATCAAAGCTCCACGAGAACCTATCTTGATAAGCATTACCGGAAAAACAAGCATCGAGAGAAGATATACCACCCGCCATAATATCTTTTTGTCACGAGCAAATAAGTAAATAGCAGCCAAAAAAGCCAAGCAGACAAGACTCGCCAACATATTAGCATCAATCGCCTGACCGACAGTAGCGGAATATCTTGCCTCGGCGTCCTGAGCGACCGTCCTAATCGCCGCACCGGTCATAAATGCCAATATAATCATCCCCAATGTACCGAGCACATAAGCTCTCAAAGCCCAGTGGAAAGTTTTCCAGTCATTTGTTTGCAGTATCCAATATACAATAAAAGTAAGTGCTAAAAGCTGAACCTGGGTGAATGCACGCCGTAATTCCAACGCCAGATATGGTGCCGCCAGAGACACTAAAAACACCCAAATCGTATATAGAATAAGCACCCATAACGCCTTATTGCCGAGCCGCAGGCCGGGACGAGTCATCAGTAAATTCAACACAAAGCTGGCCGCAACAGCTAAGCCCACACCTCGGTCGAGGCTGAAATCCATTGCTGCGCCGATACCGGCTCCTGTCGGCAACGCCAGCATCATAATACAAAGCGCAAAGGTCGGCTTTATTACCATGCCGATAAACGTGGGCACCGCTACGATTGCTATACCAGCCATGGTGTTTCTGCCCAGAAATATCACGGCAAGGCCGACCAAAACAATCACCGACCAAATCACAAGAAGCAGAATGTTCATCACCGGCGGCAATTGAACATCAGATGAGCGCTGCGCATCTGTGTACCACAAGTCCTCCTCAGTTATTGCATTTTCAAACCCGGCGTACATAAAAAACTTCCAATTTCACAATTTATAATTGCGCAGAAACTTACGAAAATGGGTGTACAAAAACACCTGTGAGCATAAGTAAGCTACGGCTTTACATGGTGATTTTCGTCCCGCAAGGAACCAAATCTTCTGTCTCTGTAACCGGCAAATCTTCGGCAAATATTTCTTGAGCTCGCTGGAAATATCATTCAAACCATATTTGGCATAGCCTTTTAAAAATACATCCGCCATTCCTTCGGCATTCCATCTTAGAAATCTCATGCCCGGCGCACCACGAAACAGGCATGCGACAAACCAGAGAATATCAAAATACCGGCTGCCAAAAGTTGGATTTCTTCCTACAATCGGCGCCGCTGACCAGTCTAATATAACCAGCCGGCCCGATGCCTCGTGAAGACACACATTAACACTTGCGAAGTCACCGTGAATAAAAACATTCTGATCCGGGCCGCCGTTAAAATTTGAGGCCATCCATTCAGGCGGAAGTGGGCACTTTATTTTCTCAGGCAGAACTAATTGCTCATGAATGACCGCCAGTGCTCTGCCGGCTCTGTCTGTCAATTCAAGTAAACGAGCGTCCTTATCAATCGCCAATTGCAGTAGTGTCACCAAACCGTTTAGCCGCTCCAATTCGAGCACACCTCTATCCTGGTCAAAGTCCAAAACTCTCGGGACATAGAACAAGCCGCTTTCTATGCCGATTTCTCCTGCCCTGGCGGTCTTAGTTGCCTCGACAGCCAACAAAGAAGCGTCACCAACCTTGCGTACCGAGTCGGTGGAAAACTCTATTAATGATTTTCTCTGAACGTCAACCGTCATCTTCCCTGCCCCTGCGTTTCCCGTAAAGCGGGGCGGCGGTTCCGCCTATCACGCCAAGTGCACACGGCAATGGGGCTTTCTGAAAATTGCGCCAGAGACTTAAATCTGCAGCATATTTTCTCAATCGCACCAGTTACCATTTGCGGCACTGCTATCTTCGGCGGAGGAAAAAAACCGGCAGGATAAAGCTCTATTATCTCCATCCCTACATCTTCAACGAGCTTGTTCATTTCATCCATAGTCATAACATTAAAAACGCTTTGAGAATTTTTTTGTTGATGGCGCATATATAGCAGTTTAATCCAGGGCGAGCCGTAACTTTGGTGATTGTTAAAGACCAGGTAGCCGTCTTCGGAAAGCAGCCTCGAAAGGGCCTGCATCACAGCCGAACGCAAAGACGGCTCTGCATTGACAAAAAACCTAAAAGCTATAATCAAATTAAACCTTCTTCCTTCGAATATGTTATCGACGGTTATATCAGCCTCAATTATTTCTGTTCTTTTGAGTTTCTCTCTGGCAACTGCCAGCATAGATGCGGATACATCAACACCTGTTGACGTTTTTACGCGGTCCTCCAGAAAACTTGTTATGCGTCCTGTTCCACAGGCAAAATCAAGCAGATGAACGTCCCTTCCTGTAAAGTATTTCTCTAAAATCTGCTTGATAATTTTCTGCTCACGCGCCCAAAGAAACTTCTCCCAGAGCTGCGTGCTGTAGTATGCCTCGTACTCGGCACCTTTAGTCGGATATTTATGGGAATCTCTATAGGAATATTTTTTCGTCATGTTCCGATGCTGCCGCCCGACGAAAAACAATATCGATAAATCGTTTACGTTCGATTTTCTTAAGACTTAAAAACCAACTGCCTACAAGAGTCAAAGCCGTAGCGGTAATAACTACTCCGATGATTTCAAGCCAGCAATCCGGCGGGGCCAGATACTTCCATACTGTAATCACAGCTACTGCCGGTAGCGATCCCAATAGGGCTGGTTGCCAAATATGGCAAATGCTTTCCAGCACAGAAATTCTCATTTTCCAATTAAAGTATATCGGCAGAATCACGCCGGATACAAACGCCATCGGCAAAAAATTGCACCATGCTATGCCAATCAAGCCCCAATTCAGCACCTTCACCGAAATAATAGAAGCCGAAACGCAAACCAGAGCCATCAAAGCCGTGAGAATGCCAAAAAACTTATGCTGTCCCCTGCCTACCAGCACAATAAAGTTACTATGCTGTGCCAATCTCAAGCAATGTCCAACCGCTAAGATGGCCAGTATAATACCCATAGTCCTGATTACCTCGGGGTCCCGGATGGTTTGGCCTACCCATACCGAAAGAAACTCCCTGCCCATCACCACCAAGAAACAGCCGCTGGGGATTATCATCAAAAGACTGTATTTTTGAGAAAGAAAAGATATTTCTTTAACCCGCAATTGGTCATTTCTGGCATCGAGGTCGCTGACAGCCGGCTTTATCGCCGCGGTGAAGGCCTGGAGCAATTGCGTCAGTAATAAAACTCCCGCCGCTGCAACTTCAAATCGGCTTACCTGGGCAGTACCCAGAAAGATGCCGATAACCACGCTGCTCGCCTTATAAATGATAATAGCACCTGCTGCATACATAAATGTATTCATCCCATAAGCCAGCATCTCCTTGAGAAGTCTTAAATCCACATTTGCAAAAGAAAAAGAGGCCGTGGTAAGAAGCTTCCTGACAAAAACAAAATGTAAAACCCGTAGCAGAACCTCACTTGCTCCAAATATAAAGCCCATTGTAATAAGACCGTATCCTCGCAACAGCAATACCACCAACAATACCGTTCGCAGCAATAATGCGGCCAGCATTGCCAGGTTAATTACATCGTACCGCTGAAGACCGCTTAATATTGCAGTGGCCGGCTGCAAAGGCATAGCAGCAGTAAAGGAGAATCCGACTACTAAAACTAATACCGCAGCTTTGCCGACAAGACCCGGCTCAAGAGCAAACCACGAGCCGACATTCCAATATATCACTACGCTGGATAAGGCAAGGACGATAGCAACGAGCGAGAAGAAAAACAATGACGTGCTGATTACTCGCCGAATGCCGTCCTCATCGTTTTTGGCCAGGAAGACTGGAATGTATCTGTTTATAGAGCTGTTAAGCCCCATGCTTAACATGGCTGCATAACGAAAGACCGAACCTGCAATCAGCAACCATACGCCGTATCGGACTTCGCCGAGCCGGCCGAGAAAAAAACGGATTAAGAAAAAACCAATTAACGCATTGCTTAACAACGCCATCACATTGAAAACCGTGTTGTGAATCAGCCTCTTGGACGTTGTAATATGTTGTTCATTCATATTTGTTTGAGTAGTATTATCTTTGTAAGCTTGACCGTCGCCGTACCGGCGACGGCTAAACAATTTATCCGCCACTCCTGTCCCGCTTAACTACTTTCCATATCAGTCCAGCCGACACCAAATCATAATTATCAAGCACAAATGACGGACAAAACTCTGCCCATCGTGAAACAACATAAACGGGCCGACTTTGCAGCAATTGCTCAATTGTATGCTCATTAAAGCTCGGCGCGTTTTTGCTGCTTACAATACCCGAAACAACCTTCACATCCGGACGCTTTCCTTTGATTTCCTGTATCAATAAAAGAGGAGCAACGGTAGTACTGTCGGCAAAAATAACGGCATTGCTTTCCGCTGCATCCAACGCTTCATCGGCAAAACGCTCTGCTCCTCTGCAGCCGGTCTTCCACGGCTGCAAAAAATACTTATAGTCATTACGGTAGGGGACATTATTTCTTGTCCCCATATCAAATTGCATCCTCTCTGCCCAAGCCGGCACAACTGCATATACACCTACAGGCAACAAGCCGAAAAACAGAATCAGATAAGCAACAAATTTGTGATTTGCTCGCTCCTGCAACAAATATACCCCAAGACCTGCAATGACTGAAACCAGGCAGTAAAACGGCAGAAAGAAGGCATATCTGTCAGGAACCGTATATCGAAAAGCGAAGATAAAAAATAGCACGATCAAGCTCAGCGAAATGCTCCTGAAGCTCCGGCTCGGCGAAACCTTAAACAATCCGAAGAACCCTGCAAAAAACAGCAGAAGATTAGGAGTAGGAAAATTCAATAAAATAAACAAGAAGTTCTCTTTTATTATTTTTGCCGACAAGGCTGTATTGAGAACAGCGCCCTGCCAGCGCAGCCCAAAAGCCGCGGAAGCCAACGTGCCGGTGATACTGCCGGTTTGAATTATGCTCTTGACTATCAGATACTCATAAGGCAGCGCCCCGATAATCCATAACAAAGCGATAATCACTAAGTCCCTAAAACGAATATTCTTTTTAACCAACAGAACGATAAAAAATACTGCATAACAAAGAAGCGGTATCGAAGCAAGATTATGAACGGCTATCGCAAGACCATTAAGTAAGCCAAGCCAATACAAATAAACCGCACGTTGGGCCCTCGTATATTGCAGCAGCATTATCAATTCGGCAGTAAATATAGCCGCCCATAAGGTGTACGTTTCGATAATGCAGGCATGACTCCAGAATGTATGAGAGACAGCCAAAGTGATAGCAGCTACCACTGCCGGGAAATTCCTGCCCAGCCACAGACGCACGAGCAAAAACATATTTGCAATCACCACCGCTGCGGCGATTGCTGAGATTAAATTAACTCGCCAAATAAATTCGCCCAACGGTATATACTTTACAGCGATGGCAAGTATATAAAATAGTGGATGAGAAATAGCCAGACCTAAGAATCCCTCTATGTCATTATGCCAGATGCGGTACTGGATAAGCCCACTATCCTGCCACAAAGCTGCCGGCGCACAACTAACTGCGTAAAGCAAGAGGGCGCAACCAAGCACACCAATATACCACAAGCTTAGTTTTGGCTTTTGATTTGTCACGGATATGCTGTCAAGAACCCCCCAATAAACCTGGGGGCTGAATATCTCTCGACCCGGCTCTGCCGCAAGGCATCCTGCGGAGAGACGGGTTTAGCCCCCAGTTTCACGGCTCGACTGAGCTCGCCGAAGTCTGGGGGTCAATCACTTGCGATTTACCTTGTACCAGTTTATGGTTGCTTTTAGTCCTTCATCAAAGGAGGTTTTGGCCTCAAATCCGAAGTATTTTTTGGCCTTTGAGACATCCAGCCTCCGTCTGGGCTGGCCATCCGGCTTAGAGCTGTCCCAGCGAAGCTCGCCGGTAAAACCCGTAAATTTGGCAATTTTTTCAGCAAGCTCCTTTATCGTTATCTCAAATCCTGCTCCGATATTGACCGGCTCAGAGCCGTTGTAATGCTCCGTAGCCAACAAGATACCCTCAGCCGCATCGGGGGCATAAATAAACTCACGCGAAACACTACCTGTCCCCCAGCAGTCAATATGGTCTGCACCGCTTTCAATCGCGTCAACGCATTTCTTCATCAGCGCAGGTATTACGTGACTGGAGGCGGGGCTAAAATTGTCGCCGGGGCCGTAGAGATTTACCGGCAGTAAAAATATCGAATTGAAACCATACTGCCGCCGATAGGCCTGCGATTGAACCAGCAGCATCTTCTTAGCCAAGCCGTACGGAGCGTTGGTTTCCTCCGGGTATCCGTTCCAAAGCTCTTCTTCCTTAAACGGAACCGGCGTAAACTTCGGATATGCGCAAATCGTGCCGATAGCAACGAACTTTTCTATATTTCGGATTCTGGCCTGCTCTATAAGCTGCACTCCCATCATCATATTTTTATAGAAAAATTCACCCGGACGCTCACGATTAGCGCCGATTCCGCCGACCACCGCAGCTAAGTGAATTACAATATCCGGGTTCATACCCTCATACATCCGAATAATGTCACTTAGCTTGACTAAGTCATATTCTTCAATCTTAGGCACACCGATATATTCACAACTGCGTTTTCGCAGACCCTCCGTGACATATCCACCGAGAAATCCTGCTCCGCCGGTAACAACAATTCTCTTATTGGCAAAAAAATCGCTCATTTTTTCCCTGTCTTCTAATCTTATAATCTTATCCCGTGTGATCTTTAATAATCTTCTCCTCCATGGCAATTTTCATATCGGCATCTGTCATCATCTTAGCAAGCTCTTTGAAGGTCACCTTCGGCTCCCATCCGAGGACCCTTTTAGCTTTGCCGGCATCACCTTGTAGAAATTCAACCTCGGAAGGCCGAAAATATCGCTGGTCGATTTCAACATACTTCTGCCAATCCAGGTCAAGGTAGCTAAAAACCTCCTCTACAAATTCTCTAACCGAGTGGCTTTCGCCCGTAGCCACGACATAATCGCCGGGTTCGTCCTGCTGGAGCATCAGCCACATCGCCTCGACATAATCGCCTGCGTAGCCCCAATCACGTTTGGCGTCCAGATTACCCAAGTACAGCTTATTCTGCAGGCCGCGTTTAATTCGCGTTGCCGCCCGCGTGATTTTTCTTGTGACGAATGTCTCGCCACGCCTGGGCGACTCGTGATTAAACAAAATGCCATTACATGCAAATAAGCCATAAGCTTCTCGATAGTTCAGCGTTTGCCAGAAACTGTACGCCTTTGCGCAAGCATACGGACTCCGCGGATAAAATTGGGTTTTCTCTGTTTGCGGAACTTCTACGACCTTACCGTACATCTCGCTGCTGGATGCCTGATAAAACTTCACCGGCCTGCCGCTGGAACGCACCGCTTCCAACAATCGAAGTGTCCCCAGCGCATCAGTATTAACCGTATAGATAGGCATATCAAAACTTACGCGAACATGGCTCTGCGCAGCTAAGTTATAGACCTCGTCGGGCTTAATTTCGTTTATGAGCGCCGACAGATTGCCGCCGTCGGTCATATCCCCATAGACCAGCTTAAGACGCGGCTTTTCATGCGGGTCTTTATATAAATGGTCAATCCTGCCGGTGTGAAATGAGGAGCTTCGCCTAATGATACCCCAGACCCCATAGCCTTTTTTCAATAACAATTCCGTAATATATGAACCGTCCTGTCCTGTAATGCCGGTAATCAATGCCTTTTTCATATTCTCCCTCATATTTAGCCCCGGGTTTGGGACCTCGCCTTGCGGGAACCCTCAGCCGTGGTTCTTTCTTTAATAATCATCTGCAGCGTCTCCGCCAGAGGCGTTTTAGGCACCCAACCGATAGTCTTTTTGATTCGCTCTATGCTTGGTACCCGCCGCATCATATCCTCAATGGGCCTGCCGTAAGCAACTTCATAGGGTACAAACTCCTTTTTGCTTTTACTTGCCGTCATTTCGATAATTTTATCCGCAAGGCCCTCTATAGTAATCTCTTCGGTTGAACCTATATTAAATACTTTGCCCACTGCTTGTTCGCAATTCATCAGGTCGATAACCGCCTCAACAAGGTCGCCCACGTAGCAAAAGCATCGTGTCTGCTTGCCTGTTCCGTATATCGAGATCGGTTCACCCTTTAAGGCCCATTGCACAAATCGAGGCACCACCATCCCATAGCGGCCCGTCTGCCTTGGCCCGATGGTATTAAAGAAGCGTCCGATGATAGCCCCAAGACCGTATTGCTGATAAAAAGCCAAACCCAGAAATTCGTCGATTGCCTTGCTGCAGGCGTACGACCAGCGTGACAAGCACGTGCTGCCGAGCACAATATCATCATCCTCTTGAAAGGGAACCGCTTCATTTTTACCATAAACCTCGCTGCTGGAGGCAATCAGTATTTTTTTGCCGAATTTGTTGGCCACATTCAGCACTGTTTCGGTGCCGCCGATATTGGTCTCTATAGTGTGCACAGGTCTGTCAGCTATTAGCTTGACGCCGACAGCGGCGGCTAAATGGAAAATCACATCGCACTGCCCCGCCAGGTTTTCCATCAGCTCAGTATCACGGATGTCACCTTCGGTAAAAGTAAAGCCCGGCTGATTCCTAAAAGCCTCAATATTTTTTAGGCTGCCGGTGCTGAGATTATCAATAACTGCGACCGTGTTAGCGTCTTTCAGCAGTCGCTCTGCCAAATGAGAACCGATAAATCCCGCACCACCTGTAACTAATGCTTTCATACGGAAGGCTCAACAAAAAAAATTAGTGAGCATTACCCGGCTACCAAATGGATTCTTGATGCTCGCTCCTCGATCCTCGACGAGTATCAAGAATCCAATATCGAGTTGACGAGTCTGTCCCTTCAAATGCGTTTAGGCAGGCTCTGAGCCGGGTCGAAGGATATGGTAATTCACAAATTACCAATAATCAACAGACAATTTAGACAGACTCCGTACCCGTCGGTTGCGCAAAAAGTTTTATTAGTGAATTAGCATACTGGTTAATTAGCTGGCTTAATGCAGACAATTAACCAATTAACTAATCGACTGTTTTTCCTTATGTCTTTTGTAAGTATCGGCAAATAAAGAACATAGCTTTAGCAAAGACAGACTGCCGGCAGATGTCTGAACCTGTCCTGCGACAGAAGCCCTCCAACCCAAAATCCAGTAAGCCAATAAAGCTTGCTGTGAAGGAGACTTACAAAACAGCCTTTTTATAGGACGTTTATAATCGATTATCAATTGGGCAGCAAAAGAGCAAAAGCTCGATACAGTATTTTGCAGGGTTCTTAGTACAAATCTTGACGAAATGATGGAAATGAATGATAATTGATTTACCCCTGCGGATGTGGCGGAATTGGCAGACGCGCAGGCTTCAGGTGCCTGTGGGCTTAACGCTCGTGGAGGTTCGAGTCCTCTCATCCGCACTATACCGGCGGCTAATTTTCAGCCCCGTTTTTCGCTCGATGACCGCAGTGTAATGCAGACTAATGTTTCGCTATTTATTGTTGTGGTGAACAAAACAATGCAATCTCATCAAAAAAAACTAAACCTGAACTGCCGAGCTGCGGATTTTCTCTGTTACCAAAACCAATACCAAATGAAGCGACATTGGTAAGGTCCACTCCCTGGTTAGCAAATTCCTGCAAGCTGATTTTCCATTCGGTCCACTCGGTTACCGCTGCAGCGGTTGGATTGTCTTGATAGACAACCGCACTTTCATCGAGAACGACATACATCGGCTCAACAGAATTACCTACTTTACCTATGAACCACAAAGACAATGTATTAACTGCCTTTTGGGTCCAGTCACGATGAGAGCTTAACATCAATGTTGCCTCAGAAATGCCAACACTGTTGTCGTAGAAAAATGGCATAGACTGAACGCCACAATGAACAATATTTGTCTCGACGAAATGCTCCCCGGACATGAAATTTGGGTCGGAATAACCTACTATGGAACCGTTTGTCGGTTCATACCATCCATCCATCCAGGAATCAAATATCCTGTTAAAGAAATCGTCGTAGCTCTCAAAATCTTCGATTATAGTCCAGCCGAAAGCAGGCTCAATAACAATCGATTCTTCTATACCAAAAACTACATAATAAGCTGGTGGATCAACTCTTACAACAATGAAGCCTGGTTTTCGAGGATTTTTGAGCCTGCCAATTAGACGCAGATGTCCATCAACTATGTCCACTCTCGGTATATCGTTATTAGGATTATTAGGGTCTTTGTGTTCGACCATATTTGAGCCTTTAGGATACCGGTATTTACTATTAAAGGATTCCTTTTCTGGGGGTAGCAAATCATCAATTTTTCCAAGGTCAATATTGAAATTTCCATTCGCATCCTTGGCTGTTTGGCGCGGTATCCGCTTAATTTTAATATTAGTGACACCTCGAGCAATGGCTTGCAGGTAATACTGTTCCCAAGAATATATAGTCTTGTGGTTGGGGTCGATTGGCGCTGTGTCGAATGTACAGTTACATATTTTTGCTTTCCAATTGGCGCTGTTTTTTATGGCATTAATCAATAATTGACCATGCAGAAATTCATGATAAAGCAAAGTTTCATCGAATAACCGGCCAAAGCTGGGATCTGCTTCATCCGGTACGGAAAACCTTGGGTCAAGCATTATGTGAAAATCAAGGTAAACTGTTTTAACGTTATCGATGAATCCTGAATACGTGTGGTCGGCAAAACAGGCGCCGATGGTGCCGGGCCCGAGTTCCTTGGTTGCTAAGTTTGGATCCCAGTGATTAAACTGGCTGTTGATTTTTACCACAACCTTTTTGGCCGGTTTCCCTCCACAATTAATCTCATATTTCAATAGCTTTGTAAGACTTTGAATCATGTCGTTCACACGGCGCCCTGCAGGGATGCGGGATGAGTGAGCCTTGATACGATTAAGTTTGGCTGTAAAAACACGCTTCTCACTCTTGTTTGGATCGGTGTAAGTCTTTTCTTCAGCTTTAGTTACATTGCCACATAACACAAAAAGCAAAAAGCACGAGTAAATGATAAGTATTGTCCTTTGTCTGATCACTAACCGTCTCCTTTCCATATTCCGTTTTTATTAAAAAATGTATGGCAAAAGTTTTGGTATCGAGCCTTTATTCTGGATACTAATGCTGAGATTAATCTGTAGAATGGATAAAGTAACTATGCCAGAAATCTTATCAGAATCGGGGGTCTCCTCTTGTTTTGTTTCAAGTTCAGCATTAAATAAAAGTATATCATATTTAGATACAAACGCCCAGAAAATTATAGGTCTTTCTTTTTTTTCAGCCGTATATCCGCAAAAACCTGAACTATTTAACGAAAATTAGTAACATAGGCCGATAAATAGTAAATGAACGACCGATAGGTCTAAAAGAGCCGTTTTACGCACGGCATATTCTGAAAAATCGGTCTAAGAGCCCGAGGGGCTATGCTTGAAATTCTGCAAAATTTCGAATCCGCTGTCAGCGGGCCGACAAGGCTTTCTGGCCTTGTCTTAATTGTGCCTGGGTTGGTAGCCATTATAGTCGGATTATTCGTCTGGCTCGGTGGGCTGGGTTTTAGAAAACTCTTAGGCGGACTTGTGGGCGCAATTATTGGCGCTATTTGTGGATTTTTCCTTATCAGCCGGCATGTTATCACAACAGCAATCTCCTCCGGCGTGGCTGCATTGGCGTCAATAATATTTGAAAGGCTGCTTATCGCTGTATTGCTCGCTGCCTTAGCAGCGGTCTTGAGCTTTGCTGTTTTGGTTCAACCGTACATTGAGACAGCCGATGCAGTAGCTGTAAACCAAAGCCAAATAAAAAGTCACGACTCGACCAGGAGCATCCAAGAAAGCATAGAAACAATTAAAGCTTACGCTGTTAGTTTTAGCAAAACAGTACGAAATGTCTGCTCACAGGTACCGTTGTACAGGTGGGCGATAATTGCTGCGTTGACGGCAATTTTTTTCGCCGCTGGATTTTGGCTTTGGCGCCTGGCATCGGCTTTATGCTTCTCGGTCTTGGGAACATCGCTTATCTTTGTCGGCATGATTTTATTATTGTTATACAAAGGTTCTAAACCCATAACCAAAATCGATAACAGAAGCTCGTTTTATGCCATTGTCGTTATAGCAATGATAATCTTTGGTACTTTTGAGCAATTATTACTTTGTAAACTTACAAAGGAACGCTCGATAAGAAAAAAACAAGCAAATAAAGACAAGCAAGAGCCTGAATAAATGAGACATCGACGAAACACAGCCCCTCGGGCTCTTAGACCGATAATTAGCGTTTAAAAAATTTACTTAGAAAGTACCGGCCCCAATCCTTGCTTCCGAAAGGAAGCAGTGGGGGGAAAGAGCAAATTGGGAGGAAAACATGGATTATTTAACTATATTAGCGCAGGCTGCTAAAACGTCGGGTCCTGAGACAGCCGGGGCGGCAGAGGAAGGAATTGTCCCCATGGACTTGATTTGGCAGCAAATAACTTCACTCGGCCTGGTCGAAGCGTTGACCTTTATCGCGTTTGGGACTGTCTGCCTTTTCTACGGCTGGAGAGTTTTCAAAATATTAGTGACAATATGCTTTGGCCTGATCGGCCTGTTCATTGCGGTATGGGCAAATAAATATATTGAGGGACAGGTAATCTGGCTTGCACTTGTATCTGTGGTGCTTTTTGCGGTTTTGTCCATACCATTAATGCGATACGGCGTGACCTTTTTAGGTGCAGTGGCAGGCGCAATACTCACAGGCGGCGGCTGGCTCGCCGCGGGACTTCCTGAAAAATACATCTGGGCAGGCGCCCTTGTAGGAATCATCGCCGGCGCAATGATTTCATTTATTGTCTTCAAAATTGCCGTCATGCTGTTTACCAGCCTCGGTGGCAGCAGCCTTTTGGTCATTGGAATCTTAGCCATAATATATCAGTATATGGAGACAGATGAAAAATTGAAACAGTTAGTGTTCGAGCAAAAGTGGTTTCTACCTGTAATGCTGCTGGGACCATTGGTGCTGGGGATAATCCTACAAAACAAGTTTATAAAAGGTACTAAAAACTGGGATATCTGAGCTTTTCATTGCCCCTCGGGCTCTTAGAGCGATTTATAAGCATGCAAATCCCCTTTCTCCGTTTAAAAACTTGCCTGTACAGGCAAAACTGGTATAATATATTTATGTGATAAAGAGAGGAGCTTTTCGGCTTTTATCTATAGATATTGCCCCTCGGGCTCTTAGAGCGATAAGTATAATACTACTGCCTTTTGTATAAGGTATTTACTAACAACCTGTTACAAAAAGCAAATCCTGTCATATTACGCTGAAATAGCAGGTTTGACATTAGCAGTAAGGCCGGATATGACGAAGCCAAGAGCATTTACTTTAATCGAATTACTGGTGGTAATCGCAATAATAGCGATTCTGATGGCAATACTACTGCCGGCTTTGCGAAGAGTGAAAGAACAGGCAAGACAACAATCCTGTTCAATGCGTATTCGTCAGCACTTGTATGCTTTGAATATGTATGCAGATGAAAACAATTCAAAGCTGCCATTACCCTCAACAACCGGAAACTGGCTGCAGGATATCGCGATAGGTACGGTACACTTCATGCTCAATGCCGGTCTGACGCGAGAGATATTCTACTGTCCATCGAACAGTAACCACCAAAGATACAATGACTTGTTCTGGGAGTATGACAACCAATCTTGGAATGGAAGCAAATTCACTAACTACAGTAGTAGTAGCTTTATTGTGTCTGGATATTGCTATATATTGGACGTTGCTCGTGGAAATCGACCGGATATTATACGCTATCAAAGTGATAGCGAGAAAAAGATCTGGTTAAAGACAAACCGGGAAAAGCATCCATCCCTTAGAGAGCTGTGCATCGATTCGATAATGGGCATTCCTCAAGCAAACACCAAGTATGGGCGTAATTTCGCCCAGGTTCCGGGAGGCATTTATGGTCAAAGTCAAGTGTACGATCAAACAAGTCATTTGAGGAACGACGAAGAACCTCTCGGTGGAAATATCGGCTTCTTGGATGGCCATACGGATTGGAGGCATTTTAACTCGGATATTGAGGACGGTATTGCAGTACCTCGATTTGGAGATATAAATCCCCCCGGCTTCTTCTGGTAAGACTGACTTCTTGAGTGCTATAGGACCTCAGGACCACATAATCTCAAATAATCGGTCAGCTTGTGCTGATAGCTTCTCCGCCGCCGAAGGCGGTTCTGCTTTAAAAAAGTAGTAACCGTTCAGGGGGCAAAATCGCCGTTTTTAGCTTAAAAGAGCGGTCCTCTTATACTCTGTTAGCCATTTTAGCATAAATATTAGTTGTTTTGGCATAATGCAACATTCTAAATCGTAGTTTTTCGCTTAAAAACGAGATTTTTAGGCGCCGAACGGTTACAAAAAGTAATTATATTGATTGATGGTCGCCTGATGTAAATTTTAAGATACGTTAGCTGTTTGCCGAATCATACAGTACCCTGAATAAAAGAAATTTATCGTTTTCCTATGAAAAAGATTAGTAGTATTTTATTATTCTGCCTTTTTGTCGTTTATGCACATAGTGCATCTGAAGGCAAATTTCTTGATCCAAAAGATGCGAAATCGCCCCCACAAGCCCGGTTGGCGTCCTATGCCAGCTCGACAATAGCCACGAATTTCCTGAGCGGCGGATACTTAGGACAGCATTCGTACAGGCCTAACGAATCGGAGAAAAACGGTATTGTATATACCTGCAAAGCCGGACATATCGACATTGCTCACGTACGCAAGATTATCGACTGGACAGCGTTTCTGGCCGCAAAGACATTTGACAATATGATGAAAAATAAAACTAAATTCAAATTCAAATCAAAAACGCCGTCGCTATACTTTGTAAAGCTTGACTATCCGGAATACTGGAAAGTCCTGCCAGACAAGCAAAAAGAAAAAATTGCTTATTATATTTCTGCCAGGCTCGGTCAATACCTTGCCTACACCGAGAGTATCTGGCACGAAATTCTTACTTGGTTCGGCTATAAATGTATAGGATTTTATCCAGAGTTCCAATCTGCGTTTTCGTGGGAAGACACATTTTCAAATGTTCTTGGTAGCCATATCGCAGTTATGGCGCTTCAGGATACCGAGCATGAATTCGATAAAGCGGTGACATTAGCTCTTGACCGAGAGCTTAAGAGGCTTGGTATTCAATCATCCCATACAGCAAAACGTGCAGCCGAACAGGTAAGGGGACTATGGTTCTCGGGCGATCTTTTCTTTATTGACATCAAAAAACGGAATCTTGATATAGGTTTGGACGACGGCTTTATCACACCCTGCATTATTGCTTATCCGGCTGAATGTGAAGGGGCGGCTGCTCAAGCATACCCTGTTCCTAACCTTGCTTTTCTTACTAAGTATGGATTCTCGGTGCGGTTCGAAATTGAACCCAGAGAGTGGGAAAAAAACAGGATCCTAAGTATTGTGTATCCAAAAGCCAAAGATAGAAGAAAGCGGCTCGAGCCTGTTATTCACTTCGCCCCAATTATGGACTACATCAAAAAAGAGGCTGTAAGGAAATATGGTTATGATGTTAAGCCATGATTGGTAACTATTAACCATTTAACCAGTCCCTAAGGGACCAGTTACCATTTAACCAATCACCAATCGTCAAAGGATTTGCAGACCAACCGCCGTAATATCATCAATTTCAGACTGTTTGACCTTTTGACTATACACCAGCGAGTTTACTCTATCCATCATCTCCACGATGGGTCCGCCTTGGCGGATAATCTCGCAGAACTGGTCATTGAAATGAAAGCCGGTCAAGTCATCGAATCTGCCGATAAAAGGCTCTGCTCCATCAGAGTACAGCAATAACTTATCACCGGCTCGAAGCTGGATAGTTTGCTGAATATAGTCGGCTTGTTCAAAAACTCCAAGCAGAGAGCCTCGCAGCTCCAGTTGCTCAGGCTGCTTGCCGGGCCGGATAAGAATCGGATAGGGATGCCCGGCACGAGCGAAAGTCAACTGCATCGTCTTGATATTCAGCAAACCATAGCAACATGTGGCGAACTGATAACCGGATAGTTTCTGACTTGTCAGCCGGTCGTTGAGGTTCTTCATAACTTCCGATGGCGAAAAAATCTTGTAATTATTCTCGTATGTCTCACGCATAACCAGAGCCTGTTTAACAAAAATCGTTAAAAGTGCTGCCGGCATAGCATGACCTACAGCATCAGCAACATAAAAGCCGATGTGCTGCTCATCGATGCGTACAACATCGTAAATATCGCCAGAGACCCATTCCGCAGGCAGAAAAACTGTAGCCCACTGCAATTCGTCACAATTCGGCAGTTGAGCCGGCAAAAAATCGCGTTGAACTCTACCGGCCATTTGAAGCTGCTCTGCAAGGTTTTCAACCAGCGTGCTGGCTAATTTAAGCTGTTGTCCCAATGTGTTTCTGCGGATACCCTCGTCTTGATTTGCCGGAATCGCGGGTTTTACCGTGATGCCGGAACTTTTTTTACGGTACGCAAGATTAAGGCTGATTCTAACCCACAGCTCATTTATGTCGATGGACTTAGCCGGGTTAGTACAGTAGAAACTGTTCTTTGTCGGTGCTAAAGAAAAACTTTTTATGGGAGTTTCCACGCGGTTAGTGAGCAGAATCACGCCTATATTTTCCATCTCAAGCGATTCCATCATTCTTGCCAATTGGAACTGCTGTGATCCGCTGATGTCAGACTCATCTGCTTCGATAATTACTGTTCCTATAAGGCCGACTCGATCACGTATCTGCGTGTATTTATCTATTGGCAATACCAGATAGGAAAGCTTATGTTGCCTCAAGAGGTACTTTATGTCAGCAGGTATATGGCCCAAATTTGTCAGATAGAGAACATCTGTGAAGTCTTTCAGCACTTCGGTATCACTTGACGCTGTTTTTCCCATTTTCATTTACCTTTTTACTTTGGGTTATAGGACGTCATGTGCGTTCTGTCATAACCGGCAAAGATAATTTCGGCTTATTAGGCGTGGTACTTTGTTTTTTTAGTCTTTTTGTCGTTATATATAAGGATAGCAAGACATGAACAACGAGCAAAGATATGTAAGACAGGAAAAGTGCTATGAGCCGGCGAATATTGCTGAGCCGATGCGAAGGATAGTTGCTCCCTGCTCAATGGCAACTTCGTAGTCTGAGCTCATACCCATGCTCAGCTCAGTAAACTGTGGGCCGACAATTTTCTCGCCGCGCATCTCAATAAACAGCTCTCTTGCCCTAACAAAACAATCACGAATGACGTCTTTATTGCGTGTTAGCGACGCCATCGTCATAAGCCCGATTAGCTTTAAGTTAGGCAGGGTTTCTATCTGCTCAGCTAAATGTGTTGCCGCTCCGACGGGGACGCCGTACTTCTGCGGCTCGTTGGATGTGTTGATCTGCAAAAGCACTTTCGGCTGTATTTGAAGCTTTGCCGCTGAGCTGTTTATCTCCTCAGCCAGTCGAAGTGTGTCGATCGAATGTATAAGAGAGGCTATAGGCAAAACTTGCTTGACCTTATTTCTCTGGAGATGCCCTACCATATGCCAACGGACTTCCTTCGGTAGATTCGGCTCACCGTTTGCCTGCTGCAAAAATTCGGACACCTGTTCGGAGACTCTTTTCAACTGCTGAGCTCGATTCTCACCAAGGTCAACAAAACCCAGATGAATAACCTCCTTTATGGCCTCGATGGTGGCGGATTTGGTAACGACCACAAGTTTTATCTCGCTGGGATCCCTATCAGCACGGGCACATGTGGAATTAATGGTCTGTTGTACTTGTTCTATTCTCTCAGATATTTTCATCATATAAAATATGTATAAAGCTGAACGGATTCAATATGTTTTCTAACAAGAACCTATTCCTGGCATTAGTCTATGAGAGTTTTTACCGCTGTACAAGCAACTAACCCGAAAATTTTTTTGCATTTTTTCGTTTTTCAAGTCATAAGTTTCAATCTTATTGGTAATTAACAAGGCCAGCCGGGATAAAAAAGTCGGCGTTTTATTTACGGACTAATACCTATAATTGGGTACAAATCAAAAAAAATCATAAAAAGGCATTTTTGGCTTGCATTTTATTGCCATAGCATGTATACTAAATTAATAAGATTTATACCGTGAAGAGGGGTATGATCCTACGAAGGGGATGTTTTCCTTGTTTGATTTGTGACAGGTTGTTTGTAATGTTAAACACCGGCTACCGCTCTTTAATAAAGAAATGATGCACCTTAGGTGCTTACAAACCTCGGCGAGGCAGTGTGGTCCACCGGTCTCCCCCCCAGCCGGTTCCACCACCTCGCCAGTTTTTTGCGCATTATGTCCCACCGGATAATCCTTATACCTAAACCAGTGGCGCAAAAACTAAAACCGGTTCTGCAAACCCACCCCATTCAATTAGGAATGTTGTTCTCCACCGCCAAGCTCCCGGCGGCGGTTGCTGACGGGCTAAAATAGTTCCTGAAAACGATAAACAAAACAACAGACATCAAGGCCAATGTTCCCCCATAGATGAAGGTTGCGGATGGTCCTATATTTTCCCAAAGAATTCCAGCCAACATGCTTGCCGGCAACGCCATAAGACCTGTAACCGTGTGAAAAGTCCCCAGCGCCGTTGCCCTCAAATGCTCCTTGGCTAAATCAGACACATACGCTCGCTGGTTTCCGTCAACCGCCGCATACATCACGCCATACAACGCAAACAATACTATAAAAGCTGCCGGCGAATTGAAAACCACAAAACCTGCCGCCGTCACAGAAAACATCAAATAACCGAAAATGATGACTTTTTCCCTTCCGACTTTGTCCGAGACAGCCCCCAAGGGCACAGCTAATCCACTGTAGAAAACATTGAACAATACATACAAAAGAATCGGTGCTGCAATAGACAATTTACCGGCAAAAAATCCCTGGACCCGCATGATAAAGAACATGTAGCTAAAATTGCCCAGAGCAAAAACGCCGGAAATGACAATAAAGAGGCGCAACGGCTTAGGCAAAGTCTTTATACCCATCTTCAGCGTTACATTCTGTGGCTTCGTCTGAACTTGCCTGACAAAATGTAGAGGCGCAAGCGATACAAAACCTAACAGAGCGGCGATAAGTATGATAGTCTTGAAACCCAATCCCAGGAACCAGAACAAAATAAAAGCCACGATAGCCCCAAAAATCGCGCCAACAGAATCAAACGCCCTATGTACTCCGAAACCCTTACCCCTTTCTGTGGACATTGACTCAGCTATAATCGCATCCCTTGCTGCGGTCCTAAGTCCCTTGCCGATCCTTTCCAACGATGAGAAAACCACTGCGCTTGGCCAGGTTTTACATACGGCCATCAATGCCTTGAACACTGCCGAAATTGCATAGCCGCCAGAAACAAACACCTTGCGATTACCCGTTTTGTCGGACCAGTAACCGGAAAAGACCTTCAAAATGCTCGAAATGCTGTCCCGCAGTCCTCCGACCAATCCGACAACCTGCCCCGCGCCGCCTAATGATGCGAGAAAGAAGGGCAGAATCGGCATTATCATCTCGCTGCTCAAATCATTGAGAAAACTGACGGCACTTAG
>CAZVWH010000018.1:0-37835 GCA_964631175.1 uncultured Pirellulales bacterium | reverse complement strand
GAGCGGTCCTGAGTGGATTTTTACCTATAGATTCAGATTCTCGATGACATCTTCGATAGGCAATTCCGCATAGCAAATAGCGGTATCAGCAGCGCCATAATAAATTTTCAGCTTGTTATCTTCATAGAGCAAGCCGCAGCTAAACACAACGTTTCCGAAAAAGCCGTTACATTCGTAATCAGCTTGCGGTTCAAAGATTGGCCTATCCGACCTTGCGATAACCTTCCACGGCTGGCGGCCATCCAGCAGAACCGCACCAAGACAGTAGCGATTATTTCGGTCCGCCCCGTGGTAAACCTCCAGCCAGCCGGCCTCAATTCTGAAAGGTACTGCACTTGCACCTATTTTTATTTCGTCCCAATAATTTGCGCGAGTCCCTATCAGACAACTATGGTTACCCCAGCAAAATAGGTCTGGCGATTCCGCAAGCCATATTTCATTTCTTTTAAAAAGAGATGAAATAGGCCTGTGTAGTGCGTAGAACTTGCCATCAATTCGTTCAGGAAAGATAACCACATCTTTATTTTCAGGACAGAAGATAACTCCATGGCGCTCAAATGTGCTGAAATCCTTTGTTGATGCTAAGCAGGTTGTCACTCCTAATGGCGAAACCGCGACATAGTCGATGTAGTATGCGCCGTCGATAAGGCTGATTCGCGGGTCTTCTATGCCGAAGATTTCATAATCGTTGGCCGGGGTGACAGCAGAGCGGTCTTCAATCTCAAATTTAATGCCGTCCTTGCTGCGTGCGAGCTTCAGATGAGAGATTGATGTCAGATATGTTTCGCCGCGTGTTATTATCAATCGTGGGTCTGAAAAATCGATTTCTTCCGTCTCTTTTGAGAACTCTTTTACGAGGAAGTCGCCTTTAGTAACATCATAAACAGCGGTAGCAATAATGTCCGGATGCCTTCCGGTCGGCCTTTCCGCCACCCGAAGTAGTAGAATGACCTCATCTTCAAAACGTGTTACTCCGGCGTTAAATACGCCGATAACTTCGAAATCATCTCTGGAAGGCTTAACATCCTTCGGCTCAATTATAGGATTATATGGCGAACGAAGTATAGCCAATTAACTACTCCTTTGTTTAGCCGTCGCCGGAGCGGCGACGGTCAGTACCTTTGTAAAGACAGAAGTAATAATAGCGACCTGCGCCAACCTTCGCAAGAACTCAAAGGATTATTTCTAATGATAAGTCTCATAGAAAAACCGCCTAATACCTTGCTTAGCTAACCGTTTGCCGGTTAGCAGAGATTTTGGAACCTTCGACACTTCGGTATCAAAGAGCATGCAGCGTGTAGCATATAGCGTTTAGGGTATTGTAATTCTGTACTCTGTCTCCTGTATTCTGTATTCTTTATAAAAATTCTGTTATCCTGTTCTAAAGGAATATCTGGTGTTTGTTTTTCATTAGCGTTAATCTTTGTCCATCTGTGGAAAGGAAAAATTTCGGTAAAGGAGAAAGACATGAAAGCATTTCGACAAATTGGCTCGCTGGCTTTTGTATTAGGGCTGTTCGTTGTGGTATTTGCCGGAATACCGTGGCACGTGCTCGTTGAAGATGATCCGGTCGTGCCCTGGTGGCTGAGGATTGCAGTTTTCTGCCTTCTGGGTGGTATCCTTGTGGTTCTGGTGACAGTGGCTCTCGAACAGGCCACTAACAAAACTTCCTTAGAAATGCCACTGTCTGCCGAGTCAGAGGCAGATGTTTTACTGTTGAATTCTGCAGAAGTGCCAGGCCGATCAACACGCGAGATTCTCGGCCTGGTTCAGGGTCATACGGTATTCGCTATCTGGCTCGGCAAAGATCTATCCGCCATAGTCAGACTTATCCTTGGTGGTGAATTGACTGAATATACAGAAATGATGGGAAAGGCCCGCACAGTAGCTACTAATAGGATGATCGCCCAGGCCGCACAAATGCAGGCGGATGCAATAATCAATGTTCGCTATATGACTACGAGTGTAGTGGGTAGTGCCGCTGAACTTTTAGTTTACGGCACAGCCGTCAAGCTCAGCGAATAGACCACCTTGCGGTAGGATATTGATAAGAGACATCTTCCGTTCGTACCTGCAAATCGGTCACCTTATTAAACGGGTGCCCTCGATTTCGTCTTGGCGGCTTTGGCCAGCAATAATATTTGTCTGCATACGCTTTTGCAAACGCGGGGCAGTGAGAATCGCAGGGGAATCATTTCGGGTAGCTGGAAATCCGTGCATACACTTTCCGGGAAATCGTCGCCTAAGATTTCTATTCTGTCGGCATCAGGACAGTTTAAGCCCATCTGCTTTGCAGCTTTGATCATCGGCACATCGTCAGGCTTGATATTTACCAATTTGGAGCAAATAACTTCCAGAGCGAATGGGTCGGTTCCGCCAATTAAGTATCCCAGTTCTCTGTTTCTGCCTCTAATAGGCCCGGGTCCATCCATCGCAACGACACCATCAATAATAGTCAAGGCAGGATTTAAAAACCGGAAAAGCTCAATCAAAAATTCACAGAAATTGTTGATGTTTCCGCCTTTTCTGAAGTGCCAGAGCGCTTTGCGTTTGCCGCTGACACAGCCAAACATATTTTTAACCGCAAATGTAGCCAGCAACTGCTGATGTGTCTTGAGCTTCGGCAGATTTATAATTCTGTCCGCTTGAAGCGCAACCGAGCTTATGCCGACTTTGATACCTTTCGTTCCTATCCGACACTTCTTTGGTTTGTTGAGCTGCCTTATCGGCACTGATAATTTTTTTAGAGACTCTTCCAATCTCAGTGCCTTTGCGCAGGTAAACACGTTACTCCATGCCGGTGAATCGCCGACAAAAGGCCTTGCCCCGAAGTCTTTCAACAGCCGGGCGGCCTCGATTATTACCGTGGGATGGGTTTGCGTAGCGTGACGCTGTGACCTCGGAGCGATGAAGTTCGGCTTGAGCAGGACGGTATCGCCTCGGCTTATGAAATTCTCAAGTCCTCCCAAAAGCTCAAGCTGCTTTTCAATTGCCTCAGCGATTTGGGGCCGGCTGTAGTCACTGCATCGGATTAATGTCACTGTTGAATTAGGCATACGTTCGTCAATTGCTCATCCCATTGCAAACCAAGAGAAATACTCTGACAGCCGGCTTAAGCTCGGGCGCGATACGTCCGGTTTCGCTTGGAAATAGGCTGCCTTCGGATTTGCTAAAGAACAAGCCGTCCAAAGTTTCTTGACCTGCCGTCGGGGGGTTATATTCTTCCGGCCCTAACACGATAAAATCGCCTGGCGCCATCCTAAGCCCAAAAGTCACAGAGGAAAAAAGAAACTCACGTGACTTTGCGCGAATAGATAATTGAGGGATCGAACCTCTTACAGGTACTGTAAAGACGGGATAGGCAATAAGCTTACATACATCTCTTAAATCAGGAATTTTTTCAGCTTTTATTCTTAGAGCAAGAATGCCCGGCCCAATCCGGCAGTACCGCCGGACTCCTTCTCCCCGCTCATTGGCGGCAATATAAGAGACTCTTTTCTCTCTGTTTAATCCCGTAATAATAAGGTCATTAGTTTGGCCATCCGGTGATATTAGCGAAACAGTTATTATTTTTTGGCCGCCGATAGAACGCAATGAATCCTGGATTCTGTTCCACATTCGGACTCGGCCAAAGCGAACTACAAATGAATTGGCTATGAAAACCTTGAAACTATGGAATCGTAACGGCTCGGTGTGCAATAATTCCCATACATCGCTTACTTTGTCGGCATTTTCAGCCGGTATTTCAAAAATATGGATGTCAAAATTAATCGTTCTTAGCGATGCGCCGACTGACTGCTGATCGCTGTGAGGACGAGCTATGTCGCCGATTTTGACTTGATCCCAAACATGCTCGCTTTGTTGTTCCGGTTCTTTACAACCTATCAGGCAGAGACTTATACAGCTCAATACCATAATTGTAAAAGCACTTCGCAGATCGCAGATTCCCAAGGAAATGGCCAAGCTCAGAACCATAAAGATAGGTTAGAAATTTGGGGAGCGTTTGTCAATGTGTAGTTTAATACTTGATGTCCGTAGATTGGTAAAGCTAAAACCTAAAAAGGACAATATTCAATTATTCATCGCTTCCTGTTATCAGCCAAAACCGAGGAACGTTCGCAGCCAACGGTGAAACCACACTCCCGTAATATATAATTATAAAGCTGCTCTAAGCGCATTGTACATAGCTTCAGCCTTCTGGTACAAGGTCTCTTTATCGTGCGGGCCCGTTTCAAACCTGCCTTGAACGAATCCTTCGATGTATCCAGCCTTCCACCCAAGCTCAAAGCCGCCCAGCCCGAGACTACGACCGATCGTAGTTTGTACCAATTCATCTGTGACCTGGCTCTTTGCATGCCTTTTGCCCAGCTCGAAGGCTTGTTCGTAAACACCGCCGGCAAGTGATTGCTTCAGTATATTCACATAATTTTCCCCCAGCGTGTCTTCATTTGTCTGGATGTATGCTGTCTTAAATCCCTGCAAGAATTTATCCCTGTTTGAAGGTGACAAGGGATATAGCTCAATAACAAGACGATAATCTCCAAGCTCTTCGTTCTGATATTTTTGAGTATATTTATCTTTCTTTTGGGGCTTGGCAGCCGTGATAGGCTCGTGGGGGGATGGCATTTTGTAAGGCCCGGCGCCTTTACCGACTGAGAAGGCGATGGCGAGACCATTCTTATCAATCTTAAACGCTTCAATGTCATCAAACGTGTGCTTATACTGATTCTTCTCGAGATTCACATCAACTGTTTCAAGCCATTGACCTGCTCTCTTAGGTATGATTCTAATCGTTTTAGGCGGAAAACCTATGATGGCCAGCCCATTCGGCTCCTTTGGCTTGCCCACGGCTACTGTAACTTCCATTGACCCTTGTTTTGTTTTTGTAGGTTGGACATAAAGTGTTGCGCAGCCATACGCCAATAGCCCAAGACAACAAGGCACTACCATTGTTAATAATGGCCGAATCATAGCTACGACACTACAATTTTTTAAACGGGACATATTGTCACTCTCTAATGCTCTGTTGAAAAGCCTCACCGTCGTTTCGACCGAAGCGTCCCCAAGGGACGCGAAGTGGAGAAATCTGCTCAAAAATAGATTTCTCGACTCGCCTGAGGCTCGCTCGAAATGACATTCTGAACTCTTTTCAACAGAGCAACTCTCTAATTAAAAGTGGAGCCCCACGGGCGGAGCCCGTGGCACCTCCATCTTCGGCGTAACCCGCCGAAGCACATCCGCCTACGCTAAAGCTATGGTGGATACCCGCTCGCATTTCCATCCTCCGTCCCTTAGGGACTACGGAGGACAGGCATCCACCCCCGCTCTTGCTTCGCCTGCCCCCGCGTCTGCCGACGCGAGTCGGGGCGGCGGGCAAGAAGCTGCAGGGGTGGCTTTCTGCGAAGGCGGGTAAAGGAAAAGCGAATATATATTAGGATTTTTTCTAAATCGTAACCTATTTAAAATGTACGAAATGGCCAAAGCAAAACAAACTGACATCTCCCATTTACGCCGTGCACAAATACTGCTGTGCATCTTAGTCCTATATCATGTCGGAGCGTTCCTTAAATTTCAAAAATTTTAGCTCCGGATTTCATAAGTCATGTTTCCGGAATCTCCAAGAATACAAAAATTTATGGCCTATTATAAAAATTGCATTAAATTACTGCGCCTCGTGCGTTTGGCACAGATGGATGGCAGCCTCAAGCGCAGCGCCCCGCCTGAGCTTGTCGAAGGCTTGGGGATGGCTTGCCGGCCTTTATGCAAAGCGCAACATTTAATTACAATTGCTATAATACAATCGAATGATTTTTAGCTATTAGCAGTTTCTGCTAAAAGAAACTGCTAATATATGCGGATATATGTTTATATGTTAGTGTAATACCAATTGTACTTAATTTCAGCGTTTTTGCCGGATTTTCCGATGTGGTTCATGGCGATGCTGAGCCAATATATATTGAATCCACATGCTGGCTCAACTATATGAGGCGCAAGGATAATCACAATTGGTATAACACAAACATATCAGGATAACGTGCGGAGCTTGACTACTCTCACACACCAGCGATAACGCTTGCGAAAGCTCTTTCTTAGCCCACAGGCACGTGCAATTGGCTTTTTATGGACGCTAAAAATACGTTGGATGGATGTAGTCAATTTTAATACATCCCAATTGATGAATTGGCGCAATAAGGAGTCAGACTTATAATGAATCCTGACAGTTGCCGGATAAGATACCAAGTGTTACAGGCTGGTTCTTTAGCTTTCTTCAGGTAAAGTACTGAAGGCTGCGAGCAAGGAGGCTTGCAGCTTTTTTTTTACCCTGATGTAATGCACAATCCTATAAAAGCAGACCGCTGACCATCACAGACATCCTCGTATAATTCCTGTCTTGATACACAGTGCGATCGCTCGTTAATTTTCTTGACCTGTTATGTCGTTTCGCCTCTAATACATTTTTAACGAAAAAAATGAGATTCGAAAGGTCTCAATAAAATGAAAATAAGTAAACGAGCACAGGACGTGCCGGCTTCGGCAACTATAGCGGTTACTTCGCGAGCAAAGCAGTTAAAAGCTCAGGGTGTGGATGTGATTGGTTTCGGAGCGGGAGAACCGGATTTCGACACGCCCGATTATATCAAAGAGGCTGCTATCGAGGCACTCAAAGCCGGTAGGACAAAATACACACCTGCTGCAGGCATAGTCGAATTGCGAACAGCCATAGCCGATAAGCTCAAGAAGGAAAATGGCCTCGATTACAGCCCGGACCAGATCATCGTCAACATCGGCGGCAAACATTCTGTGTACGAAGCTATGCAGGCGGTGCTCGATCCCGGTGATGAGGTTATTCTGCCTGCGCCTTATTGGGTCACATATCCGGAAACAATTAAGCTCGCCGGCGCTACGGCTGCGGTCATTCAAACCGATAGAGCGAACAGCTACAAAATCACACCACAGCAGTTGAAAGAGGCAATCACCAAAAAAACCGTTATGTTGCTGTTAAACTCACCCAACAATCCCGGCGGTTTTACATATACACCCCAGGAGCTGAAAGACATCGCAAAGGTCCTTGAAGGAACGCAGGTGATGGTGATTTCAGACGAGATATATGAAAAGCTAATTTATAGCGATACCAAATTTGTTAGTTTTGCTTCTCTGAGTGAAGATGCCTATAACAGAACCCTGACTCTCAATGGCTTCAGTAAGGCTTTTTCTATGACCGGCTGGCGTCTCGGTTACACGGCTGGGCCGCTGGAAGTTATAAAGGTGATGGGTCGCCTGCAATCACACATAACTTCGAATGCTGTAACCTTCGGTCAGTATGCAGCGATTGCTGCTTTGGGCGAGCCTGCTGCCAAGGCCATAGAACATATGCGGGCAGAATTCGAGCGTCGCGGCAAATACATGGCTGAGCGGCTAAAAAGCATCACTGGGATAGAATGTCCCGAACCCACCGGTGCTTTTTACTGTTTCCCTGATGTTTCAAGCCACTATGGCCGAAATATTAATGGTGCAGAGATTAACGGCAGTATGGACTTTGCAAAAGCGCTGCTGGAGCAGGCTAATGTCGCTGTTGTTCCGGGCTTGCCGTTTGGCTGCGACAGTAATATCCGCTTGAGTTTTGCCTGCTCGCTTGAGGATGTTAGCAAAGGAATAGATAGACTACAAAAATGGCTAAGCCAATAGAAGTCAGAACTCAGAAGACAGAAACCAGAAGACAGAATTCAGAATTCAGAACTCAGAAGTTTTCTGTCCTCTGTCCTCTGTCCTCTGTCCTCTGTTTTCTGGGGATGCTTATTTTTACTTTTCACGCCTGCACACACATGGTTGCTGCCGGCGATACCTGGGTCGCAATGGCCTGCGGCAGACACTTCGTAAATCATGGCGTAGATACTGTCGAGCCGTTCAGTGCAAACTCACACAAGCCAGGACCGACGCCGGAGGAGATCGAAACCTGGCCAAAATGGGCGCAATGGATCACGGACAAAGTGGGCATCAAAACAGTCAAAAAATGGCATCCGACCGGCTGGATTAATCAGAACTGGCTGACCCATGTAATCTTTTATCGGTTGTCCACGAGTCTCGGCTCCGAAGAAGACCCACATTTTAACGCATTGGTGTACTGGAAATTTGCTATTTATATACTTACGGTCATTTGTCTTTTCTACACGGCCATCATTTTAGGTGCTAATCCGGCTATCAGCGCCGCTTTCGCCTGCTTTGCGATGTTTATAGGGCGTTCATTTCTCGATATTCGCCCTGCCGGTTTTTCAAACCTGTTGGTTGCTGCCTTTTTGTTTATACTCGTCCTTACTACATATCGAAACGTATTGTATATCTGGCTTATCGTCCCGCTGACGGTCTTCTGGTGTAATGTACATGGCGGATACATTTATGCCTTCATAATGCTCATACCATTTATAGGTCTGCATTTATTGACCAGTTGCAACAAAAAGTGGACCGCTATTTTATATAATGTCACTGCCTGGCCGTTTTTCTATTTTGTTGTTTTCAAAGCCGGTCTTACGTTGTCCACACTTTTGTTTTTGGTCTTACTAATCGTGCTCGATGTATTCTTAATTTTTTTCAAGAGAAGCGTTGTTTCTATTAAGTTCAAGGCTGTCTGTCACACGGTAGCCGCCGGCATTGTCGCTTTTTTAGCTATGGTTCTGTTCAATCCCTTTCATTTAACTAATCTAACCCATACTTTCATTATCAGCGTCAGCGAGCATGCTGCGAGGTGGCGCGACATCCACGAATGGCAGCCTGCCTTCGACTGGGACAATCCAGTCGGCACAGCGGTACCATTTTTAGTAATGTATATCATTGCATGGACGGTCCTTGTGGTTTGGGCTTTTGTCCTGATAAGAATATCTCGTTCCTTCAACCAGGATTCTAAGCGAAAGACAAAGGCCCATCCTAAGCACAGCCAAGGGATTTCTGCTGAGTATCAACAGCCTAAGATCGATTTGTCTTTGATGGTCATTGCCGCCCTTACAATTTATATGGCTATTCGTTCCCGCAGATTTTTACCGATAGCAGCTTTTGCAGCCTGTCCTCTTATAGCGATGTTAATTGATCAGATTATTCGTGCAATTTGTGCAGCGTATGAATTCCAGCATCACAATCGTAAGGTCGTCCCGGCGATGTCCTCTAATCTACAATTGGTTTTTACGGTTGCCGGTGCGGCGGCGGTTTTGTTTTTCGGCACATGGTGGGCCCTTAAGTTTAAGCATATTTATCTTGACCCCTGGCCCTCTGAAACAGACTCAAAATTATGCACTGTTTTTATGCGAATGACCGCTTCCGATGCCAAGCCGTTTAACGCAGGCCGGTTTATAAAAGCTAACAAGCTGAAAGGCAAAATGTTCAATTACTGGACCGAGGGCGGATTCATAGCCTGGGCTCAAGAGCCCGACCCCAGGACCGGCAAAACACCACTGCAATTGTTTATGGATGGCCGTGCACAGGCGGCTTATGACCGCAGGTCTTTTGACCTTTGGTCAACTACTATGTCAGGAGGCTGGATCGCTGCTGAGATAATCACAAGCGCCCGGGCCAGAGGGAAAAAATTAAGTGCCAAAGATTATATAAAAATCGGTAATTGGGTGGATGAGCAGTTAAAAAATAATAACGTCTGGGTGATGTTAATGCCCATAGCGGTTTTTGGTGAGCCTATTAGAGAAGAATATTATATACAAAAGTCATATCACGTAGTAAAAGGTATTGAATATCATCGCGATTGGGTGGTTGCTTTTTACAATGACAAACAAAAGCTATTTGTTGACTACACAACAGATCAGGGCAAAGAGCTTTTCAACGGCATACGTAGCGGAAAAACTCTATACCCTGATGATTACCATAAGAATCTCATACTTGCACATAATTCATTTTTGTACGGCACGGGCCCACAGAGTAAAAAACAGGGGCTTGATTTTGCCATTAAGTCCTTCAATATAAACAAAACGCCGACCTCAATGTTGGAAATAATACTTGCTGATACATTGCTTGCCGAGCTAAGGCCTGATATCACCCATTTTCTTAAGAATTATGTTGATGACTTTATAAAAAATATAAAAACTTACACCAAACAGAATGGCTACCGCTTGAATATCGAAACCGCGCGATTAGCATGTATCTATTTAGCGAAAGCTGCCCGGGAGCAGAAAGACATAAAGCTCGCTAATCTTTATGCCGTTAAAGCAAGAGAATATGCAAGTGTTCGAAACAAATCGTATAAAAGGTGGTAGTCAGAGAAAGAAAATCAGTCCATCAGGATATCAGGCTGTAGGCAATCAGGATACCAGGAAAAACAGAACCAAAATAATACTCTGATAACCTGATGACCTGATATCCGCTGCCTGATAACCTGGTACTCTGATAGACTAATACTTTGTTGAAAACATTAAGTCTGGGTTTGTCATTGCGAGCGACTTGTCCGTCGTAGCCTTGGCGAAGACGGAAGCGAAGTCGCCGGGATGGCTTGCGCCACAATCTCAAACGAAACGATGGCTTTTTCTGCCCACCAAACAGGAGATTGCCACGGCCCTACGAGCCTCGCTCCGCCTATGGCGGATTGCAGAGGTTTTCAACAGAGCAATAGCCTAACACAGTGAATGTACGGAATGGAGGCAATGTATATTGGTAAACGAATCAACGAAGCTGAGCAAAGAGCAACAAGCAGAACTTTCTATCAGCGTCTTCTTGCCCTGTTATAACGAGCAGGATAACGTCGTCCGCACAGTTGAACAGGCATTGGCGTTGCTGGAAAAGCTGAATGTCGATTTTGAAGTGATCATTGTTGACGACGGAAGTACAGACGATACCGGCCGAGTCGCCGACGAGATTGCCAGCCGGCACAGCAGGTTAAAAGTAGTGCACCATCCTACAAATCTTGGTTATGGAGCCGCTTTGCAGTCCGGCTTCAAAGCAGCCGTCAAAGAGCTTGTCTTTTACACCGACGGTGATGGCCAATTTGACATTAACGAATTGCTCCCTCTGTTGCCGTTAATGAGAGAATATGACATTGTTAGCTGCTACCGGCTGAATCGGCAGGAAAATTTTATACGCAAAATCAATGGCTGGTGCTGGACGAAACTGGTTTGTTGGCTATTCGCTATGAAAGTCCGGGATATCGATTGTGCTTTCAAACTATACAAAAGTGAAATTTTTGATAATATCAAGGTCTCAAGCACAGGAGCTCTAATTGATGCTGAAATCTTAGCTAAAGCCATTCGCAGAGGTTACCGGCTGACTCAAATGGCTGTACATCACTATCCGCGAATAGCAGGTTCGCAAACAGGTGCGAATCCTAAAGTAATTTTTCGCGCGTTCAAGGAGCTTTTTAAGCTGTACAGGCAAATAAAATATGAACGAGACAAGAGTTAATCTGTTTATTTACGGCTCGTTGCGTGATCCGGAGATTTTCAAGTCGGTTAGCGGATTAAGCTTCACCCTTGAGCCGTCTCAAACATATAGTGAGAATCTTTTGGCAGCTCCTGCTTTTTTGCCGGGTTATAGAAGAGTTTCGCCGGATAACGTCTATTATTATGCTGTCGAAAGCCGCACTTACCGAATTGAAGGTATCTTAATTTTCGATGTTCCAACTTCGGCTCTGTCTGAAATCGATAGGTATGAAGGAAAACGCTACGGAAGGGAAATAGTCCCCGTTAATACCGCCAAGGGAATTGTTGAAGCACAGGCCTACTTAGCGTCAAATGAGTCGATGAAAAAGCACTTCGGTGACAGGTTTCGTGTCAATTTAATACACGAACTATGGCTGCGAAAACGCATTGAGAAATTTATTGAAAAACACACCCGTCCCGGCGAGCGGACCACCGATGCAGAATTGGAGCGGCGTGCCGAAAGAGAGCTACTGGCAACCACAGAAAGAGATTTAGTCATGAGCCATTATCGCAAGGGCCCGGTTAGTGACTTTTACCTCGAACATGAACTCGACCGGCCTCGGCCAAGCATAAAGCATCTTTATAATGACATGCAGGCCCGTCCCTTCATTGAAAACTATTTGGCTTTGGTCGTTAAGCAGGTTCTGTTCAATGAGTTAGATGGAAAAATTCAAACTCATTTTCGCTTCGATATCGAGCGAATGCTAACTTCGGAAAGATACTTTATGCGATCTATAAGCATGCTTGCGGCTTTGCAAATGATAAATGCTAATAGCTCTACCGTTGACCTTCTTATTGACGAATGTCTGAAAACAATGCCGTATGCCGAGGACTCCGGTTTGCGGAAACCTGAGTATGACCTTATAGACTATGTAAAATATGCCGTGCAAGCGGCCGACAGCATGTTTGATGGTCGGGTCGCCAAATCGCTTTTAGAATGGATTAGGTCGAATCTTCAGCCGGGCCTTGTGCCCCTCGGAGCTGAGTTAGAATTGAGCAATCTTGGTCCCGCTGCCGTCGAGCCTCAGAGAACCACCCAAAAGGCTTCTGATCCGGCATACGACGATTTCAGATATTTTAATGATTTTTGCCTTGAAGTGCTGTGCTGGAAGCTCGGCGGATATATCGATGACCATAGTGGCTCAACGGATCGCGCACGCAGGCTCGGCTTTTTAGAATTAGCACCTGGCAGACTAAATATCGCTGGAGAGCTGTCACGACCGGCAACAGCCGATCCTTGGCTGCTTAATAGATTAATAAACGAGATCGTTGCATTCTATAATGTTCGGCCGCACAGCTTGCATCTTTCTTTCCAGCTTCGCAAGAATCAAATCGGCAGGCAGGAAGTTCTGCCTTTGGGTTTTGTCAAGTGCCTGCTCGTGCTCGGCGGCGGCCTTAGCCAAAAGGACACCGGCAGACTTTGGGTTTCAAGAATGGGTTACGATGAAATAAAACGGTATGAACAAGGCGAAGAGCTCGTCTTTGCCAGAACCAGTAAGCGCGGATGGTATCTCGGTGAGGACGAGATTGCAGATAGGTCTCCCGTCCAGGCCACCTCGTATATTCAGCAATACAAATTTATTCGCCTGGAAAAAAGAGCCAACTATGAGCCGTTAATCCTGTGTCTTAAAGGACTCCAGCTGGCATATAATCCCGCCGATTACATAACCTCCGAGCAGCTAAAGACAGATAAGAAACTGCGGCGAGACTATAAAGAGTTACAAAAGTGGGCTACCGAGCCTACTGAAATTAGTCCTCAGACGATAAGCAGATTTCTCCGCACCGTCCAGCAGGGTCTTGTCAACGAAGCGCATCGCCGGCCGGCTCATAAATTGCATTATATCGATTGGGCGGTCAGCGCCATTGATGTACAACTGCGAATGTTCAACAAGCAGATAAGAAAATCGTCGAATTCTCCAATAGAAGACAATCCTCTAATCTCTTAGCTGCTCCGCTGGGTTGCTTTTTTTATTGTGTGACATACTCTTGATATAATTTTTTCCGCTTTAGTTTCCGGATGCCGAAAGCAATTACCTCATCGTGGTCGAAGGCCATATCCTTCGGCAGCTTTTTTATATCAAACCATCGTGCCTTTGCCGCATCGTCACCAGCTTTTATTTTATTTTGTCCCTTAGCTACTATACCCATAAAGACGATTGTAATCTGTCTGCCTCGCGGGTCTCTGCCGCATTTGCCGAAGGTGTGCATCAGCTCCAGCTTTATACCGGTCAGACCTGTCTCCTCCGCCAGCTCCCGTACTACAGCATCTTCCAGCTCTTCATCAATCTCTATAAAACCGCCCGGCAAAGCCCACTTGCCCTTGAAAGGTTCATTGCCACGATTGATTAGCAGCACCTCGGCCTTGCCCTTAGAAAATGCGAAAACAAGAGCATCGACCGTAACCATCGGCCTGGGCCAGTCATAAATATATTTGCTTTTCTTAGCCATAACACCTAAATCCATATCAAAAATCAAAATAACAGATAAAGTAAGAAATAGAACCAATACAATTTTGTATTCTAATATGTAATTTTACTTCTTGCATTTTTATTCTAATTTTCTAAAGTATTTTAACTAAAAAGTAGAAATTGCAGAAAAAAGAACAAGGAAGAATATCGCATGACAGTAAATGGGCATTTACAGCAACGATTGAAGTCACTATTCACAAATAGCAGATTGTGTTCAGTGTGCTTTGTTATCCTGCTGATTGGAGGTGGAATTTGGGTCTGGGAGGGCATAATTAAGGATCGTGTTATTCCCAAACGTTTCGGTGTAGTGCAGGAAGGTCAGATATACCGTAGCGGCTGTCTTTCCGCAGCACTTGTAAAAAAGGTCTTAAAAAAATACAACATCAAGGTCGTCATTGACCTGACAGCCGATTCACCGAACAACCGCGATCAAAAAGCGGAAAAGCAAGCCGCTGCTGAACTGAGTATCGAAAGATTAACATTCCAACTACGAGGTAATGGTACAGGCGATATTAAAAACTATGCCCGTGCGATCGCGGCGATAGTCAAAGCTAAGCAGGAACACAAACCGGTACTGGTGCACTGCGCAGCGGGAACGCAGCGTACTGGCGGTGTGATTGCTGCATATCGGCTGTTAGTGGAGCAGAAGGACCTATCCTTTATCTATGCCGAACTTATGCGTTACGATTGGGATCCCAAGGACGATACAGCATTGTTGAAATACCTGAATAGTCATATGGCGGAACTGGCTACGCTGCTCAAGCAAATGTGTATCATTAACGAAATCCCCGATCCGCTCCCAGCTCTCGAATCCTCACACAAGAGTAGTTTTGGAACCGACCGCCAAAGTGGACATCGGAAAGATGCGTTTATAAGACTGATTGAAATAGAGTGTGTCTGAATGACTGAATCAAATGTATTTTACCCATCAATTGCAAAAATACAGAGCATTTTTGGTTATAGAACCTTTTTAACACCTTATGGGCGAAGTCGTTTGAGACTGTTTTCTGACTCTTCACTGCATAAATATGAACAAGAGATCAATCAACATCTGTTTGGCTATCCCAACAATCACAACTATCAAATCTGGAAAGGGCAAACGATTCCGAGTTTTAAACTTTACGAAAGGGCAAGAATTGTTACTTCTCTGTATTCTAAATATTTAAAATCCTTTTTGGATATCGGTTCTTGCAAGGGATATTACGTATTAGAGGCGGCGCAGAATCACCGCTGTGAAACATGTGTTGGGATTGATGTTCATGAGCCGTTTGTTTCCATCTCTACCAAAGTTAAAGAATATCTGGGTATTAAAAATGCTAACTTTTATCTTGCCACGCTCGAAAAGTTATCAAGTAGGCCGGAGTCTTACGGCGGTCCCTTTCAGACAGTTCTGCTGATAGGTACCTACCATTATCTCTTTTGGGGCACCAGCTTTTACTCAGGTGCATTTTATAGTCATCGTGAGATACTCGCCAGAGTTTCTAAAATTTGTATAGACAGACTTATTTTCTCGGCGCGGTTAGAAGTAGATATGTTGCCTCGTGAGCAGAGAGACAAAGCCAAACTTAGAACTGATATCAAATATAATACCGAACATTTTCTCAAAGAAGCCGAGGAGTTTTTTGATGTGCGTAAAGCAGGTTATCTGGGAAGATACCCTTTATTTATTATGTCAAAAAGGAATCCATAAATGAACGAGGAAATCACGCCTCAGAAACAGAACAAGTGCAACAGGGTTCCCGCAAGGCGGGGTCCCAACACATATTCACTTAGATATAGGTGCAAACGCTTTCTTTTTAGTTGTTTAACAATTGCAGCTTCGGTTGTAATGGCAACTATTGCTATTACAGTGGTAATGGGTCTGTACGTTCAAGCCACGGAATTACCCAAACTGCTGGGTAACAACGCCGAGAATCTCAACTATGTGAGCACTCACATTGACCCGAACAATTTTACGTTCATAATTGCTGGTGATACAAAAAGGGGTACGGCTACTTTTTCGCACATGCTGTATTTGATGCGTGCAGACAAACCTGCCTTTGCAGTAATTCTTGGTGACTTTGTAAGTGAACCAAAGTTGATCCGTCACCAACATTTCATAAATAAAATGGCTCGGTTGGCGCTTCCATATCCAGTTTTTCTTGTCCCAGGCAATCATGATATTCACCCGGATGAGCCAATTGATGAGAAAGGCTACGAACAAATTTATGGCGCAGCACAGTTCCATTTTTCTATCGGTCAAAACTTTTTTGTTTTCCTGAACGATGCGCCTTTTTACGATGAGACGGAGCAGCATCTCAAATTCTTGGAAGAAACTGTTTCTAAGCAAGCAAAGGAAGTCCGAAATATTTTTGTCTTTATGCACGTACCTCCGTCGGGGCTAAATCCTTGGATACAAGCTTCTGGGTGTTATAATTCGGAAAAGTTTATGCAGTTAGCTTAGGAGCTTGGAATCCGATATGTCTTTACCGGCCACCATCATGGATATATAAAGACCGTAAAAGATGGGACAACTTATATTGTCACTGGAGGCGGAGGCGATCGCTTACGCGGCATACATGGCCGGTTTCATCATCTGACCAGAATAGCAATGCAAAACGGGATGATTACAGAAACAGTAATCCTTGGTGAAAAGCGTTTCGAGGCCTTGAATCATCCTGAACACAACATGGTGATCCATCTTTGGCCTTTCATTAGCAAAGATTTTGTATCTATAGCAGTAACGATTATACTTTTTGGGATAATGATATGGCTGCTGGTATTTTCAGTCAGAGAATTAAGGAGCATGAACAAAACGTAAATGCCGGTTTAGCTGTTGGCAGTTCTGCTCCTGTTCCTTTTATTGGCCTAACATTATTATTAGCCGTCGGTCTAACATTGCCGCTGGTTAGCTTGGGTAAACCCAAGCTTGGTAGTCCGCATGAGGCCCGTGTAGTAGTAACCGGCCATAATATGGTCGAATCCGGCGATTGGATTGTACCCTCTTTTAACGGTGCGTTACGTTTACAAAAGCCACCGCTGCCGTATTGGACCATTGCGGTTTTGGCCAAGCTCTTTGGCCCGCTGGATGAGGGATTATTTCGTTTACCCTCAGCGTTGATGGGTATTGTGGGAGTCATCCTGACTCTGTTGATAGCGCGGGTCGTTTTTAGCTGGCAGACGGGCCTCGTGGCAGCATTGATTCAGGGGCTCACAATAAAGTACGTAATTGAATCCCGTTTGGCGAGGGTCGATATCTACCTGACATTTTGGGTTTTGGTCTCGCTGTTTTTAATGTCGGTGATATTTTTTGGCAGGCGGCGCCGTGACTGGCTGTGGCCTCTTCTCGGGGCGACCATAGCAATGGGTTTTTTGGCTAAATGGGTTTTAGTCTTCATATTTGTTATTCCACCGATGCTATACGGTCTTTGGGCCTACCCAGCTCGACGGCCTAGTCTGAGGTGGCATTTGTTGGCTATATGTATCTTTTCCGTATTGGCGCTTTCATGGATCGTACTCCTAATCCAAAAGCTAAGCTGGGAAACTATACGGCAAGGTTGGGCAGGCGAGATTAATGATAATGTCACTTCAGCGTATCATCGCTCCAATCATGGTGTGTTCTACTATATTCCACAGCTTTTTGTACTGAGTTTTCCCTGGTCTGCTTTGGTACCTGTAGCATTGACTGCTTCGTTTTGGCCCCAGTTCAAACCTGAGAGACGTAAACTGCTCTGGTTAACACTGACTATTTTTGCTGCTCTTGTGATATTGTCGCTGAGTGCCAAGAAAAAAGCTGACTACCTTTTGCCGGCTTTTCCACTGATGGCGATTCTGGCAGCTAAGGCATGGGAAACCTTTACTGACGAAATTGCACCAGACCCACAAGGAGGAAAGGAGAAGAAAAAGCGTGGCATACTCGGTTTCTCCCAGGCGGCAGTTTTTATTGTGGCTGGCTTAACAGTTATGTTTTATTGTTTCTTCGATATTGAAATGCGGCGCTACGGCACTATTATTGTCGGTGGCATCAGTTTGGCTGGCGCGGGAGTTATAGCCATCCTTTTTATCTATCGCGGTAAAGGTTGGCCGGCAATCATGTCGCTGTTTCTGGGAACAGCCGTTTTCGGCCACGTGTTGTTCGGGCTTTTTCTCCCACAGGAAAGTCGGATTTCGTCTGCATCTTTTGCGCGAAGCATAGCAAAGGTCGTTGGCGACGCCCCGCTGATGTATTTCGGCAGTTCGGATGATACTTTAGTATATCATCTGCACCGCACTATTCCTCGTACTGACACAATAGGGCAATTACGCAGTTTTATCAATGAGCATTCAGACACATTTGTCCTGGTACGGAGTGAACATCTTGAGACAGCCCGTCAAGCAGCCGAGCACATTGTTCTGCATCATCCGAATTTCCGGGATACTTCCCTGTCATTGCCGGGCAAAGACAAAAAAGCCTTTGACATTTACCTACTCCGCCACGGTTATTATGCTAAGCCGGTGCAGGAAATTGCCAGTTTTTCTCCTACGCCGCCTGACTGGTTAAGCTTGGAAAACCTGTGGCTGGCATTTGGATTTTTGGCTCAGGGAATGTTTTTTAGCCGCTTTCTGTTGCAATGGATTGTTTCTGAAAAGAAGAAAAAGTCCGTAATACCAACAGGGTTCTGGTGGCTCAGCCTTGCAGGCGGCGTAATGCTCTTCAGCTATGCCGTTCACCGCAAAGACCCAGTTTTTATAGTCGGCCAAGGCACAGGGATATTAATATATTTACGGAATCTGTATTTTATTTATTCCAAATCCTCGTCGCAGAAATTATCGCACCACGGCAAATCCGAGATAGCTTAAACAGCACCAGGGGTATTGCTTATGGAGATAACAATGGCAAGAGAACAAGCCGTCGAGATTTCGGTAATCATTCCCGCTTATAATGAAGAGCAAAATATCACTGCGCTGCTGAAGCGTATCGAGGAGGTGTTTGAGCCCTTCGGTCGCTCCTTTGAGATTATCATAGTCGATGATGGCAGTAAAGACAGGACCCTGGAGCTTCTACGGGAACACAAGCAGTCAAAATCATGGTTGCGTGTAGTTGCTCTTGACCGTAATTATGGACAAACTTGTGCTATGGCTGCAGGCTTCGAGGCCGCTCGCGGCACAATCATTGCCACGCTGGACGCCGACCTTCAGAATGACCCAATAGAAATTCCCCGCCTAATCAAAATGCTAAATAAATGTGATTCGGTTGTTGGCTGGCGGGTAAAGCGGCAGGACCCATGGTTGCGTCGGATATCCACTCGCATTGCTAATAGTGTCCGAAACAAGCTCTCAGGCGAGTCAATTCATGACTCGGCATGCTCGCTTAAGGTTTACAAGCGCGCTTGCCTACAGGGTCTGACGCTCTACAAAGGAATGCACCGCTTTATGCCTACCCTCGTGAAAATGAAGGGCTTCAAAGTTATCGAAGTGCCGGTTAGCCACCATCCCCGCTATGCTGGCAAGGCCAAGTATGGTGTGTGGAACCGAATATTTAAGTCTTTTGTTGACCTGTTGGTTGTACGTTGGATGAAAAAAAGGTATATAATCTATCAGGCCAAGGAACTCTAAACTTAATTTCTTGTAAGCGTTCACGGGAAAACCGCATTTTTGTCATTGCGAGCGAAGCGAAGCAATCTAAAATCGTACGTTTTTGAGATTGCTTCGGCCTAAAGGCCTCGCAATGACACAAAAACGCCTTATTTTCTGTGTGAACGGTTACAATTTCTTATGTTATAGAACATGCTTTTGGTGTTGTATCTTTAGAAAGTGCGGCGATGTGACGGGTAGAAACACCTGTGAAATCACTAATAAATATCAGTTATGGCGGAAAGCTACAAAAACATTCTGATAATCAAGCCCAGCTCGCTTGGCGATATTGTTTTAGCTTTGCCGGCTCTTTCGGCTCTACGTCGAAATTTTCCCGATGCCAGGATTAGCTGGCTGGTTCGTCCAGAGTTCGCACCGCTTTTGGAAAATCATCCCCATCTGACGGAGATAATACCGTTTGACCGGAAGTTCCTCGGCAAGGCCTGGTACCATCCCAAAGCTTTTGCCGCATTGGTGATGCTCATTCGGCGGCTCCGCCACAGCAGATTTGACGCTGTATTTGATTTTCAGGGCCTTTTTAGAACGGCTTCTTTGGCGTGGCTGTCCGGCTGTAAAAAGCGCTTCGGAATGGCAGGTACCAGAGAGCTTGCACATCTGTTTTACACGCATAAAATCGAGCAGAACCATGATTGCATCCATTTGGTCGATTATTATTTGAAAATAGTTAAGGCTGCCTTGCAGAAGACAGAAATCAAAAATCAAAAATCAAAAATCAAGTTTCTACTTCCTGTAGATACGCATATACGTAACTCGGTCAGCAATCTGTTAGCAAGTTATGACATTAAGTTCGGTGAATACATTGTTTTTGTGCCAGGCTCGACACATAGCGGCAAATGTTGGCCGGTAGAACGTTTTGCTGCCTTGGCTGATAGAATTTCGTCACGATTTGGCTTGCCCATAATTGCTGTCGGAACGGAATCTGACAGTAGCATAATCGAGGCAATAAAAGATTTAACCGACGCTACTATAATAAATTTTGCCGGTCAAACTTCTCTCGCTGAGCTTGTAGCTATGCTGAAGGATGCAAAGCTCATTGTTAGCAATGACACCGGCCCCGGACATATTGCTGCAGCTCTGGGTACACCGTTGGTTTTGATGTTTAGCTGGTCTAATCCGGCAAGAATCGCTCCATACGGAAGAAGTGAATGTATGGTAGCCCGCGAGCCTTACAGCAGAGGACTTGAGATAAAAAGCATTGACTCCAAACACAGTGTCAAGACTATAACCGTTGATGAAGTTTATCAAAAAGTATGTGAGCAGATAAACACGTGAGATAACACAGTGCTATCTCATGGGTTAAATTAGTAGTGCGTATTGCGTATGTCGCATTGCGTACTTGTCTTAGCGCAATACGCATCACGCATGGCGCACGACGGCAACACAGCGCTTGCACAAATCAGGATACTCGCTTTCAGAAGCGGTAGGGTGCGATGAAATCGCACCAACCCAGCTAAAACCATCCCCAAAATGCTCCTGACTCCTTTTTACCTCACAGCAAACAATCAAAATTGTAGGGTGGGGCTTGCCCCACCATTTTTTCTTTGTAATTTATTTTTTACCCATTCTTTTATTGTAAGCGTTCACGGGAAAACCGCATTTTTGTCATTGCGAGCGAAGCGAAGCAATCTAAAATCGTACGTTTTTGAGATTGCTTCGGCCTAAAGGCCTCGCAATGACACAAAAACGCCTTATTTTCTGCGTGAACGGTTACCTTTTATTTAACCTTTGTTCAACTATAACTATCAATCGCAAAATAGTCACGTACGTAAAGCGCATACGCGCTTTACGTATGAGCAGCGTAGCGACTGTATTGAAAATCAAGCGATTCTCAAATTTAAATAGTTCTTTCGATAATTTTTAAAACTCAATGATTTTGCCAAGCCATGTAGTCTTAAGACTACATAGTAATTTCAATTCACCTTGGAAATCTTTGAAAACCATACCAATTTCTTTTTACCGGCGGATGACAGGCTCAAGGCTACAAGTCCTAAGGACTCCTTACGGAGAATGTAGAGTTTGCTCCACACAGCCTTCTCCGCCGTAGTGGCCTGCCTTCGCCGAAGTGGCTAAGCGCAGGCAGGCTACGAAGGCCGGACCATTTAGAAGTTGGTGGGCACTCGTCTCGGCGACTCGTCTTGGCGAAGGCCAAGCCGTAGCGGGATAGCCCACCCTAACAAAGCAAATACAAAATCACTTTATGTCCACTATGTGGTATTAACAAGTAGTGCAGTTATTTTACGAACCAGAGAAGTTTTTTGGCTTGATATAATTTACTTCTTTCTCATTCTTTTGTTTGGTCTAAACAACCAACAACAGGAGAAAAGCAATATACGTAAAGCGCGTACGCGCTTTACGTATGAGCGGCGTAGCGACTGTTTTGAAAAACTAGCGATTTCTGGATTCAAATAATACTTTAAACCCCAACAATGCTTCCAAGCTATGTAGTCTTAAAACTACGTAGCAAGAACAAGGCAGGAGCATTGTCTCAAGAATTAGTTTGCCACGGCCCTTTGAGCCTCGCAAAGACAAGCAAGGATAAATCTGAGAACACCATACCAATACCAATTTGTTTTTTACCGGCTGGTGACAGGCTCAAGACCACAGCTATGTAGGTGCGATTTCATCGCACCCTACGTTTCTCTAGCTCTGCCACAGGCAAAATCCTTGATCCTTAAAGCAGTCTATAAGTATATACGCATATACTTATATGGTATTGACCCAATTTTCAAACGGAAAACAAAACACTCATTGTTAACGCAACCGTAATACGATAGACGAAACAAGAATCGTAACCATCAGACGAATAACTTATCTGTTGCCAAGAATGCAAAAGAGAATTTAGGAGTAACATCTTTTTTCACAACCTCGCCTTGACCTTATTTCACCTATGAAGATTGAATACTTTTAAGATTTGTTGATTAATTTTCAAAGAATACCTAAGTATCTTAGGTATTGAGACTCGAACACTTTGTATCAAGAATGAAAATGGTGGGGTAAGCCCCACCCTACAATTTATTGTTATCTCTTTAGAATTTAATGGTGCTTCCAAGCTATGTAGTCTTAAAACTACGTAGCAATAACAAGGCAGGAGCATTGTCTCAAGAATTAGTTTGCCATGGCCCTTTGAGCCTCGCAAAGACAAGCAAGGATAAATCTGCAAACACCATACCAATTTCTTTTTACCGGCGGATGACAGGCTCAAGGCTACAAGTCCTAAGGACTCCTTACGGAGAATGTAGAGTTTGCTCCACACAGCCTTCTCCGCCGTAGTGGCCTGCCTTCGCCGAAGTGGCTAAGCGCAGGCAGGCTACGAAGGCCGGACCATTTAGAAGTTGGTGGGCACTCGTCTCGGCGACTCGTCTTGGCGAAGGCCAAGCCGTAGCGGGATAGCCCACCCTAACAAAGCAAATACAAAATCACTTTATGTCCACTATGTGGTATTAACAAGTAGTGCAGTTATTTTACGAACCAGAGAAGTTTTTTGGCTTGATATAATTTACTTCTTTCTCATTCTTTTGTTTGGTCTAAACAACCAACAACAGGAGAAAAGCAATATACGTAAAGCGCGTACGCGCTTTACGTATGAGCGGCGTAGCGACTGTCTTGAAAATCAAGCGATTTACGGATTCAAATAATCCTTTAAATTGCTCTTTAGAACTCAATGATGCTGCCAAGCTATGTAGAGAAAATGGTGGGGCGAGTCCCACCCTACCAAAACAAATACAAAATCACTTTATGTCCACTAGGTGGTATTAACAGGTAGTGCAATAATCTTACCATCCAGAGGGGTATTTTTGATCGATATAATTTTTTCCTTGCCCGTTCTTTTATTTAACCTTTGTTCCACTTTAACTATCAATCGCAAAATAGTCACGTACGTAAAGCGCGTACGCGCTTTACGTATATAGTATGTTAACGCTAAAAAGATTTATTGAAAACTATGGACAGCAGAACGACTGTCTTGAGAATCAAGCCCGTCCTGAGCCGGGTCGAAGGACATCCAGTATCAAGATTCGAGGATCGAGGATCGAGAACAGATTTTGCTTGAAAATTAACGCTTGATATTGTATAATGTGACATCAAATATGGTATATAGTATATCGTATATCGAATAGCATGTCACGATTAACAGATATCGAAGAGTGCAATCCATTGAGAGTTCACCCCGTTAGATGGCGGCTGCGCCTATCTCACGGGGTTCACCCTATGAGATAAAGTCATTTCTATGATTTACAGCCTATCTCACGGGGTAAATTAGGGGGAGATTATTAATGTCGAAGATCCGGCTCTCATTAGACGGATCGAAGATCCGGCCTTGCTTGGACGGAGCCGCAGAATCACAAATATTCGCCGCTCAGCAAAATGAGCAAAAATCCGCCAAATGGCAAAGCCAGTACAACAAAATGAGGCAAATTAGAGGGGAAAATTGACACTAATTATGCAAAATAAAGCCAATTTCAAAAAAGCCAGAATAAACGTAAGCTACTATTTACAAAAGGATTATGAAAATGAATCATGCCGGCGACTTTGGGGAAACAAACCCAATCCTTCGACTTGGTTCGGCTCTTTCGACACTTCGACAAATCTCAGTGCAGGCTACGCTCAAGACAGGTTCGCTCACCACAGGTCGCTCAAGACGGGACAAAGCCAATCCTTCGACGGTTCGACTGCGCTCACCGCAGGCTTCGCTCAGGACAAGTTTTTCGAATCGGCTGACAGAAGACAGAAAGCGGAGGACAGATAACGGAAGACAAAAGTTTGCCCTGTCCGGTATTCTCTGTAGAAAAGCTCTTTTACAAGTTTATAGTGAGCTTGTCGAACCTGTTAATAATAGCAAAGTCGTGATGAATTCAATCAGCCGCGAACGACTTCAACACAGCGCTTGCAAAGGTCGGGATGGTCATTATTCACTCCGACGCTGGGCCAATAGTTCCAACACCGCTGACATTTGCTGTAGCTGCTCTTTTCAGCCGTCACTGTGGTCTCATCTGTAGCTTTTTGCAGCTTTACCTCACTGACAATACAAAGAGCCGCAAACTGTTCGAGGCCAAACTCCTCTAAAAGCCCGACTAATTCTTCATCAGCGCAATAGATATTCACACACGCTTCCTGATTGCTGGCAATCTTTTTCTCCTGCCTAAGACCTTCCAAAACGCGCAGTACCTCGTCACGCAGATCCATCAGCTTTTGCCATCTTTTCTCAGCGTTTTTGAAGTCGATTGAGTCATCGACTTTCGGCATCTCAGCCAAATGTATGCTCTCCGTCTCCTGCCCCTCGGATTTCATTGCTCGCCACGCTTCCTCCGCTGTGTGCACCAAAACAGGCGCTAACATTCTGATAAGACAATCGAGGATTTTAAACATCGCGGTCTGTGCACTACGGCGTGACAAGCTGTCCTGAGCGTCACAGTAGAGCCGGTCCTTTAACACATCCATATAGATATTGCTCATCTCCACGGTGCAGAAGTTGAAAACAAGTGTAAAGACCCTGTGAAAGGTAAAGCTCTCGTAGGCCTCTGTCACATCGGTAATGAGCTTCTGCAGCTGCTGCAACGCCCATTTATCGACCTCAAACATATCATTATAGGCTATGCTGTTAGCATTGGGGTCGAAATCGAAAGTATTGCCGAGCAGAAATCTAAGCGTATTTCTGATTTTCCGGTAGGCGTCCTGCGTTCGTCCTATCAGCTCATCGTTACAGCGGATATCTTCCTGATAATTGACGCTGGCTACCCACAGCCGAAGAATATCAGAGCCGTATTTTGCTATCTCATCTTGTGCATTGACATAATTGCCTAAGGACTTGGATTGCTTTATTCCTTTTTCATCAACAGTGAAACCATGTGTTAGAACGCCCTTATACGGCGCCTTAGCTATCGCCCCTAAAGCCGGCAGAAGTGACAGTTGAAACCATCCGCGGTGCTGGTCCGAGCCTTCAAGGTATAGGTCCACCGGCACCGGCCAGCCGGCCTTTACAGCGGCACTGTGCCAGCTACAACCGGATTCAAACCAGACATCAAAGATGTTCTCTTCTTTTTTTAGGTCATCAAAGCTGAATCCATCCGGCAGCTCAAAATCCTCGCCCAAAATCTGACGCGGTGAATCCGTAAACCAGGTATCCGAGCCTTTCTCGGCGATATGCTTAGCCACCGCTAAGACGGATTCCTTTGTCATAATGTTTTGACCAGACGAGCTGATAAAAGCCGGTATGGCAAGTCCCCAGCTCCTCTGTCTGCTGATGCACCAGTCGGGCCGAGACTCCAACATGCCAGCGATACGCTTTTGGCCCCACGCAGGAATCCATCTGATGTTATTAATACTGTCCAGCGCCATGTCACGTAAACTCTTTCCCACGCCCGGTAATTCTCTATCCACACTAATAAACCATTGTTCAGTTGCCCGAAATATAACCGGGCCTTTGCTCCGCCAGCAATGAGGATAGCTGTGTGTAATTTCACTTTCAGCAAAAAGAAAACCGTTATCGTCCAGATACTTGTTGACGACCTTATCCACCTCAAGGACATTCAGGCCTCGCAGCCAATCCGGCACGGTATCATCGTACCGTCCGTCCGCCATTACCGGCGAATAAGTTTCCAGATTGTACGTTTGGCCGGATACATAGTCTTCAACACCGTGTCCCGGTGCGGTATGAACAAGCCCTGTGCCATCTTCGGTCGTGACGTACTCAGCAAGAATAATCATGAAGGCGTCTTTATTTGTCGGATTCTTCTGGACAAAAGGATGCACGTAGCGCAGCCCTTCAAGCTCACTGCCTTTGACTGCTTTTTTGACGACACTGTATTGTCCTTGTTTCCCTTCGACTTTGCTCAGGACAGGTAGACTGCCTGCCGTGACTACCGCCTCAAGCCGGTCGGCTGCCAATATCGAGACGAGCTTCTGTCCATTTCTTTCATAGCTTATCGTCGTATAATCTAAGTAGGGATGCACCGCTATCGCCAAGTTAGCTGCTAAAGTCCAGGGAGTGGTCGTCCATATCATAAAACAAACTTTGGTATTGTTAGCTTCACTTTCTTTTACCAATCCAAGCTCGATGAGCTTTGGAATGCTCTTTTTGGCAACAGGAAAATTCACGAAGATGCTCGGCGACGAAACGTCTTTATATTCCAGTTCCGCCTCTGCCAGAGCTGTCTCACAACCAATCGACCAATGGATGGGTTTTAATTGCTTATAAACCAATCCCTTGTCCACCAGCTCAGCGAATACTTCCAGAATACCGGCTTCGTACTGAGGCTTGTAGGTTAGATACGGATTCTCAAAATCGCCGAAAATACCTAATTCCTGAAACTGGTTGCTCTGCACCTTGACGAATTTACTGGCGTATCTCATACAGTCGCTGCGGATGTCGGGCTTGCTCATCTGGCGAATCTTTTCACCGAGCTGCTCTGTGACCTTTGACTCAATGGGAAGGCCGTGACAGTCCCAGCCGGGTATATAAGGGGCGTCAAAGCCGGTCATTGTCTTATATTTAACAACAAAGTCTTTGAGCACCTTATTTATGACGTGGCCCATGTGGATATTGCCATTGGCATAAGGTGGCCCATCGTGCAAGGTGTATAAAGGAGCACCTTTACGGGCCTGTCTTATCTTGCTGTAGATGTCCATCTTCGACCATTCTTTACGCATCTGCGGCTCACGCTGCACCAGATTGGCCTTCATAGAAAAGCTGGTCTTAGGCAAATTCAAAGTATCACGATAACCTTTTTCTTTTATGTCTGACATTTAATCAATCCTCAAAATCGTTCCCAAATCGAACCTTGTATGATAAGCATCAAAAATACACCTGTCAATATCACCTTTTAACTCCAAATCTGTGTTAATCTGTGATCACCTGTGAAATCTGTGGTTCAAGCACTAACAAAAAAAGCCTTCCAGAGCTTGCTGCTCTGGAAGGCTCAAAACTCTCAATATACCTGTCTCAGGGCAGCTTTAACCTCTGCTCTATAATCAAAATAATGATGCCGCTCAGACCTGCCTCATTGTAGATACACGGAATTCGCCAAAAATAATCCATCGTCTTGATTTGAATATCGCCTCTTACACTACACATATTACTAAACCGTCATAAAAGCTTTAATGCTTTACCTCTCTACCAGAATAATGGGCCGATGTCAAGCTTAGGTTTAACAAACACGGACTATTTCAGATGATCGGCCAATAATACCAATTGTAATTAATTCTTGCGCCACATATACTTGAGGCAGAAGGCAGATTTTATAGTTGTTACCTCAGAAGCACCGTGAACCAAACCAGATAACCCAGTAAAAAACGCTGAAATTAAGTACAATTGGATTACACCAACATATAAATATAAGTCCGAAGCTATTAGCAGTTTCTTTTAGCAGAAACTGCTAATACTAATTATGATTAATCCTTGCGTCTCATATATTTGAGCCAGCTTGTGGATTCAATATTTGTAACCGTTCACGCAGAAAATAAGGCGTTTTTGTGTCATTGCGAGGCCTTTAGGCCGAAGCAATCTCAAAAACGTACGATTTTAGATTGCTTCGCTTCGCTCGCAATGACAAAAATGCGGTTTTCCCGTGAACGCTTACCAATATTTATTGGCTCAGCAGAGCCGTGAACCACATCAGATAACCCAGTAAAAACGCTGTAATTAAGTACACTTGGTATAAGCTGATCTGTTGAAAGATGTTGACAGGTTGGGCTAATTTGCGTTTAATCTTGCGTAAAGACAAACAAACTGATAAAGCGTTCTTGGCTTTCTGCTTGGCGGGTCTATTGCCAAACCAGAGATTGCTTCGTCGCTTAGCTCCTCGCAATGACAAGGGGCTCTATTTCGATGTCATTGCGAGGCCTACAAAGTAGGCCGTGGCAATCTCAACTGTTGCAAAAATAGTTCGGCAACAAGCGCTTGGCGTGGGAATGACAAGACAAGCTAAGGAAAAAACGATGAAAAAACTGTGGGTAAATGTTGTTCCGTATGAAAAAGACCTCGCTATAGCGGCGCTGGAAAGCGGAGCTGAAGCAGTAGTGCTGCCGGATGGTAAAAGCGAAACCGTCCTCCAGTTCGGCAAAATCAAAACCGTCGAGAAAAACGGCGACATAAAGCCGGGCATAGATGTCGAGTTCATAGATATATCCGGCAAGGCTGACGAAGATAAAGCCGCTGCGGTGCCGACCGACAAAATCGCTGTGCTTAGGATGCTCGATTGGACGATTATCCCGATAGAGAATCTGCTCGCCCGACGAGGTAAAAATATTATGGTACAGGTCGAGAACTCAGAGCAGGCCAAACTTATGGTCGAGATACTCGAAAAGGGCGTCGATGGCGTGCTGCTAAATACCAAAGACGTAAATGAGATTAAAAAGACCGCTGAAATTATATACGGCATAAGCGATAAAGTCACTTTAGTTACAGCTACCATCACGAGCACGAAACAGCTCGGCATGGGCGACCGTGCCTGCCTTGACACCTGCACACAAATGACCGTAGGCGAAGGGATGCTCGTCGGCAATACCGCTGCCGGCTTTTTCTTAATACACTCCGAGTCCATCGACAATCCTTACGTGGCGTCCCGGCCATTCCGCGTCAACGCCGGTGCCGTGCACGCATACACCCTAACGCCGGGCGGCAAAACCAAATATCTGGCAGATTTAAAAGCCGGCGATGAAGTGATGTTAGTGGACTTTCAAGGCCAAAGCCAAACCGCATACCTTGGCCGAAACAAGATCGAAAAAAGGCCTATGATACTCATCGAAGCCGAGGCCCAGGGCCAGCCGATTAGCTTGGTTCTTCAAAACGCAGAGACGATTCGCTTGGTCAGTCCTGAGGGAAAAGCTGTTTCAATCACTAATTTAAAGCCGGGTGACAAAGTGCTTGGCCATATCGAAAAGGTCGGCAGACACTTCGGTATGCAGGTCGATGAGTCGCTAATAGAAAGGTAAAGCTATGGTCTGGCCTAATGACCTGTTAGGAATAATCCTGGCCGTTGTTCTTGGAGCAGCAATTGGACTGGAGAGGGAGACCAGAAGAAAAGCTGCTGGGCTGCGGACAAATATGCTGATATGTCTCGGCGCAGCGGTTTTTACTATCATCTCAAAACAGATGGCCGAACCCGGCGGCTCTTTGACGAGAATCTCGGCTCAGATAGTGACCGGTGTTGGCTTCTTAGGGGCCGGCGCTATCATACAGGACCGCGGCGGCGTTCATGGCTTAACGACTGCTGCAACAATCTGGCTGGTTGCAAGTATCGGAACGGCCTGCGGAGCAGAATTCTATAGTCTGGCGGTTATATCAACTATCATTGCAATTGTTGTGCTGATCGGCCTTGCAAAACTAACCAGGTTTCTTAATAAATCTATAGCAAAACACGATCCTGACAGTCCTGCCGACAAATGAGATCGAACAGATAAATGTTGCCATTCTTTGCATAAAGGGGATTAGTAGAGTTCTTACTTCAAATTTAAAAAAGTGAAGGGAGGTTCAAAATGAATAGGCGAATGTATGGTTTGATAATGTTGTTGTTGGCAGCAGGAGCAGCGGTTTCTAACGCTCAAAGAGCAGAGGTCGTTGCATTTGGTGCACAAGTGGAAAAGCTTGCCGACGGCTTTCGATTCACAGAAGGCCCGGCAGCCGATGCCGAGGGCAATATTTTCTTTACGGATATCACCAATAATCGAATTCACAAGTGGTCCCTGGATGGTAAACTGACCACCTTCCGCAAAGACTCAAGAGCGGCCAACGGCCTTTACTTTGATAAAGCAGGAAACCTCATAGCCTGTGAAGGAGCTGAGCGTCAATTAGTATCGATCGGCCCACAGGGCAAGGTAACGGTGCTGGCTGACAAATATGACGGCAAAAAATTCAATAGTCTAAACGACCTCTGGATCGCCCCGAATGGAGGTATTTACTTTACCGACCCCCGCTATGGGAGCAGACATGATATGGAGCAGGACGGTGAGCATGTATATTATTTAGCCCCTGACCGCAAAAGGCTCATCAGGGTGATAGATGATATGGTCAGGCCTAACGGATTGATAGGTACTGCCGATGGCAAACTGCTTTACGTTGCCGACCACGGCGGAAACAAAACCTTTGTTTACACCATGAATCAGGATGGAACTTTGTCGAACAAGAAGCTGTTTGCACCGGAAGGTTCGGATGGGATGACTATAGATAACCAGGGCAATGTTTATCTAACTACCAACGAGGTAGCGGTCTATAACAAAAAAGGCCGGAAGATTGAGACAATTGATGTCCCTGAGAGGCCGGCTAATGTCTGTTTCGGCGGAGAGAATAGACAGAGACTTTTTATCACAGCCAGAACGTCGCTCTATTCGATTCGTATGCAAGTTAAAGGTGCTGAACAACTCAAGACCGAGAAGGAGCAGAAATATGAGGCCGATACCATCAAAACGAGCACCGGTGATCTGAAAATCACCTTCATCGGACACAGTACATTGATGTTCGCCTTCAAGGGCAAAATCATTCATGTGGATCCATGGAGCAAACTGGCAGATTATGCCGAAATGCCTAAGGCTGATCTTATTTTAATTACGCATGAGCACGGCGATCACTTTGATACAAAGGCTATAGACATTCTCAGAAAAGCAGCCACCAGCATAGTGTTAACTACAGCCTGTGCGGAAAGAGTGCCCGGCGGAATTATTATGCAGAATGGCGATGTACGAGCTGTCAGCGGGCTGAGAATCGAGGCGGTACCTGCCTATAATATTGCACATAAGCGATCCGAAGGACAGCCTTTTCATCCCAAGGGACGAGGTAACGGCTATGTGATTACTTTTGGCGATAAAAGAGTTTATATAGCCGGTGACACAGAAAACATACCTGAAATGAAAAGTTTAGAGAACATTGATATAGCTTTTCTGCCTATGAATTTACCCTATACAATGTCACCTGAGATGGTAGCAGATGCTGCTAAAACATTTGAGCCAAAGATTCTGTATCCGTATCACTATGGACAAACAGATCCGAATTTGCTTGTCAATTTATTGAAGGATTCAAACACAGTTGAGGTTCGTATCCGCAAGATGCGGTAGGAGTGCATTGCAATAAAACCCTGTAATGAATTAACCTCGACGAACTCGGACGAGCCACAGAGCTAAATACCATTTTCATAATTTTCACTTAGCTCAGGGTTCATTACTGTCTGCCTCTGCTCTTGTCTTCAACAGGAAGACGCGGGGGCTGTTTAATTCCTTTTTAGGATGTGCAACTGCTTGTGACTGTCTCCACTCTTTCTTGAATATGGCTTTGAGCTGTCGTGTTAAAGGCTCGACTTGTAGCCATGTTAGAGATGATGATTGGTTCAACTTTTGCTTGACGATTTCCCTTTTTTTATTTGAGCGAACAATCGCCCAGCCGACCAGGTGGTTAGATTTGTATTTGCATATAAAATGCTTGGGTTTTACCTTAAATGGAACTTGATGGGTGAACTCTTCAAACAATTCGGCTCCCGATTTAGGCTCAAAAGGTTCCACCGGAGCAAAGCAAATTACACTCGAATTTCTGGTGCATCCGGAAACGAAAAGTCCGAGCAAAAAAGCAGCAATGATATGTGGTCGTGTCATATTTCTTCTGTTGCCTTGCAAAAACTGATTGTTATGGTGCAATGCCTTCCAGCCAGTGGCTGGTGAAGATAGCGAGATCGAGAAAATCCACTGAGCCGGACAGGTCAAGGTCCATACCGTCGCAGGAGTAGTTAGCTGGTCCGCAGTTGTTCTGCCTCCATTGCTGTGCAAACCATGCAAAGTCAATCATTTCTACTCCATCCGGACAGCGAAAATCTCCAACAGGAATCTGCCACAGCAAGACAGGATAATTCATACCTTCGCAAATCGTCCAAATATTGTGAAAATCCCAGCCGCAGTTAATGAACGTATTTATTGTCTGCATCTCAGTCGTTGTCTTGCCTATGCCGTCGGCACTTGCTGGCTGGCCGCTGGCTTGAATATCCCATAAACAGTTCCAGACAGTTGCCAATGCCCTCGTATATCCCACGAAGCCGCCAACATATTGGTTGCCGGTGACACTGGCTGCCGAATAGCACTTGGTGGCTGCTCCGCGTTCAATTTGTCCTACAAGACCACCCACATATATGTTTCCAATGACATTGCCAATAGCATAGCTGTCGCTGATTGTGCTAAACTCGTGGTCAGTGAAGCCCACAAGTCCACCGACATCCTGGTTGCCTGAAACGACAGCAGAGCAATAGCAATTGGTTACTAAACCTGGTCCGAGAAGACCCGTCAATCCGCCGACAAATGTGTCACCTGAAACCTGGCCGCTTGAGTAACCGGTTGTGATTATGCCATCGTTTATTCCTACCAGACCACCGACACATTTATAGCCTGAAACGTTAGCGCCTTTGGCATAGCAGCCACTGATTCTTCCCTCATCCAGGTAACCTGCCAGCGAGCCAACGTTCCATCCTTGGGCATCGACTTTCGGATTGACCAATCCCAGGTCCTGGATTCGCCCCCTAACGTATGCAAAAAGTCCGATGCCGTCTCCGCTTGTAGAAGTATAGCTGAAATTTGAGATTGTCTTGCCATTGCCATCAAAAACACCTGTGAACGGCTTATTATTGGTAGAACCCCAAGCTATCCACTGACCAATGATATTGAAAGTTTCTTCTGTAAGTTCACTCAAATCAATATCAGCCATTAGCTTAAAACGCTTATCCCAATCAGAGGGATTAGCACCGATTGCATTGAACTGCTCAGCCGTTTCGATAAGGTATGGATCCTCCGCCGTTCCGCTGCCACCGCCATATTGTGCCTGAGCCAAGGAGATGGAAAAGCATAAGACAATCAATATCATCGCAGAACTTTGAAGCTTTAACAACCGAAGATCTTTGGTTAAACTACACATTTTCGCAGAATGGCCAGGCCCACTTCTTGCTCCTCCTGATAAGAATGTATTCGACACCTGCAATCTTGTTACGATTGTACCAATTTTCTTGAATTATTCCCAGCATTTTTTATTGCGGAAAGATTATTTAAGCCAGGTTGGGCCGTAGCTTATATCAACCTTGAGAGGGACATCGAGCTTTATTGCCTCCGTCATTTCCTTGCTTATCCAGCTTGCACGTTTTTCGGCTTCAGCGGCTGGAAGCTCAAAAACCAGCTCGTCGTGAACCTGCAAGATAAGTTTTACAGGCAAGTGCTCTTTCTCGATTTTCCGCTGAATAGTTATCATCGCGATCTTGATTAGATCGGCTGCTGAGCCTTGAATAACCGTGTTGACTGCCAAGCGCTCAGCCTGGGCACGCTTATTGTAATTTTTGTTGGCCAGGTTCGTGATTTTTCGTCGGCGGTGCAGAATGGTCTTGGCGTAGCCGGTATGTTTTGCTTTCGCTATGCAATCGTCCATGAATTTTCGGATTGATTTATAGCGGGCAAAATAATCTTCAATAAACTTTTTGGCCTCGGCCTGGCTTATGCCTATGGAGCGTGACAGGCCGAAGGCACCCTGGCCGTAAATGATGCCGAAATTGACCGCTTTGCAGCGTGAGCGCATTTCGCTTGTCACCTCATCGAGCGGCACATTGAAAATCTGCGAAGCCACGAAGCGATGAATGTCTTGGTCAGCAGCAAAAGCAGCCGTCAAAGCCTGGTCTTTTGAGAAATGCGCCAATAGGCGAAGCTCCACCTGTGAATAATCACCACTTAATATGCAGCCGTCTTTATCCTCCGGTATAAATGCGGAGCGAACCTTGCTGCCAAGCTCGGTACGAATCGGGATGTTCTGTAAATTTGGGTCGCTGGAGCTTAATCGACCGGTTGCTGTAACTGTCTGATTGAATGAAGCGTGTACTCTGCCGGTTCGCAGATTGATTAACGAGCCGAGCTTATCGACGTATGTATTTTGCAATTTGCTTAACATCCGGTGTTGAAGAATCAGCTCGACAATTGGATGCTGGCCTGCCAATTGTTCCAGCACCGCTGCATCCGTGCTTCGACTGGCTTTGCCAACGCGAATGGATTTAAGACCGAGTCTGTCGAAAATTATTTCAGCAAGCTGCTTTGGAGAATCAATATTAAAAACCGTCCCAGCCTGCTCATAAATCCGGTCGGAGAGCTCTTTGACTGCTTCATTGAGCTTGCCGGACATCTCTCGCAGAAGCTTTATATCGAGCGAAACGCCGTTATACTCAATAGCGGCAAGGACCGAGACGAGAGGCATCTCAACTTCAAAAAATAACTTTTTTAGTAAAGGTTCTGCGTCGAGACGATTTTTAAGATTCAAGTAAAGCTGCCAAGTTATGTCGGCATCTTCAGCGGCATACTCACAGGCGGCTTCGGTGTCCACCATATCGAAAGTGAGCTGGTTTTTGCCTTTGCCTATGAGGGCTGAGATAGGGACGCACTCGTAATTTAGAAAGTCCAGTGCCATTTGGTCCAATGAGTGATTTCTGCGGCCGGGGTCGAGACAATATGAAGCAACCATAGTATCAAAGTAAATCCCTTTTACAGGCATGCCGGCGTTTTGCAGTACCAGCATATCGTATTTTATGTTTTGGCCGATTTTTTTTACATTTTCGTCTGCCAATATGGTCGCTAATTCGCGCCGGACTGTTTTTAGGTCGAGATGCTTTGCGCCCATCGGCGCTCTTACGGGCAGATAGAATCCGCTTTGCTGCCTCCAGGAAAAATTGATACCTACAAGGTCTGCTCGCATCGGCTGCACAGATGTAGTTTCGGTATCGAGGGCAAAATATTTTTGCTTTTTCAACTCGTTTACAAATCTATCAAATTTTCCCTGCATATCTATAAGCCGGTAATCGTGACTTACTGTCTTGGTGGATGCTGGTTGACGGATGCCGGATACTTGACGAGAATCAAGCATCTCCACAGGACGCCTATCGTCGGAGGATCGAGCATCGAGTAATCCGAGTTGTGTAAGGAGGCGGTTAAATCCAAGCTCAGTGAAAATGCCGGCAAGTTTTTCTTTGTCAAATTCTTTAACAGCCAGAGCATCGTAATCTACGTTCAGAGGGATATCACAATCAATAGTGACTAATTTTTTACCCAGAGTGAGCTGCTCTTTAAACTTTTTTAGGTTTTCAGCACGTTTGCCTTTTATCTGGTCGATGTGCTTATAAAGATCTTCGATTGAGCCGTATTTTCGAATCCAGTCCAGAGCGGTTTTTGGGCCGACATCCGGTATGCCGGGGACATTATCTGAGGTATCGCCCTGCAGGGCGAGGCAGTCGGTAAATTGCTCAGGTCTAATCCCCATCTTTTCGACCATCTTTACGGCACCCATAGCGGTATCGGTCTTTATATCGAACGTACTGATATGGTCATCGAGCAATTGAAGGACATCTTTGTCCTTTGAGCAGATTAAACAATCGTATCCGTCAGCACCGGCCTTTTTGGCCAAGGTGCCGATTATATCGTCGGCCTCGAAGCCTTCCACCCGTAACATGGGGATATTCATCGCTTCGAGGATTTGCTCGATTTGCTTTATTTGAATCGGCATATCATCAGGCATCGGCGGGCGGTTAGCTTTGTACTGCGAATACATTTCGCTTCTAAAGGTCGGGGCGATACTATCCATCGCTACCACGAGCATATCGGGCTTTCTACGTTGGATAAGACCTATCATAGCGGTTGTAAAAATATAGGTAGCCTTAGTTGGCTCACCGGCTGGGCTTGTCAATCTTTGACGCATCGGAGCAAAATAAGCTGCGTAAATATGTGCGTGACCATCAATTATGTAGAGTGTTTTTGCCATTGGTTCCACTTTATTTATTGTGGACTGCACTGTCAATCAGAATTCAGAATCGTTATCCTTCGACCAATCACAATTCATACCTTCTCATTTGGTTGAAAAACACGGACGAACATGGACTATGACACAGACGGGCACGGACCTTTCCTTGTCATTCCGAGCGCAGCCGAGGAATCTGCTAAAACACTGACTAACACTAACGTGGCAGGTTATTGTTTAGACGTCGCCGGTTCTGCTTCGGCGGAGGCCTTTGTCGAGACGAGCACGGCGACGGTCAACTTTGGCACGGTGCCGGTCAATAAAATTGCGGCGGTTGGAAATCTAAACCACGGATTTCACAGATTAACACGGATTTTAATTTGGTTAGCCGGCACCCCTGCGGTGCCGGTCAATTGGGTTATTGTTTAGCCATCGCCGGTTCTGCTTCGGCGGAGGCCTTTGTCGAGACGAGCACGGCGACGGTCAACTTCACCTCCATTTAACTCATTACCAATCACCATCTTTTATTGGATGGCAATCTCAAATTGTATTTTTAATTGAAAATCCTGCTGGAATAGTATAAATTTCTCATTAACGGGCGGGAACATCTTTGATTAGCGGTTCATGTTTTGGGCGTTTGCATTGAAAATGGGTGTGTTATACGGCAAATGTGCTAGACCATGGCCCTTATACGGAAACCATATAATGAGTAATCAGGCGAAAATCGAGCCAAAAGGAGAAAACATAAAATGAAAAAGACACACTTTGCATTTCTAATATTAGTTGTAGTTAGCATCTTCGGTCTGACAGGCTGCGCGTTCACCGTGAAGAATACTGATGGCTTGGCTCTGGCGTATAAGGACATTGATCGTGCATCTTCATCTGCAAGCGAGCTTAAGTCTATGGATGGAATTACCAAACCGGAGGACGATGACGCTGCAGACCTATATCGTCAAGCGAAATCAGAAATTAATAGCTATCTCCAGAAAGCAATCACCGATGCATCAGATTACGAGGTTAACAATCCTAAAGAAGAATACCTAAATACAATGGGCACAGCGAAAGTGGATGCTTTCGAGAATAAAGTGAAAGAGCTGCGGCTACGCCACATTAGCAAATCTGTCCTAACAGTTGCGGTCGTATCATCTTGGGCACCCATTTTTGAAGCGGCCATAGAGGCAATCTGGGAGATTCATCAAAAGGCACGTGAAGAAGGGAGGAAGACATTTGAACAGACGCTTACAAAATATATGATGAACAGCTATGAGGAAATTCCAGTTGCCAAGCGTATGGATAAGTAGATTTGTGGGACAAATCGGCTGGCTGTTCCTGCTTAGAAGCGGGATATTGAATTAGAATAGTGACCATTTAGCACCTAACAAATTGCTCCAGCGGACACTAAAAAACCGCGCCGCCACTGAGTTCGATCTTTACACGGAAAGCATATAATGAGTAGATACTCGAATCTCGATACATTCCGTCATTACAAGCGTATCGGTGTGTGGACACACCCTACAAACTTTTTGTTTTCCCCTAACAATAAATAGAAAGAAAAAGCCATATACGTAAAGCACGTACCTGTGGCAGTCCTAGGGACTCCTTACGGAGAGCTACGCGCTTTACGTACGT